>CAYQYG010000262.1:0-12803 GCA_964421485.1 uncultured Polyangiaceae bacterium | reverse complement strand
AGCGGCCGCGGCGCCCCCATCGGCGCGGCGGCCCCCGCGGTCCAGTCCTCCGCGAGGAAGGTCGTCAGCTCCTCCGCGGTCGGCCCGGCCGACGCCCCTCTGCCCTCGCGGTAGGTGACCCGGAAATACCCCGGATCCCCGCGAAATAGGATCCGGGCCTCGCGGGAATAGGAGAACGGCACGTAGCTGACGAGCGCCCCGGAGCTCCGCTCGACGTCGAGCAAGAGCGGCGCCCCGGAGGGCCCACGCCCCTGGAAGAATTCGATGGGGCTGCCCCGAAATGCGGTCTGTCCGTCGATCTGGATCCAGATCTCCTCGTATTGTCCCGGCTCCTGCCGCCGCGCGGGGGTCATCCAGAGGCGGACGATCCTGCCCTCACCCATTTCATGGAAGAGCACGCGGTGCTCGCCGCCCCGCCCCCCGCCCTGGCCGCGCCCCCCGTCATGATCGCCGGTCGGATCTTGAATGGCCATGGAGCGCGTGATCCAGCCGGGGTGGAACGTGAGGAGCCCCTCCAGCACGGGAGACCGCGCGTGGGCCGCAGGCGCCGCGAGCGTCACGACCAGCGCTGCGCCCCAGGACGGCGCGCGCCTCCTCGATTTCCGCAATGCCCCCTCCCCGCCGGCCGCACGATCGCCGCGCGAGCGTCGAGCCGCCGGAGGAGCCGGCGGGGGCCAGCCGGGTATTTCATCGGACCGGGCCGCCGCGCGTCAATGCAGCCGGCGCGCGTTCTGTGATTTCTCCCCGCCTCCCTGTCATCAGAATGCCCTCCACCAACCTCTCACCCGGCAGAAGGCCCCGGTGCCCGAGGGTGCCCTCACCGGAGGGGCCGGGTCGTAGGCGGGCCACGACAGGGGCCCGGGGGTTCGGGGGCGCAGCGCGCTTGCGCGCGGAGCCCCCGAGCGTGGACCGAGTCCCGGCCCCGGGAGGTGAGGGCACCCTCGGGCACCGGGGCCGGACGTCGTCGCCCGGCACCGCGCTGAAACCAGGGACGAGCTTCGGAGACGCTGCACTAGACTCCCGCGGGAGCCCACATGACCCAGCCCGAACCCGAGAGCCTCGCCGCACTGCTCGCCCGCCTGTCGGCCCGGACCGTGCGGCTCGAGGCCGAGCCCGGCGCGCCTGCTGGCCTGCTCGAAGGCGCGCTGGACGGCGACCTCGCCTTCCTGCGCCAGGGTGCCGGGATCGTCGCCCGCGGCGTCGCGGCGCGCCTCTCCCTGCCCCGCGGCCTCGAGGACCTCGACGCGCTGGACCGCGCCCGCGCCGCGCTCGCCGCGATCCCGCACGAAGGCCCCGAGGACGTGCCAGGCGCAGGTCCGCTCTGGATCGCCGCCCTCCCGTTCGATCGCGCCGCGCCCGCCGCGCTGATCCTGCCCGCCCTCGTCGAGCTCCGGACAGCCGAGGGAGCCCGCTTTCGCACCGCGCTCCTCTCGGACGGCGCGCCGCCCGACGCCCCCTCCCCTGCGTCCACCCGCCGCCCGGAGCCCGGATCCTTCCACATCCAGACCGAGCGCTCCGCGGACCACTGGCGCGCGCTCGTCTCCCGCGCGGTGGCCGACATCGCGCGCGGTGAAATCGAGAAGGTCGTCCTCGCCCGCGCCGTGACGCTCGACACGGATCACCCGCTCTCCGCTGCGGATCTGCTCCGCCGCCTGGCCGCGCTCCATCCGAGCTGCACCGTGTTTCACGTCGACGGCTTCCTCGGCGCGAGCCCCGAGCTGCTCGTCTCCCGCCGCGGCCGCTCGGTCGCCTCCGAGCCGCTGGCGGGAACGCAGCCCGTCTCCGGCGATCCCGGGACCGACCGCCGCGGCGCCGAGGCATTGCTCGGCTCGGACAAGCTCCGCCGCGAGCACCACGCCGTCGCCGAGGCCGTCGCCGCCGCCCTCCGCCCCGTGTGCGGCGAGCTCGACGTGCCCGCGGTCCCCTCGATCGCGACCTTCCGGAACGTGATGCACCTCTGCACGAGCGTCCGCGGCCGCCTTCACGATCCGCCGCCCTCCGCGCTCTCGCTGGTCGCGCGCCTCCACCCCACGCCTGCGGTCTGCGGCGCGCCCCGCGAGGCCGCCGCGGCCTGGCTGCGCGCCCACGAGGGCCTCGACCGCGGCCCCTACGCCGGCGCCGTCGGCTGGATGGACGCGCGCGGCGACGGAGACTGGGTGGTCGGCATCCGCTGCGCGGAGCTCGCCGGGACCCGCGCCCGCCTCATTGCGGGCGTGGGCGTCGTGGCCGGCTCCGATCCCGACGAGGAGCTCGCCGAGACCCGCTGGAAGCTCCAGGCGATGCTGGCCGCGATGCTCCGGCCGTGACCGGCGGCGCCCCGGCTCGTCGCATTCTTTTCGAGGACGCTTACCGCGACTCCCAGGGCCGCGGCACCGGGAACTTCACCCCGCGCGCCTCGAGCGCCGCCCGCGCCCGCTCCCGCGCCGCCGGCCGATCCGAATTCGGATCCACGATCCCCTCCTGCACATACAGCCCCGCCGTCCCGCCCGTATCGTCCACCGCATTCGGATCGGCCCCGCGATCCAGCAGGAGCTGCACCCTGTCGAACTGGTTCGCGCCGGCCGCCCGGTGCAGCGCCGTCTGCCCGCCGCGGCCCACCGCGTTCACGTCGGCGCCCGCGTCCAGCAATGCCTCCACGTAGCTCCAGCGGTCCTGGTCGATCGCCACGAACAGCACCGGCTCGTCGAGGTGCGTCCGCGCGTCGGGGTCCGCCTTGTGGGCGAGCAGCGTATTCACGAAATCGGGCTCTTCGTAGCGCACCGCCCATTGCAGCGGCACGTGCTTCTCGTCGTCGGGCAGGTTCGGATCCGCGCCCGCGTCGAGCAGGATCTGCAGGGCCTTCGGCTCGCGCTGCACCGTCGCCCACATCGCCGGGGTCATGCCCATCGCCCCGCGCGCGTCGATATCGGCGCCGGCGTCCAGCAGCCGGTGCACCTCGGCCGCGTCGCCGCGCCGCGCCGCCTCGTAGAGCGCCGCCGTCTGGGGCTCGCGGAAGATATCGCTCGTCTTCGTCCTCGTCTCGGTGCTCACTTCGCGGCCTCCGGGCTCAGCGTCTGGGTGTCCTCGGTCTTCTGCGCCTCGATGCCCGCCACCACGTGGTCCATCCCGTGGCGGTTCACCGACTCCTTGCCGAGCCCGACGAGGCCGCCGATGATCGCGCCGCCGAGCGCGCCGATCGGCCCGCCGATCGCGCCGATCGCCGCGCCGGCGGCCCCGCCCTTCGCGGCGCCCGAGGCCGTCTTGCCGGTCAGCGACGGGCCGGTCGCGGGCAGATCGTGCCACTTCCCGACCGCCTGCTTCGCGCCCGGCACCGTCTGCGCCGACGTGAGCACCTCGCCCGCCACCCCGTAGGTGTCGATGAGCTCGGCGCCCTTCGAGAAGTCCGCGCCCACCCGGGCCGCCGTCTTCGGGTGCAGGCCCGCCGCGTTGAACGTCGTGGCCTTCGTGCCCGAGCTGACGCTGGCCATCGACGCCAGGCCCCCGCCCAGCGAGTGGCCGGTGATCTCGTACCCCTCGGGGCCGTACGCGTTGCGCATCGCCTGCCCGAGCCGGTGCGCCTCGTTGTATTGATCGGTCTCCATCCCGATGCCCTGCGGGATGTTCGTCTTCCAGTCCTTGCCCTCGTTCGTCCCGCGGAACGCCAGCACCTTCTTGCCGTCCTCGGACTCGTACATCGCCGCGTAGAACCCGGAGTCCTTGTCCTCCCACACCTGATCGCGCAGGCCCGGGGGCATCTCCTCGGGGGGGATCCGGCGCCAGCCCTCGGGCGCCCCGGAGTCCTGATACACGCTCTGCGAGAGCTTCGCCATCTCGACGGAGTGGTTGTTGCGCTCCAGCCGATCGGCCGCGGCGAGCAGGCGCTTCCGCTCGGGGGAGTCCTCGGGCAGCTCCGCGGCGCGGGCCCGGCCGTCCGCGATCATCGCCTTGCGCTTCTCCAGGCGCGCGGCCTTCTCGGAGAGCGGCTTCACCGCCTCCTGCGACACCGCCCGCGTCGGCGCGAGCGCCGCCTTGCCGGGCGACTGCACCTCCGGGGCCGCGTGCAGCACCGCCGCGGCCGGCGGCGCGGGCCGGCTCCCCCGCCCCGTGCCCGGCGCGCCGCCCACGTTGATCTGCACCAGCGTGCCCTGGATCGTCACGCCCATCGCGTCGATTCGAAGGAACCCGCCCGGCCCCTTGATCGTCGCGCTCTGCGCGCCCTCGCCCACCCAGACCTCGCCGGCGACGTGGTGGACCTCCTGCGCCGCCTTGAGCGCGTGGCTCCCCTCCACCTTCTCGTACTGGTGCTCGGCCACGGTGAGCGATTGCTTGCCGTCGATCCGCTCGCGGCGGCTGCCCTTCACGATGAGGTGGCTGTCCTCCTCGATGCGCTCGCGCTTCGCCTGCTGGACGACGATATCGACGTCCTTGCCCACCCAGCGCCTGCGGTACCCCTCGGTCTCCTCGGACTCGTCGTTCTTGACGAGCTTCCTCCGGTCGTGGACGACGGTGATCTGCTCGTCGTTCTTGACGAGGCGCGTCCTGTCCTTCTGCGCGTGCTCCCAGACGAGCTCCTCGCCCTTCGCGTCCTCGAACATGATCTCGTTGAAGCCGCCGCCGCCGAGGGACGAGTCGCTCTTCCACGTGCTGCGCGTCTTGTGATCGGGCAGCTTGTACGGCACCTGCTGGACCGCGTTGTACGCGCGGCCGGCGAGGATCGGCTGGTCCGGATCGCCCTGGAGGAAGCTGACCAGCACCTCCTGCCCGACGCGCGGGATCGCCATGAAGCCGAAGCCGGCGCCGGACCACCCCTGGTTCGCGCGGATCCAGCACGAGCTCTTCTCGTCGCGCTGGCCCTCGCGATCCCAGTGGAGCTGCACGCGGATCCGGCCGAACTCGTCGGTGTGGATCTCCTGGCCGCTCTCGCCGACCACGACCGCGCTCTGCACGCCGTGGATGATCGGCTTCGGCGTGCGGCGCGGCGGGCGATACGCCGCGTCCGCGAACACGGCCTCTCCCGAGAGGACCCACTCGGACTCCGGCGCGCCCTCGAGCGTCGTGTCGAGCACGAGCAGGCGGCGATCCCCGCGGATCTCGGGGTGCGGGTGCCGGCCGATCGAGAAGATCGCCCCGGGGCTGAGGTCGAGCAGGTTGCCCTGGAACGTGACCGCGCGGTCGCCGACGCGCTCGCCGTCGGCGTGGCGATTGACGAGCTCCTCGCCGAAGCGCGGATCGTGCCGGGCGATGCCCCGGTCGTCGGCGACCGGGGTGTTGCCGGCCTTCCCGGTCTCCACCAGGAACGAGCCGGGCTGATAGTGGTACTGCTCGTAGCGGGACTCGAGGTCGATCGGCCGCGACGCGCCGGCGAAGAGGGGGAACGCGGGGTTCCTGAAATCCACGTCGCGGTAGAGCGCCGCGCCGGGGCGGACCTGCCGGCCGAGGCGCACCTGCGTGACGTACTCCTGCTCGGCGGCGCGGCTCGGGTTGTCCACGTAAGGCACGGCCGCGCCCGCGCGCGGGGCGCCGGCCTCGAGGCGATCGCCGAGCGTCATCTTCTCGCCGTCGGGGAACGTGAACGCGATCCCGGCCTCCTCGAGCAGCCGGCTCGCGAACTGGTAGTCGCTCTCGGCGTACTGGGTCTTGTATTCGAGCTTCGGGTAGCGGCCCCGGTCGATCTTCCACTCCGGCGTGATCTGGAACTCGCCGAGCAGGCGCTCCACGATGTCCGGGATCGCGAGGTGCTGGTAGATGCGATTGCCGCGGCGGTGGGTGAGCAGGAAGAGCGGCGGCACGATGCGGAAGAAATACGTGGAGAGGCCCTTCTCCCCGGCGCTCGGCTGGAGGCCGTGGACCTGCTCGGCGTAGCTCACGATCCCGGCCCAGCGGCGCGTCCCGCCGCCGAGCACGTGGGCGTAGCCGGCCGTGATCTGGAACGTGGCCGGGCTGCCGAGCATCTCCCCGAGGCGCAGGCTCGGATCCGGGCAGCGGGCCCAGGCGTTGATGGTGAACGGGGCGGAGACGGCCTCCCGCACCTGGAACCGGTGGACGTGCAGCGCGGGCGCGCCGGCGGCGATGCTCAGCTCGATGGTGGCCATGAGCGGGTGCTCCCGGTGTGAATGGACGCCGGCGGCGCGGGGATCACGATCCCCTCCGTCGCCGGAACGTGGCGAGCAGATCGTCCCACGCGGCGAGCGCGGCGGCGGATTCAACGCCCTTGCCGAGCTCCACGCGGATCGAGAGGTGCGGCTTGTCCCCCGAGCGCCGCTCCCCGACATTTTCCCATTGCAGCATCATGCTGGTCGGTCCGGCGAGCACGAGCTCCTCGCCCGGCAGCTCGGCGAGCACGCGCGGGCCCTCCCGCAGCGTGGACACGCTCGCGCCCATCGCGAGCAGGCGCGGCCCCGCGATCGCCTGCTTCTCGATCAGGGACCGCGGCAGGTCATCGCCATTCGACTGGGACGCGAGCGCGAGCGTGCCCCGCTCCGCGAGATCGAAGAAGGCCTCGGCCGACTCCTGCCAGTGCATCTCCATCGCGACGACGCCGCGATCCACCGCGAACCCGGGCTCGGCCGGCTCCGGCGAGAGCGTCGGCACGATGGCGGCCCCGATCCGCGCGGCCGCGTCCTCGAGCGCGTCCGCCCGATCCACCGAGTTCCCGCCGCGCACCGTGAACGCGGCGCCGCCGGCGACGCGCACCGCCTCCATGGCGATGGACTCCGGGGTGTCCGGATCGTCGTGATGGATCACCGATATCATGTCCGGCAGGAGCGAGCGGGTGCTCCGCACGACGGCGGGCACGCCCGGCGGCGGCACCAGCGAGCGGCGATCGTCGAGGATCCGGCCCAGGATCGATTGCAGCGTCTCGCCCGGCGCCAGCTCCGCCGCCGAGAGCGGCAGGTGCGCGAGCGCCTGCTGCCGCCCGCGCAGGCGCGCGCCCGGGGGCAGGTCGACGGCGAACCGGCCGAAGGCGAAGGGGACGCGCGCGGGCTCCATGGCGCGGCGTCAGCCCCTCGGCCTCGTCTCGAACCACTGCTTCGCGAGGAGCGAGACCACCCGGGCCACGAAGGCCCGGACCCTCGCGTTGTCGTACGACATCTGGTGATCGATCCCGTCGACCGGGATGTGCTCCTTCACCGAGCCCGAATTCGTCAGCGCGTCGCCCGAGGGCACCGGCACCGTGCCGTCCCCCTCCCCGGTCGGGTCCTGCAGGATCGCCTCGAAATCGGAGCCCCCGACGGTGAGCTTCTCCTTGCCGTTGTCGTTCGAGCCCGTCCACGGCATCGCGCCCGCGGCCGCCGCCGCCGCCTCGGCCGCGCTCGGCTCGCGGAAGAACCACCGGTCGCGCTTCACGACCCACTCCACGCGGTCGAACGCCTTGTATTTCAGGCCCGTGCCGTGATACGTGTACGTCTCGTCGTGGCGATTGAGCTTGATCGCTTCGTGGAAGCTCTTCGCCGTGTTCAGGTTCTTCATGAACATCGCCCACCCGTCGCGCTGCGTCGGTGCGCCCGTCGCGCCGGGGTTCACGTATTCGGGCGTCACGAGGCGATAGAACTGCGTGCGCTCCTCGTAGATCTCCTTGTAGGGATCGCCCGCCGGCAGCCTCCGGAGCGATTGCCCCCCGCTCGATTTCACGGTGAGCCAGGCCTTCTCGCCGCTCGTGTTCACGTAATCCTTCGTCGGGAGCAGCTCGAGGCCGCCCGGCGCGTTGGCGAGGATGGCGGTCACGTCGCGGGCGTCGCGGCCGAGCACGACCTGGGCCGCGCCCTCGAAGCCGGCCTTCATGCGCTTGTAGGCCGCGGGCGCGCCGGTCACGGGCTGCACGCCGTGCAGGACGCCCAGCATCTTGGGCGCCGCGCCGTGCAGGAGGAGCGCCGAGCGGGTCGCGAGGCCGCCCATTGAATGGGTGATCATGATCACCCGCTCGCAGAACGTCTTCTCGTTGTTGTTCTCGGCGATGATCTCGTTGATGCGCGTCGCCACGCGCTTGCCGCCGGAGCGGTTCGACGCGGTCCAGTTGTATCCGATCGCGTAGACCGGAAACGCGAACACCTTGCGGAGCGGGCCGAGATCCGTCGTCTCGAGGAACTGGAGCAGGCCGCCGTAGCTCGACCAGTGGACCTGGCCCCAGCCGCGCTGCCGGGCCCGCGCCCCCTGCCCCTTCGTCACGCCGAGGTCCTCGAGCTCCTCGGCGGTGCGGTCGTCGACCTGGAGATAGCCCTCGTTGAACTCGGGGCCGATCAGGCGGCGCTTGCGCTCGGCCGCGTCCGCGCCGACGTAATGGAAGAGCGCGCCGACCGTGCTCCCGACGCCGTCGGGCGGGTCCCAGGCGCTCTCGCCGGTCGCCGCGATGCGGAGGCGCGAGCCCATGATGCCGGGCACCACGATGAGCGGGATCGCCTCGCGCTGGACCATGACCTCGTGCTCGACGTCCGTGTCGAGCTTGTCGACGGGCTTGTCGAGCTTGTACCAGCGGATCGTCCGCTTGGCGGGGGCCCCGTCGGTGGAATTGGTCGGCATGTCAGGTCTCCGCGTCCGGTGGCACGGCCGGTGGCTGCCAGCTCGCCACCTGCTCGAGGATGGAGAACTGATACTGGCACTGGCCCGGCGGGATGTAGCGGTGCCAGGAGCCGCCCCGCTGATCCAGGCGATCCGGCCGCTGGCCGTTCGTGAGCGTCGCCTGGTAGGGCTCGTCCGAGTACTCCTCGCCCTCCTCGTTGACCAGCCGCACGCGGATCCAGGTCAGGCACGGCGCGACGCTGCCCTCACCCTGGTTCTCGACCTGCTTCTGTCGGATCCGGAACATGATCGCTCCCGCTAGGTGTGGGCCGCCGCGGCGGGCCGGCGGCTCAGGCGTCGCAGCTCGCCGCGCTCGCCCTCGACGAGGAAGGTGTCGATGTCGCCGAAGATCTCCTCCTCCTGACGAGGGGAGCACGTCGGCAGGAACCGCCGCAGGACGCGGGGATCGTAGTAGCGGAAATAGATCCGCTCGCCGCTCTCGTGGATCTCCACGACGAGGAACCGGCGGAGGTGCCGCCGGAGCTCCACGAGCGGGCTCCGGCAGGTGAAGTAGATCCCCCAGCCCTTCTCCCACCCCTCGAGCACGAGCCGCTCGAGCAGGCTCGAATCGGGCTGGAAGGGCCCGACGAGGTACGGCGCGACGTCCTCCAGCGCGTCGCCGCGCGCGCCCTGGTAGAGCGAGCGGTGCGGCTCCACGGCCTCGCGGCAGAGCGTGAGGAGGCGCGGGCCGCGCGAGGCGTCCAGCACGGCCCACAGCGGCGCGGCGCGCTGCTCGGACCGGAGCGTGGAGAGCGCCGCCTGCGCCGAGGCGAGGCGCTTCCGCTCCATGTACCGCACGCGCCCGGGCAGCGTCGCCTCGTCCACGGCGGGCGGCGGGGTGTGGGCCTCGACGTGCACCGTGAAATCGGTGTAGCCCGCCTGGAGCCACGCCCCGTGCGGCACCTCGGCCTCTGCAATGGCCGCCCCGCCGAGCAGCGTGCCGGCGACGCTCTCCAGGTCCTCGACCGCGCAGCGCCGGCCGTCCCAGGTGAGGCGGAAATGCAACGCGGAGAGCTTCGGATCGCGGGGCACGGCGAGGTCGGCCCGGTCGGAGCGGCCGACGCGGAGCGCCCCGCCGGGCGGGATCACGGCCTTGGTCCCCGCGAGGGGCCCCCACCGGATCTCGACGACGCACCGCGGCTCCACGGATCCTCACCCTCCGCGGGCTACTGCCCGATCAGCGTCTTGCTCACGTCGTCGGTCACGGCCTCTTCGGCCACGAGCGGCTCCTCGGGGTGCGAGCCCGCGCCGCTGCCCGCGGATCCGCCGCTGTTGATGCGGACCACGTTGCCGCGGATCGTGACGCCGCTCTTGTCGATGCGGACGAAGCCGCCGGGGCCCTTCAGCGTGAGGTCCTCCGCCGCCTCGATGACGAGCGCGGTGCCGGCCGCGATGTGGATCTCCTTGACGGCCGCGAGCGCGTGGTTCTTGCCCACGAGCTCGTGCTGATCGCCCTTGACCGTCAGGGACTGCGTGCCGTCGATGCGCTGGTTGCGCTTGCCGAACACGCGCAGGTGGCTGTCGCCCTCGACGCGCTCGCGCTTGTCCTGCGCGATCACGATGTCCTGGTCCTTGCCGATGCTGATCTTCACGAAGCCCACGGTCCGCTCGTGCTCGTCGTTCTTGACGAGCTTCTGGCGGTCGTGCGCGATGGTGAGGGTCTCGTCGTTCTTGACGAGGCGCCGGCGGTTCTTCTCGGCCTGCTCCCAGACGAGCTCCTGGCCCTTGAGATCCTCGAACATGATCTCGTTGAAGCCGCCCGAGCCCATGGACGAGTCGCTCTTCCAGGTGCTCCTCGTCTTGTGGTCCGGCAGCTTGTACGGGACCGTCTGGATCGCGTTGAACACGCGGCCGACGACGACGGGCTGATCCGGATCGCCGTCCAGGAAGCCGACGAGCACCTCCTGGCCGCAGCGCGGGATCACGATCATGCCGTACCCGGTGCCGGCCCAGCCCTGGCTGACGCGGACCCAGCAGGAGCTATTGTCGTCGCTCTTGCCCTCGCGATCCCAGGGGAACTGCACGCGCACGCGGCCGAACTCGTCCGTGTGGATCTCCTGACCCGCGGTGCCGACCACCGTGGCGCTCTGCACGCCCTCGACCTTGGGCTTGGGGGTGCGGCGCGGCGGGCGGTGCGGGACGTCGGTGAACGCCGCCTGGCCCGACATGCTCCACTCCTCGCCCGGCGTGCCCTCGAGCGTGAACTCGGTGACGAGCAGCTTCGCGTCCTCGCCGAGCTCGGCGTGGGGGTGCCCATCCATCTTGATGATCGTGCCCGGCTGGAGATCGATCGCGTTCGTGTCGAAGGCCACGGCGCGCCGGCCGAGGCGATCGCCGCCGAGCGACCTCTCCGCGCGCCCCTTGCCGAAGGGCTGATCGTGCCTTGCTATGCCCTTGTCGTCCGCGACCGGCGTGTCCCCGCCCTTGCCCGTCTCGACGAGCATGCCGCCCGGCTGGTAGTGATACTGCTCGAGCTTGTCCTCGGGCGAGGGCGCCTTGGGGGCCTCGCCGAAGAGCGCGAACGCGGGCTTGCGGAAGTCGTAATCGCGGATCGTGAACGCGCCCGGCCGCACCTCGTGCGCGAGCCGGACGTTGGCCACGAACTCCTTCTCGGCCTCCTGGTTGGGGTTGTCCGCGTAGGGCAGCGGATCGCCGGGCCGGACCGGGCCGTCCTGCAGCTTGTCGCCGAGGACGAGCTTCGAGGCGCCGGAGTCGTCGTCGGAGATCGTGTAGGCGATCCCGGCCTCCTCCCAGAGGCGGCTCAGGAACGCGAAATCGCTCTCGCCGTACTGGACCTTGTACTCGAGCTTGGGGTACTGGCCCCGATCGATCTTCCAGGTCGGCTCGACGCTCCACTCGGAGAGGATGCGGTCGGTGATGTCCGGGATCGTCGCGTGCTGGAAGATGCGGTAATTGCGGCGCTGGGTGAGCAGCCAGAGGGCCGGCACGATCCGGATGAAGTAGGTCGACTCCTCCTTGTTCGCGGAGGGCGCGACGCCGTGGACCTGCTCGATCGTGCTGACGAGCCCGGTCCAGACGCGCGTGCCCGTCCGGGCGAACCGGACGCCGGTGACGATCCTGAAGCTCGCCGGCTTGCCGATGATCGACTCGAGGTCGATCGAGGCGTTCTCGGACCGGGCCCAGATCGAGACGGAGAACAGGCTGGAAGCGGCCTCGTGCACCGAGAACCGGCGCACCGAGAGCGACTTGTCCCCACTCGCGACGCTCAGCTCGAGGATCATGCGAAGGCGCTCTCCCATCCACCCACCGGCCTCGCCCTGGCTGTCATGGCGGGGGCGGTGGGGTAGGTCGCCATGCTATCGATCCTCCAGGTTCGTGGGAAGCGTGTTCTTGTCCCGGGGATGCGAATGTCGAGGGGCTCTCCGCGCTGGCGGTCGCGTGCGAGGCGAATAATGCACCCTGTCTGCAAGGCGAATGGTGCGCCGCGTCGGAGATGAGCGGAGGCGGCGGCTCAGCGGCGGCGCTTGGCCTGGCGCTCTTTCTTCTTGCGCTCGCAGTCCTCGCAGAAGGGCTTCTCGGTCTTGAGGGTCTCGGCCTGGGGTGAGGAGCCGATGATGACGCTCATGCAGCCCTTCATGATGACGCCGCCGTGCGCGGTGGGGTCGCCCATGCGGGCGGCGTCCTTGTTGCCGATCTGGACCGAGGGCTCGCCGGCGACGATGGTGGCGGTGCAAGCCTCCTTGTCGCTGACGCGGGCGGCGGGCTGGTAGCCGATGAGGACGGTGAGCTCGCCGGTGAGGATCGGGTTGGGCGGGTGGCCCGGGCAGGAGTGGACGTCGGTGATGCGGGCGGCCGGGGGCATGCAGGGCATGGTACGCGAACGGCGGGCGGGGGGAAGAGGAGAAGAGGGATCCGGCCGAGGGCGCGGATCCGGGGGCGGGGGCGGGGATCAGGGGGCCGCGTCGACGAAGCGGGACGGGTCGATGGCCTCGCCGTGGTCGCGGACCTCGAAATGGAGGTGCGGCCCGGTTGGCCTACCCCGTCGCCCCCACGGAGGGCGGGAGCTGGGCGGCGGCGCTCGAGGCGGGATGGTGAGGGCGCAAGGGGGGCGGCGGCTTGGTGGGGTGGCTCCCCTCCCCTCGCCTTCCGGGGTCGCTGGACGCGCGAGGGCCTCACGTCGGGGCTTGCGCTGCCGCGCGGCGGACGCTAGGGTCCGCGCCGCCACTGCCGGTCCCCATCGTCTAGCCCGGCCCAGGACCCAGCCCTTTCAAGGCTGTTACGCGGGTTCGAATCCCGCTGGGGACGCC
>CAYQYG010000261.1:0-12886 GCA_964421485.1 uncultured Polyangiaceae bacterium | reverse complement strand
GGCTCGCTCCGCAGCGCGCTCGCCCAGCTCGTCGACGCCGAGCTGCTCTTCCAGCGCGGCCGCCCCCCGCGCGCGACGTACACGTTCAAGCACGCGCTCGTGCAGGACGCGGCCTACCAGTCGCTGCTCCGCACGACGCGCCAGCGGTACCACGCGCGCATCGCCGCGGTCCTCGCGGAGCGCTTCCCCGACACGCCGCCCGAGCTGCTCGCGCGCCACTACACCGAGGCGGCGCTCGCGCGGCAGGCGATCGCGGCCTGGCAGCGCGCCGGCGAGGCCTCGCTCGTCTCCTCCGCGCACGCCGAGGCGATCCACCACCTCCGCCGTGGCCTCGAGCTCCTGAAGGACCTGCCCGAGTCGCCCGAGCGCGCGCGCGACGAGATCACGCTCCAGACGACGCTCGGCGTGCCGCTCATGATCACCCGCGGCTACGGCGCGCCCGAGGTCGAGGCGACCTACGCGCGCGCGCACGCGCTCTGCCGCACCGCGGGCTCCTCGCCGCAGCTCTTCCCGGCGCTCTGGGGCCTCTGGATCTTCTTCCACGTGCGCGGCGACTACGCGCTCGCCGAGCACCACGGCGAGCAGCTCCTCGACCTCGCCGGGGCGACGGGGGAGTCCGGCATCCGGCTCGGCGCGCACCAGGCGCTCGGCGCGACGCGCTTCTTGCGCGGCCGCCTCGCCGAGGCGCGCGAGCACTTCGGCCGCGCCCTCGAGATCTACGACCCCGAGCGCCACCTGCCGCTCGCGTTCCTCTTCGGCCAGGACGCGGCGGCGTTCTCGCTCTCGCACCTCGCCTGGATCGCGTTCCACCTCGGCGAGCCCGAGCGCGCGCGCGCGCACATGGCCGAGGCGCTCGCGCTCTGCGACGAGCTCGATCAGCCCGTGAGCCGCGGCTTCACGCTGCACTTCGCCGCGACGCTGGCCTGCCAGCTCGGCGACCACGACGTGGCCGAGCAGCACGCGCGCGTCGTGATCCAGCTCTCGAAGGAGGTCGGCATGCCCCACTGGGAGGCGCTCGGCAACATCGACCTCGGCTGGGCGATGCAGGCGCGCGGCGCGCGCGCGGAGGGCGCCGCGCGGATCCGCGGGGGCCTCGACATGCTCACGGCGATCGGCAGCCGCGTCTCGTTCAGCTACTGGCGCGGGGCGCTGATCGAGGCCGAGCTCGGCGCCGGCCGCCTCGACGAGGCGGCGGCGCTGCTCGGCGACGCGCTCGCGTTCGTCGCGTCGAGCGGCGAGCGCTACTACGAGGCCGAGCTCCACCGCCTCGCCGGCGACCTCGCGCTCGCGCGCGGCGGCCCCGGCGCGCGCGGCGAGGCGGCGGCGGCCTACCACCGCGCGCTCGCGATCGCCGAGGTGCAGGGCGCGCTCGGCCTCGCGGCCCGCGCCGCGGAGCGCCTCGACGGGCTCACCGCGCAGGCGGCCGGCGAGTAGCGCTCAGAGCTCGCCGCGCCTGGGCACGCGCCACGAGACGATCTCCGACTCCTGCTCGGCCCGGAACGGCCTGCTGTGGAGGTTCGGATCGCACTGGCGGGAGCGGAAGAGCTCGAGGATGTACCCCATGCGCGCGGGCAGGTAGGCCCAGTCGTGCGCGCCGCTGCCGACGGCGGTCGAGTCGTGCGCGCCGTACTCGCTGAGCAGGACGTGCAGCTCGTCGTCCTCGATGGTGCGGAGGTGCTCGGGGTAGAGCGGCTGGCCAGGGAGGATCGGGAGGTCGCGGCCGAGCTCGAGCACGCCGTTCGGGAGCTTGAGCTTCATCATCTCGCGCGTGGCGACCTCGCGCCACATGGAGCCGACGCGCTCCGCGGCCGGGCGGACGAGGCTCTCGAGGGCGCCCTGCAGGGCGCGCGGGAGGCGGACGGCGGGGCTGAATGTGCGCATGAGGCGGCGCACGGGGGCGTTGAGCGATCCCGCGATGTACGGCTGGAGGCGCATCTGCTCGTGGAGGCCGATGCGCGCGTTGCCGAGGAGGATGAGCTCGGCCTTGGTGTCGGGATCCTCGGCGCGCAGCGCGTTGTGGTAGTGCGTGAGGGCGCTGCGGAGCAGGCTCTGCCCCTCGTCCATGGTCGCCCCGACCCGGATGGGGGCGAGGAGCTCGTCGAGCATCGGCTGCTCGGGCCTGCCCTTGCCCTCGTAGATGCGGATCATGGAGGCGAAGATGGGGCCGACCTCGGCGAAGACCTTGAGGTTGCCGCGCGAGATGAGCTTGCTGACCTCGTCGAGGATGCGCTCGGGGAGGTCGAGGAGCCCGAGATCGGAGCGGGAGGGCGGTCCGAAGAGGTCGATCCCGCTCGGCGGCGGAGCGGCCTCGCGGTCGGCCTCGACGCCGTCGTGCACGCCGAGGAGCCGGCGGACGAGCTCGGGGACGTCCTCTTTGCGGATGAAGCGCCCGGCGGTCTTCGAGGCCCAGGTGGCGAAGGTGCACCAGTTGGCGTTCTCCATGCCGAGCACCCGGCCGAGGCCCTGAGAGAGCTCGAAGTAGCACTGGGTGATGAGGAGGTTGCGGAGGACCGGGTCGCTGTCGAGCCCGATGATCGCGTCCACTCGCTCGATCAATCCCTCGCCGGCGTCCGCCACGGATCTCCTGTCGGCGCCGCGCGCGCTCGCGGCCGGCGCGCTCGCGGCCGCGCCTCCCCATCGTCCGCCGGGCGCTGCGGCCGGCGCAAGCTCTTGAACGACGCGCGGGGCTCCGGGGGTCGCCGGCGCGGCGGGGCTCGATGAGGCGCTCTCGTGGCTCATGATACGTAATTACACGATCGGTCGTGCTCCTCCAACGGCGGGAATATCCGCCGAGCCCGGAGCGAGCGCATGCGCGCGAGCGCCGCTTATTCGGGGCGGGCGGAGGGCGCGGCGCCCGCGGCGGCGAGGGCGCTCCAGCCGCGAGGCCAGGTCGTGACGACGACCCGGTGAGGGCGGGAGAAGGTCCTGCGGACGATCGCGCGGACCGAATTGGAGGAGACGTCGTCCAGGGATTGAAGGAGGCGCTCGATCGAGCCGGGGGAGAGGGCGTTGCGGAAGCGCGCAGCGGTGACGGGGCGGGTGCCGCTGGGGCCGGGCGCGCCATGGATGCGGGCCAGCTCCTTCTCCAGCTGGATCTTGAGGAGGGCCTTGGCGAGGGACAGCTCGCTCCAGGTGGGGCCGGCGGCCGCGAGGGCCTCGAGATCGGCGTCGAGGCGGCGCTCGACCTCGGGGGTGGGGTGGCTCTGGGACGGGGCCAGCTCGATCGCGGCCACGCCGGCGCGGGGCCCGAGATCGAGGCGGCCGCGGACGTCGGCGGCGAGCTCGCTCGTGACGAGGACCTTCGACAGCCGGGCGACCCGGGGGCCGGTCAGGATCTCCATTGCGACGCGGAGGGAGGCCTCGGAGGGATCGCCCTCGGGAGGGGTGATCCAGCCGTAGAGGACGTGGGGCGCGGCGACGGCGTCCTCGATCAGGATGCGCTCCTCGCGGGGGTGCGGGGTGACGGGCGTGTCGATGTCGCGCGGGAGGCGGGCGAGCGTGGTGGAGACGGCGGCCTCGACCGCGGCGCGGGTGACGTCGCCGGAGATCGCGAGCGTGGCGCGGCCGGCGCGGCGCTCGTCGCGGAGGGACTCGGCGAGCAGGAGATCGCGCGCGGCGGAGGCCTCCTCGCGGGCGCCGACGAGGGTGCCCGCGAGGGGATGGCCAGGGGGGAAGAGCGCGTCGCCGAGGGCGAGCCACGACCTGCCATAGGGCTCCTTCTCGATCGCGTCCCGGCGCGTCGCGGTGAGCTCTCGGCGGAGGGCGGCGAGGCGGGCGTCGCTGCCCTCGCCCAGCAGGAGGCGGAGGCGCGCGGCGGCGACGTCGATGCCGACGTCGAGCTCGCGTGGGGGCACCGTGATCGTGAAGCGGGTCTCGCCGGCGGCGGGCGGAGCGGGCGCGGGGCCGCCCTTCTCGCCGGCGGCGCGCGCGGGCTCGCCGGGCGCGATCGTGGCGGAGACCGCGACGAGGGGCGCGGAGGGATCGCGGCGGAGCTCGACGGCGACGCCGCTCGGGAGGAAGAAGCGCTGGACGCGCTCGGGCTGGGGGGCGTCGAGGAAGCCGAGCTGCTTCTCGATCGCGGCCTCCCGGCCCTTGACGCGCGAGGGCGAGCGCCCGCCGAGCAGGCCGAGGGGATCCTGGTCGAAGGCGTGGCTCCAGCCGACGCCGGCGCCGACGACGAGGACGGGGAGCTTCGCGTCCATCGCGAGCGCGTTGCCGAGCAGGGGCATGGCGCCGAGCTCCTGGCCGGGGACGCGGAGCGCGGGGAGGCGGTTCTTGCCGAGCGCGCCGGGGCGGCGCGGGAGCTCGCCGTCGAGATCCGGCGGGACCTCGTCGTCCCAGGCCGCGGCGGGGAAGGTCGCGGCGGCGAGCGGCGAGGGCGGCTCGCCGCCGGCGTCCCCTTCGGCGAGGACCTCGTGATCGAGGTATGCGGGGAAGGTCGCGAGCGTGCGCGCGACGCGATCGGCCGGGATCGAGACGAGGTAGTCGCCGCCTTTGGGCGGCGTGCGGTCGCGGAGCAGCTCGGGGTTGTACTCGCGCAGGACGGCGGTGGAGACGCCGGCGGCGCGGGCGATCGTGCGGAGGCGGGTGCCCTCGGGGACGGCGATCTCGCCGAGCTGGAGGGGCTTCACCGCGTCGAGATCGGGCAGGTCGAGCCCGAACCGGGCGCGGTTGGCGGCGACGAGCGCGAACGCGGTGACCTGCGGGACATAGTTCGCGGTCTCTTCAGGGATCGCCCGGGCCTGCGCGAGCTCTGCGATGCCGATCGGCCCGCGCTCGGAGGGATCGCGGGCCTCGGAGACGCGCTCCATCGCGTCGATCACGCGCTCGTAGCCGAGGTTGTACGCGGCGAGCGCGAGATCCCAGCGGCCCAGGCGCTCGTAGAGGTCGCGCAGGTGCGCGACGGCCGCGGTCGTCGCGCGGGCGAGGCTCCGGCGCTCGTCGACCCAGTCGGACTGGTGGAGGCCGTAGAGCGCGCCGGTCCTCGGCATGAACTGCCAGAGGCCCGCGGCGCCTGCGGGCGAGACCGCGCGCGGATCGAAGCTGCTCTCGATCGCGGCGACCCAGAGCAGGTCCTCCGGCAGCCCGCCCTCGCGGAGGGCGTGCTCGATGAAATCGCGGTAGAGCCCGGCGCGCCGGTAGCGCTGGAGGAAGACGGCGCGCCCCTCCTCGGAGCGCGCGAAGAAGCGGACGAAGCGCATGGTCCTGCGCGTGAGCGGGACGCGCAGGTCCGGCAGGACGAGGCTCGCGATCGCGGCGCCGTCGGGATCGTCGAGGTCCTCCTCCGCGGGCGGCTCGAAGTCGCGGGCGATCCGCGCCTCGACGACCTCCGGATCCTCGGCGGCGAGCGGCAGGCACGCCCGCGGCTCGGCCGCCGGCGAGGCGGCGCGCCCGTCGACGAGCGAGGGATCGCGGAACGCGCGGTACGCGGCCGAGAGCGACGCGCGCACCGACGGCGAGCCGGCCATCGCCCCGAGGCCCGCGCACGCGAGCGCGCCGATCCCGAAGGCGATCGCTGCGCGCCGTATGCCTCGCCTCATCGCGGGCGATCATTCTAGAAACGCGCCGCGATCGCCACGCCAAAGTCGGGTCGGGTCGGCAGGGCCGACCGCCGATGAGGGGGCTCCGCCCCCTACGCGCCCCTCGGGGGGCGCTACCCCGGAGAGGCGGGGGGGCGCTACCCCGGAGAGGTGAGGTCGTGGTAGGTGCGTCGAATGCATCCCTTTCCCCATGCGCTCGCCGCCGCGCTCGTCCTCGCGGCCTGCGCGCCCTCCCCTGCCTCGCAGCCCCCGCCGCAGCCGGCGGCCCCTGCCGCGCCGCCCGCGCCCGCCGGCGCCCACGGGGACGGCCACGGCCACGCTCACGGCCACGGCCACGCTCACGGCCACGGCCACGCTCACGGCCACGGCCACGCTCACGGCCACGGCCACGGCCACGGCCACGGCCACGGCGACGGCCCCCTCGTGCACCGCTTCGAGCGCGCCGAGGACTGGGTCCCCGAGTTCGACGACCCCGCCCGCGACGCCTGGCAGAAGCCCGCGGCCGTCATCGCCCTGATGGGCATCACGCCCGGCATGACCGTCGCCGACCTCGGCGCCGGGACCGGCTACTTCCTCCCCCACCTCTCGCGCGCGGTCGGCCCTGCGGGCCGCGTGCTCGGGCTTGACGTCGAGCCCGACATGGTCCGCCACATGACCGCGCGCGCCGCCCGCGAGGGCCTCGCGAACGTCACGGCCCGCGAGGTCCCCTTCGACGACCCCTCGCTCCCCGCCGCGTCCGTCGATCGCGTGCTCATCGTCGACACGTGGCACCACATCCCCGAGCGCCCCCGCTACGCCGCCAAGCTGCTCGCCGCGCTCCGCCCCGGCGGCGCCGTCGTCATCGTCGATTTCACGCGCGACGCGCGCCGCGGCCCGCCCCCCCAGCACCGCATCCCGCCCGAGCAGGCCGCCGACGAGCTCCGCGCCGGCGGCCTCACCCCCGAGATCGCAGCCGAGGACCTGCCCGATCAATACGTCGTCATCGGCAGGCGGCCGGCCCCGTAGCGGCCTCGACGCTCGCGCCCCGGAGCCTTACTCCTTCCGGCATGAGCGCATCTCCCTCGATCCGCCGCTGCTCCGCGTGCGGCGCGCAGAACCGCGTCCCCCTCGAGCGCCTCGCCGACGCCGGCAAGTGCGGCGCGTGCAAGGCGCCCCTCCCGCCGGCGAGCGAGCCCATCGACGCGGACGCCGCCCTCTTCGACCAGATCGTCCGCGCCTCCCGCGTGCCGATCCTCGTCGATTTCTGGGCGCCCTGGTGCGGGCCCTGCCGCATGGCCGCGCCCGAGGTCCAGCGCGCCGCCGCCCAGACCGCGGGCCGCGCGCTGGTGCTCAAGGTCAACACGGATCAGAGCCCTGCCCTGGCGAGCCGCTACGGCGCGAGCGCGATCCCCAACTTCCTCGTGCTCTCCGGGGGCCGCGCGGTGAAGCAGCACGCCGGCCTGGTCCGCGCCGCCGAGCTCGTCTCCTGGCTCGAGCAGGCCGGCGCGCCGCGCGCGGCCTGAGCCGCGAGGAATGGGCCCGCCTCACAAGGCGCTTGAGATCCCCGCGGCGCAACGATATCCGCCTGAGGTCCCCCCTCCTCGCCCGAGGAGGCCCCCTGCCCGGAGCGCCCCCATGCGATTGCCCCGCCTCCTCGTCCTGGTCCTGCCCCTCAGCGCCCCGCTCCTCGGCTGCGCCTCCGACGACGAGACCACCCCGGATCCGCAGCAGGACGCCGGGGACGGCAAGGTGTACCCCGAGCCGAGCGGGGTGCACACGACCGAGACCGCTGCCTGCGACGCGCTCATCGCGGCCTATGAGGCGCGCTACAGCTCGCTCGGCTGCACGGTGGGGACCATGCGCACGTGCCCGAATTTCATTCGCGCCCAGGTGGGCGGGACGCAATGCCTCGAATATGATCAAGGCACCGTCGACGGCTGCATTGCTTATTACAACGAGCAGACCACGTGCGACGCGCTGGCGGCCGCGGCGAACGCCTGCGTCGTGACGGCGTATCCTGGGACCGAGCCGAACGGCTGCCCTGCGCCCTAGTACACTGTCCCCTAACTTCCTCCCTGGATCCAGTCGGAGAATTTCAACGCAAAGACGCAAAGGCGCAGAGGCGTAAACCAGAAATTTTCTCTGTATTTTTGCGCCCTTGCGTCTTTGCGTCTTTGCGTTGAAATCTCTCCTCTCGGGACGGAGATCCCGGCGGTGGCGGCCGAGCCCGGCCACATTTCTGGCAAGCGGCTCTGGCAA
Organism: uncultured Polyangiaceae bacterium; assembly: GCA_964421485.1. GTDB lineage: Bacteria > Myxococcota_A > Polyangia > Polyangiales > Polyangiaceae > CAYQYG01. The sequence continues at coordinate 5,108 of CAYQYG010000261.1, read as the reverse complement.
GCGCCATCAAGGCGGGTCGGGCGGCGGCAGGTGCGCGTCGGCGGGCGCGACGCCGGCGACCACGGCGGGGTAGTCCTGGGCGTCGGATTTGCCCGCGCGCTGGGTCGCGAAGAGGAGCGAGAGATCGGGGTACACGACGACGCACGGGGAGCGGGGGCCGAGCGTCGACGCCGCGCCGAAGACGGGGGAGACGGCGCGCTCGAAGGGGCCCTCGTCGGAGAACCGAGCGGCCATTGCGATGGTGGTGCGGCCGGCGCGGTCGCGGGCGGCATAATAGAGGCGGAGCGCGGTGCGGCCCGTGGCCGACGTGCCGAGGACCGGGGCGGGATCACCGGCGCCGGCGGCGTCGTAGGCGTCGGGGGCCGTGGAGGGCTCGAGAGCGGGCGCGGCGCCGGCGCGCTCCCAGGCGAGGCCGTCGGCGGAGCGGGCCTCGCCGATGGACGTGGAGCCGTCGGGCCCGGCGATCTCGTAGAACATGCGGAGGGAGCCGTCGGGGAGCGCGAGCACGCCGGGGCTCCCGGGGACGGCGCCGCCCTCCCAGCCGCCCCCTTCGGGCGCGAGCACGGGATCGGGCTCGCGCGTGAAGGCGAGCCCGTCGGGGCTGCGGGCGAGGCCGATGCCGCCGGCCGCGGCGTAATACAGCCAGATCTCGGCCCCCACGCGGACGGCGGAGGGGGCGCCGACCGTGCCGCCCTCCCACGGCTCCTGGGGCTCGAGCACGGTGACGTCGGAGCGGTCGAACGAGCGCCCGTCGGCGGCGTCGTGGCGGACGATGGCGTTCGGCGGGGCGCCTGGCTCGGCGGTCTGGCCCGCCGGGGCGAGCTGGGCGGCGAAGTACCCTGCGACCGCGCGGGTCGAGGGGTCGCCGTCGAGGTCGACGACGGACAGGTCGCGGGTGAAGGCCTCGTCGTCGTCGAACACGTAGGGCGCCGCGCGGGAGTTGCCGAGCTCATCCTGGGCGATGACCCGGAACGGCCCGGCCTTGGCGTTGGGGAGGTGCTCGTCGCCCCCGCCGTCCTCGGGCAGGGTGGCGCACGAGGCGGCGGCGGCCGCCGCGAGGGCGGCGGGGATCCACGGGGCGAGGCGGCTCATGCGGCCGGCGATGCTAGCACGCCGCCCCGCGCGGGGGCCTGCCTTCGTTTCACGGCCCCGTGGCGCAGGTCTCATATTCACACGAATAGATGCCCGACCCGTAGAGCGTCACGCACGACGCGTCCCCGCAGTCCGCGTCCACCCGGCAGGCGTCGCCGGGGGTCCGGCAGGCGAGCTCCACGTTCCAGGAGCACCCGTCGTTGAACGAGGTCATCCCGCACTCGCCGCTCGCGCAGTCCGCGCCGGTCTTGCAGGCGGCCGCGCTCGCGCAGGTCGACCACGAATACCCGGTCTCCACGATCCCCGCGCACACGCAGACGCCGCTCCCGCCGCACTCGCCGTCGTCCGCGCACGGATAGACGCACCCGCAGAGATCCCCCGGCTCATCGGGGCCGCCGGCCCGATGAATGCACTTGCCGTGCGGCTTCTCCGTGCACTCGGCGTCCGTGAGGCACTGGATGCTCACCTCGTTCCCGACGCAGGCCGGCGCGTTCACGGTGGTGTTGCACGACACCGCCTGGTTCCGGTGAATGGTCCCATCCGGGCATCGCCAGAATCCGCTGTACGCCCCGTCCGCCGCCGTGATCGACGTCGCCCCCGCGCACTCCCCGGCCGGCGCGCCGCCCGTGCCCCCGGTCGTGGTCGACCCGCCCCCACCCCCGCCGCTCCCGGGAGGATCCACGACGACGTTGCCCCCGCACGCGGCGGCGAGGCCGAGCGAGGCGAGGAGGGAGAGGCGGAGCGGCTCGAAGGAGAGGCGGCGGCGCATGGAAGACCTCCGGCCCGCGCGGGCCGCCGGGGAGGATATGGCATCGCGGCCAGGATTCCCAGGGCCGAGGCGCCCCGGCGCCGCCGCTATCGCCCCGGCGTCCGATCGGTTTGACGCGCCCGGAGCCGGAGGCGTATGCAGTGGAGGAGGCCCTCATGCGATCGGTGTCAGAAGAAGGCGGAGCCGCCCTCGTGAATGGGCGCCGCGAGGCGCGGTGCGCCGTGGCGGCGGCGATCGCGCTGGCGGCGGCGGGAGCGTGCGATCGCGCCGCGCCGGTGGGTCCGCCGCCCGGCCGCTCCGTGGCCGTCTCCGCGCGCGACGCCGATCCGGCAGCGGAGCCGGCCCCGGTGACCTCCGCGGCGCCTGCCCCGCCGGCCACCGCAGCGCCGGCGGATCCGTCGCGGAGGCCGCTGGAGGCGGACGGCGCGCTGATCTCGCTGGCCGTGGAGGGGCATGCAGACGCGGTGGTCTCGGTGCCGCTCGGCGCCGTGGGGCGCCGCCCGGTAGCGATCGCGGCGCACGGGAACTACGACAGGCCCGAGTGGCAATGCGAGGTGTGGCGGCTGGTGCTCGGCGACGATGTCTTCATCCTGTGCCCGCGGGGCGTGCCGCGGCCCGACTCGCCGTCGCGGGACGACGTGCGGTTCACGTATTCGAGCAACCGGGCCCTGGAGCGGGAGATCGACGCGGCCCTCGCGGCCTTGAGGGCGAGGTTCCCCGATCACGCGGGCGAGGGCGCCGTGCTGTACACGGGGTTCTCCCTCGGGGCGATCATGGGCGCCGCCATTGCGTCCCGGAGGCCGGCCGATTTCCCGCGCCTCGTGCTGGTGGAGGGCGGTCACGACAAGTGGACGCCCGCCGCGGCGGCCGCGTTCGGCAAAGGTGGAGGCGCCCGGGTGCTGTTCGTCTGCTCTCAGGGAGGCTGCGCAGGAGACGCGCGGCAGGCAGCGGCGCGGCTGGAGCGTGCGGGTGTGGCGACGCGGGTCGCGAGGAGCAAGGACGTCGGGCACACCTATGACGGCGCGGTGGCCGAGGAGGCGCGCCGCGGGCTGCCCTGGGTGGTCGAGGGGGATCCGCGGTGGGCCGGAGGGGCTCCGTGAAGTCGGAAGCGGGCGCGGAAGCGGCAACGGGAACGGCCTCTCGCACCTCAAGAGACATCGAGCCGGCCGCCGCTCGGGCTCCAAGCGGGACCGGGCTGCCCCGGGGGTTGCCGGCCGGAGCGCTGCGGCGATTGCCGGCGCCGCGGACGACGGAGGGGTCGGGATCGACGCTCGCGGACAGGGGCGCGGCGCCGGATGATTTCCGGGCGCAGCGGTGGGGCGTCGTCGTGCCGGCGGGGGCGCGCGATCGGGTGCGGTGGATCGATCCGCTCGTGGCGCATCGGGCGGCGCAGCAAGGGGCCGAGGTGCGGGTCTACGAGGCGCCGCCGGGGATCGATGGATGGGCGGCCGGCGAATGGATCCGGCGGGAGTACCTCGGTGGAAAGGGGACCCTCCGGGAGCGGCCCAGATACCTGCTGCTGCTCGGGGATCTGGAGGAGCTGTCCGAGGGCTTGCAGCAGGCGCTCGGCGCGGCGGCGTTCGTGGGGCGGCTCTCGCTCGAGGGGGAGGAGGCGTTCGGCCGTTATGCGGCGAAGGTGGCAGCGGCGGAGGGGGCTGGAAAGAAGAAGGGGAGCGGGCGCGTGTGGCTGCACGCGCCGCCGCCGCGCCGCGAGGAGGACGAGGCGGCGCGGCTGGCGCAGGAGCGGCTCATCGGGCCGTGCCTGGTGGAGGGGGCGCGGGCGGGGATCGAGATGGTCGATGTGAGCGACGGGTCCGGCGAGGGCCTCGTGAGGGCGTTGCGGGATCCGGAGCCGTCGCCGGGCGGGGGCGCTGCGGGTGCTGGAGCCGTTGATCCTGCTGGCGGAGGGGCGGCCTGCGGGGGTGGCGCTGGCGGCGTTGCTGGAGGCGTGCCGGCAGGAGGAGCAGGCGCTGCTGGAGGTCTATGCGATGGAGGCGTATTCGGGGGCGGGGCTATCGGCGGCGGAGCGCGCGAGGGCGGACGAGCGGCGGGCGCAGGCGTGGCTGGGGCGGCAGGACCTGCGGAGCTATCTGCTGCTCGGGGATCCGGCGGCGCGGCTTGGGGGATCGAGCGGGCGCGAGCGGGCGTGAGCGGTGGGCATCAGCGGCTCGTGGACGCTGGCCGGTGCGCCCCGCGGCCCGGGGCAGCGGAGCGGCTGAACGGCTCCGGCGCGGTCATGCGCGGCGCTTGCCCGCCGCCCGGGGCTTGTCCGTACCGGGACGCAGCGCCGGCTTCCGCGCGGGCTGCGCGCGCCGGCCGGTGTGCTGGTCGCCGCCGGCGGCCACGTCCGCCGGCGACTGATGCCGTGCTGCTGTTCGAGGTCGAGGAAGATGCGCGGCGGGTGCTGGATGTGCTGCCGAAGCGTGTCGGCAAGTACGGCCTGGCCCTCCACCCCGACAAGACCCGCCTGGTCGACTTCCGGCACCCGCCGCTGACCCGCCCGTCCGGCGAGGTCTCCCGTGGGTGGCCTGGGACGTTCGACCTGCTGGGCTTCACCCATTACTGGGGGAAGTCTCGCAAGGGCAACTGGGTCATTCGCAGGAAGACAGCGAAGGACCGCTTCCGACGGGCTCTCCAACGGGTCGCTGCCTGGTGTAGGGAGCACCGGCACGATGAAGTCCGGGAGCAGCAGCAGAGCCTTGGTCAGAGGCTGCGCGGGCACTTCGGGTACTTCGGGATTCCGGGGAACTTCGATGCGCTCAAGCGCTTCCGGGACAAGGTGGTCTGGGTGTGGCGCAAGTGGCTCGACCGCCGCTCGCAACGCGCCCAGATGAACTGGGAGCGCATGCACCGGCTGCTGGAGCGGTACCCGCTGCCGCCGCCGCGTCTCGCGCACCCGCTCCGCCTCCCGCGCGCAGCGAATCCGTGACCCGAAGAGCCGGATGCGGGAAATCCGCACGTCCGGATCTGTGGGGGGCCGGGGACTGTAACCTCCCCGGTCTACCCGACTGCGACGACGGTGTTCTCCTGCGATCTCGGGGTGTTGCGAGAACGAAGGGCTGGTTCTGACCGAAGCAGGTGGATCCTCGGAGAAAGAGAGGACCGCAAGGGCGGTAAGCGCCGGGAGACCGGCATGAGGAAGCAGGTGCGCGAAGCAGAGCAACACCAGCAGGCAGAGCAAGTCCAGCCCCGGACGAGACGCGCGAGCGACGGCACGAGCCGGTGCGAGCGCAGCACGCCTGGCTCT
>CAYQYG010000260.1:10263-12905 GCA_964421485.1 uncultured Polyangiaceae bacterium | reverse complement strand
CTCCCTGTGAATTTCTCTTCCGGGATCCGGGTTATGCTCGCGCCCATGCTGCTGGAGGCGCTGCTCGCGGGACCGGTCGAGGTGTTCACGGACGACGGCGCGGAGGGCGTGGGCGCGCTGCGGGCCTTCTGGGCGCGCCACGTCGAGCGCGCGGGGCGGTTCGAGGCGCCGATCGATCGCGCGATCGCGGGCGGCTTCGCGGCCGACCGGCTGGGCCTCGCGTTCGCCGCTGGGTACCGCGAGGCGCTGGAGGCGCTCGCGCCCGGGATCGCGGGCGCGGGGATCGCCACCCTGTGCGCGACCGAGGAGGGCGGCGCGCACCCGCGCGCGATCCGGACGGCGCTCGAGCGCGGCGCGGGCGGCGAGCTCCGGCTGCGCGGGAAGAAGCGGTGGTCGACGCTGGCGACGGAGGCCGAGGCGCTGCTCGTCGTCGCGTCGGTGGGCGAGGACGAGGCAGGGAAGAACCGGCTGCGCGTCGTCCGCGTCGGCGCGCGCGAGGCGGGGGTGAGGATCGCGGCGATGCCGGCGCCCCCGTTCGCGCCGGAGATCCCGCACGCGGAGGTGGAGCTCGACGGCGTCCTCGTGCGGGAGGCCGACGTGCTGGAGGGCGACGGCTACGAGGCTCACCTGAAGCCTTTCCGGACGATCGAGGACGTGCACGTGCACGCGGCGGCGCTGGGCTATCTGATCGGCGCGGCGCGGCGGCACGGCTGGCCCGGGGCGCTGATCGAGCGGCTGGCCGCGGCGGCGCTCGCGGCGCGCGCGATCGCGGCGGAGCCGCCGGCCGCGGCCGCGACCCACGTGGCGCTCGCGGGGCTGCTCGCCGAGGTGGAGCGGCTCCTCTCGGACGCGGCGCCGTCGTGGGAGCTCGCCGGCGAGGCCGAGCGGGCGCGGTGGGCGCGGGATCGACCGCTGCTCGAGGTCGCCGCCGGGGCCCGCGCGGCCCGCCGCGAGCGCGCGTGGCAGCGGCTGGGGGGCAGGGCCCCCGAACCCCCGGCGCTCCCGAGGGTCGCTGCCCCGAGGAGCTGATTCTCGACTTGCGCGCGGCCACCTTCGGCGGAATGCTCCCGCCTCGCCAGAACGGCGGCGAATGAACCTCCTGAAAGGCAGACCGTGACGCGTCCGCTCCGCATCGAAGCCGCAGGTGGGACCCACGTGGGTCTCCAGCGCGAGCACAACGAGGACAGCTTCGTGGTGGACACGGACCTCGGCCTCTTCCTGGTCGCCGACGGCATCGGCGGCGCGGCGAGCGGCGAGGTCGCGTCGCGCATGGCCGTCGAGATCGTCCACGGCTGCATCCGCGACGAGACCGACGTCGAGATCACGCAACCGTCGGACGTCGAGATCACCGCGCCGGTCGAGCACCGGCTGGCCGCGTGCATCTGGAAGGCGAACCAGCAGATCTTCGACGCCGGGCTGAGGGACCTCCGGCACCGCGGCATGGCCACCACGCTCGCCGCCGTGCACGCCGATCCGGCGGCCGGGATCGCGCACGTCATGCACGTGGGCGACAGCCGCGTGTACCGCCTGCGCGAGGGGAAGCTCGAGGCGCTGACCGAGGATCACTCGCTGCTCAACGAGCTCACGCGGCGCGGCGAGCCGCTGCCCGAGCCGATCGATCCGGTGCTCGCGAAGAGCATCGTGACGCGCGCGCTCGGCATGGAGCGCCACGTCGACGTGGAAGCGCGGGCCGTGCCCGTGCTGCCCGGGGACGCGCTGCTCATCTGCTCGGACGGGCTCTCGGGGCCGGTGCCGGAGGACGAGATCGCGGCCCTGCTCGGCGCGGCGGCGGATCCCGACGCCGCGGTGCGCGCGCTGATCGATCGCGCGAACGAGCACGGCGGCCCCGACAACGTGACCTGCGTGGTCGTGCGCTGGTCCGGAGGGCCCTGAGCGACATGCTCGGCGAGGCGGGGCGGCGGCTGCGGCTCGCGACGTTCAACCTCGAGAACCTCGACGATCGCCCCGGCGGCCCCACCGTCGAGGAGCGCGCGGCCGTGCTCCGGCCGCAGCTCCTCCGGCTCAAGGCCGACGTGCTCTGCCTCCAGGAGGTCAACGGGCAGCATGCGGTCCGCGCTCGGGGGCTGCGCGCGGACGAGCCGCGCTCCGCCCCCGAACCCCCACCTCACGCGCCGCGCCGGCTGCTCGCGCTGGATCGGCTGCTCGAGGGCACGCCGTACGCGGGCTTCGAGCGCGTGTTCACGCGGGGCCCGGACGGCGTGGGCGCCGCCGACGTGCACAACCTCGTGATCCTGAGCCGCCTCCCGATCGTGGAGTCGCGGCAGATCCGCCATGACCTCGTGCCGCCGCCGGCGTGGCGCGCGCTCACTGCGGCGCCGCGGCCGGCGGCGGCGGAGCCCGTCGCGTGGGACCGGCCGATCCTGCACGCCGCGATCGACCTCGGCGCGGCGGGGCGGCTGCACGTCGTCAACCTCCACCTGCGCGCGCCGCTCGCGGCCGCGATCCCCGGGCAGAAGGAGGGCGCGTTCGCGTGGCGCAGCGTCGCCGGCTGGGCCGAGGGCTACTTCCTCGCGTCGGTGAAGCGCGCCGGCCAGGCGCTCGAGGTGCGGCTGCTCGTCGACCAGCTGTTCGACGCTCGGGGCTCCGGGTCGCCTCCGGCGCCCTCCGCCCCGAACCCCGTC
>CAYQYG010000260.1:0-10163 GCA_964421485.1 uncultured Polyangiaceae bacterium | reverse complement strand
ACGCTCGGGGCTCCGGGTCGCCTCCGGCGCCCTCCGCCCCGAACCCCGTCGACGCCGACCCGGCCGCGCTCATCGCGGTGATGGGCGACTTCAACTGCGTCGAGCGCGAGGTGCCCTTCGAGATCATCCGCGGCGGCGAGGACCAGACGGGCAGCGGCGCGCTCGCCGCGCGCGCGATGATCCCGCTCGAGCACGCCGTGCCCGAGGATCTGCGCTTCTCGGTGCTGCACGCCGGCCGCAAGTCGATGCTCGACCACGTGCTCGTCTCGCGCGCGCTCCTGGCCTTCTACCGCGGCGCCGAGATCCACAACGAGGCGCTCGGCGACGAGGTCATCGGCTACGCGAACGTGCACCGCTCGCCGGAGAGCTACCACGCCCCCGTGGTGGTGGAGCTCGCGCTCCCGGGCTGAGCCGGCGCGCGGTCAATCCATCGCGCGGTGGAGGAAGGTGGCCACCTGGCCGCGGCTCACCTTGGCGTCGGGGCAGAAGAGGTGATTGACCGCGTCGCAGCCGGCGGTGATGCCGGCCGCGGCGATGCGGTTGATCGAGTCCTCGTGGACCGAGCCGTCGTCGTCCACGAACGCGTCGGGGCCGGGGGGGAGATGGAAGGCCCTCGCGAGGAAGGTGGCCATCTGGCCGCGCGTCACCGTGCCCGTCGGGCAGAACTGCGTGCCGGCCGCGTCGCAGCCCGCCGTGATCCCGGCCGCCGCGATGGCGTTGATCGCCGCCTCGAAGGGCGAGCTCTCGTCGTCGGTGAACTCGTCCGGCCCCGGCGGCAGCTCGAGCGCCGCGGCGAGGAAGCCGGCCATCTGCTCGCGCGTGAGGTCCGCGTCGGGGCAATAGAGCTGCTCGACCGGATCGCAGCCGGACGTGTACCCCTCGGCCGCGAGCCACTCGATGTCGGCCTCGTAGGGGGAGCCGCAGATGTCCTTGAACGTGGCATTGCATTCGCTGGTGGCGCCCTCGCACTGGGCGCCGATCGGGAACCCGGCCGCGGGCGAGCGCCGCATCCGGTCCGCGGTCATGGGGCCCCAGGCGCCGTCCTCGGCGATCTTGTCCTCGGGGTGATTGCGGTTCCACAGGCGCTGGAAGGCCTTGACGTCGAGGCCCTTGTGGCTCACCGCGCCGGCGCCGACGTAATCGTAGTGCCAGACGTCGGAGGACCCGAACCACTGGAAGCCGCGGTTCGAGAGCGCGGTGCGCCACGCGCTGTACTCCTGGATGTCCATCGCGAGGCCGGTCTCGTGGTTCGAGTTGCCGGGCTTGGCGGCGAGCGAGATGCCGCAGCGCCCGCTCTGGTACCAGCTGTAGAGCATGTATTGCTGCGCGACGGTGCGCAGCATGGAGTTGACCGTGAGGGTCCTGGTCGGGTTGGCCTGGAGCGCGGCGACGAGCTGGTCCCTCGCGGGCTGCTCGAGGAACGCGAAGACGTTCGAGCCGATGACGAGGTTCGGCTGGGCCGGGACGGCGGCGAACGCGCCCGGCTCGATGCAGTTGCCCTCCTCGATGATCTGGAGCGAGAGGCCGCGGACGCTCGAGGTGGCGCAGGAGCTCGCCGCGGCCTGCTCGACCGTGCCCCCGGAGACCGCGTCGCCGCGATCCTCGGGCTCGGGGCCGTCGGTCTCGGCCGCGGCGTCGTCCTCTTCGGCGGGCGTGGCGGCGCAGCTCGCGGCGAGCGGCGCGGCGGCCAGCAGGGCGAGCGCCGCGAGGAGGTGCCGCGCCGAAGTGAGGGAGGTCTGGAGCTTGGCGTCGGTGGTGGAGCGCATCGGCCGGCGCGTCTGGCAAGTCTCCTGCCACAGGCACCTACACCCACCATGGACTTGAAATGGCGGCGCGTCTCGGGCTGCGCGTTTGGTGCATTCAGGATCCTGGTGGGTGTTTGATCCACCATCCGGTGTCGATGTCGATCCAGGGGGGTCAGCGCGTGCAGGGGCGGACGGTCCAGCGGGTGATCTCGCGGGAGGTGCTGGGGTTGTAGCGGACTCGCTTTCCGCCTCGGGGGGAGGAGATCGTGAGGTCGACCTCGGCGGTGGGGGGGTCCGAGGGGCGGGGGATCTTCGCTTTGTGGAGGAGCAGGGCGCCGTTGCGGAGGCCGGCTCGGTGGGCGGGGGTGCCGGGGGTGACGCCCTGGATCAAGGGGGGGGTGGCGTCCAGGCTCCGGGGGTCGAAGCCCAGGTCGAAGACGGGGCGGCGGGCGGTCCGGCGGCGGAAGCAGGGGCCATAGGCGTTCGAGGGGATCTCGATGGGGTCGCCGCGGAGGAATGCGTCCAGCTCGGCGGAGATCTTGGGGCCCATGTCGCGCTCGATGGCGGCGCGGAAATCGGCGACGGGGATCGGGGTCCGGGGGAGGGTCTTGATGAAATCGTCCAGGGAGCGGGAGCCGCGCGAGGCGCGGCGGATGGTGGCGTCGAGGAGGGCGGCGTAATGGGAGCCGCGGCGGTAGGCGGCGCGGTCGAGGGAATGGGAGGAGGCGAGGGGATCCGCCGCCTCGTCCTCGATTCGATCGAGGTCCTCGACGAAATCCTCGGGGGTGATGAGGCCGGCGTCGAACAGGATCCGGCGGGCGTAGTGAACGGTGAAGCCCTCGGAGAGCCAGGGGGCGGGGCGGCCGGCGTCGTCGAGGACCTGGAGGGCGGCGCCCAGGTGGCGGTGGACGAGCTCGTGGGCGAGGGCAATGCGGAGCTGTGGGTCGAAGGGGCGGGCGGCGTCGAACCAGAGGGAGACGGCACGGCCAAGGAAGGCGCCGTCGTGGTCCTTGCCCATGCCCGGCTCGCCGAGGAGGAAGACGGTGAACGACGGGGGGGCGGCGCCGGGGGGCAATGGCGGGACGCCGAGGCGGAGGGCGGCGAGGGCGCGGACTCGAATGGCCCAGTCGAGGATCTCTTGGTGGTTCAGCGCAGGGGCGTTCAGGGCGACGAGGCGGCGGGTGGGGTCGCCGGTGGCCTGGAGCGGGCCGGCGGTGTAGACGGCGTGGGCGAGATCGGCCGTGGTGAGCGTCGCTTCAAGATCGCCCTCGCCGAAGGAGGCGGCGGCGCGGGCGGCAGGGCCGAGGGGGTCCGTGTGCCAGCGGACGCGGGCCGGGGCGGGGGCGGCGAGGCGGGGCAGGAGGAGGAAGCCGTGGCCGATGCCGGTCAGGCGGTCGCGAGCGACGCGCAGGCCGATGCGGGACGGGCCGCCGCGACCGAGGTAGCGAAGGACGAGGTCGCCGTCCGGGGGGCGGTCGAGGGGGAAGACGCGCTCGCGATCCTCGTCCCGCGCGCGGCCAAGGGGGAGGGGGCCGCGGGCGTCGCGGACGTCGAGGTCGGAGACGGCCTCGGCGCCGCGGGTGTCGGCCCAGGCGAGGGAGACGTGGAGCTCGCGGACGGCGCGCGCGATCGGGGCGTCGACGCGGACCTCGACGACGAGGTCGCCGCGGTCGGGGCGGGGGGTGAGGTCGAGCGTGAGGCCGGGAGGGCCGGGGGGGGGTTGCTGGGCGCTGGCGGCGCCGGCATCCGCGCCGGCGGGGCGCTCGCCACCGGGGCGGCCGCCGGCCGCGGCGGCGACCAGCGCGAGGCAGGCCGCCGCCCGCGAGGTCCGGCGGGCCGCGAGCTTCACGGAGGTCGGTCTACGTCCGGCGGGCTGCGCGGACAAGCGGGGGGATCCTGTACCATCGGCGGATGGCATCGACCCTCGATACGGTCCTGCGCGCGCTGCTCTCCGACGTGGGCGGCGCGGGCGAGCCGCTCACCGGTGTGGCCGGGGCGGCGCGGTTCCTCCCGCTGATCACGCTCGAGTCGGGGCAGCGGATCGGGCTCACGGAGTCCGCGGCCTGGGTCGCGGTGCCCGAGGCGGGGCCGCCGCGCGTCTACGCCGCCGAGGAGGCGCACGTGTTCTACGAGGTCCTGGAGTCGAAGCGCGCCGACTTCGAGGACCGGATCGAGGAGGCCGCGCGCGCCGCGGGGCTGCCGGCCGAGGAGGTCGTGCTGTCCTTCCCTGCGACCGGCGTGGTCCGCGCGGTGCTCGGCAAGGGGCTGCCTTACATGACGCGGCTCGCGCTGCTGTGGCTCCGGACCACGGAGCTGCGGGAGGCGCGCGCCGAGATCGTCGCGGTCTCCCGCTCGCCGCAGATGCCGGTGCCGATCAAGGAGCTCGCCGAGCACCTGATCGTGCCGGAGTGATCAGATCGTGGCGAAGGCCTCGACGGGGATCTCGATCGGGGAGGCGTCCTCGCGGCCGAGGATCTCGGCGGAGACCTTCACCTCGGGGAGGACGTTCGCCGCGAAGTAGAGCGCCGCGTGCTTCTTGCCCTCGTAGAACGCGCGCTCCTTCGCGCCCTCGTCGCCCTGGGGCAGGCGCGCCTGCGCGTCGAGCGCGACGCGGGCGCCGTCGAGCAGGAGCCAGGCGACGGCCGTCTGGCTCATCATCTCGAGGAACCGGTTCGCGGCCAGCGGGACCATCGGCATCTTGCCCATCTGGAACCAGGAGAGCAGGCGCATCGCGGTGCCCGCGATCGCCTCCTGCGCCTCGCCGAGCTCGCGGACGGCCTTGCCGAGCACGGGGTGCTTCTCGTGGGCCTTCACGAACGCGGCGATGTCGCCGAGGAACGCCTGCAGGTTCACGCCGCCGCCCTGGCCGAGCTTGCGGCCGACGAGGTCCATCGCCTGGATGTGGTTCGTGCCCTCGTAGATCGAGAACACCTTCGCGTCGCGGCAGTACTGCTCGACGGGGTAGTCCCTCGTGTAGCCGGCGCCGCCGTAGGTCTGGATCGCGGTCTCGCAGATGCGGAAGCTCTGGTCCGAGCTGTAGGCCTTGACGAGCGGGACGAGCAGATCGACCTGGCCCTGGTGGTAGGCGGCCTGGCGGTCGTCCTTGCCATGGAGGACTCGGACCGCGTCCGAGTGGCGGGCGAGCTTGACGATGAGCGCGCGGATGCCCTCCACGCGGGCCTTCATGTCGAGCAGCATGCGGCGGACGTCGGGGTGCTCGAGGATCGGGACCTTGGGCGCCGTGGGGTCCTTCCACTGCATGATCGAGGGGCCCTGCTTCCGGTCCCTCGCGTAGTCGAGCGCGCTGAGGTAAGCCGCGGACGCGACGGCGACGCCCTGCACGCCGACGAGGATGCGGGCGCCGTTCATCATTCGGAACATCTGCGCCATGCCCTGGTGCTCGACGCTGCCGACGAGCTCGCCGACGCAGGCGTCGCCCTCGCCGAAGTTCAGCACGCAGGTGGACGAGCCGTTGATGCCCATCTTGTGCTCGATGCTGCCGACGTGGACGTCGTTCGGCGCGCCGAGGGTGCCGTCGTCGTGGATCCGGATCGTGGGGACGATGAAGAGGCTCAGGCCCTTGGTGCCGGGCGGGGCGCCCTCGATGCGGGCGAGCACGAGGTGGACGATGTTCTCGGCGAGGTCGTGATCGCCGCCGGAGATGAAGATCTTGGTGCCGCGGATGGCGTACTTGCCGTCCTCGAGCCGCCTCGCGACGCTGCGCGAGGCGCCGACGTCGGAGCCGGCGTGGGGCTCGGTGAGGCACATGGTGCCGCCCCACACGCCGCCGAACATGCGCTTGAGGTAGAGCTCGCGCTGGCGCGGGGTGCCGAAGTGGTCGATGACCTCGGCGGCGCCGTACGCCAGGCCGGAGTACATGTTGAACGCGGTGTTCGCCCCGGAGAGCATCTCCTCGACGATCACCTGGAGCGTGAGCGGCCCCCCCTGGCCGTCGTGCGCCGCGTCGACCGCGATCGACTTCCACCCCGCCTCGTAGAGCTTCTTCCACGCCTCCTGGAAGCCGGGCGGGGTCTTGACGCGGCCGTCCTCGATCCGGCAGCCGACGCGATCGCCGACGGCGTTCAGCGGGCCATAGACCTCGCAGGCGAACTTGTAGACCTCGTCCATGACCATCGAGACCTCGTCCGGGCCCCACGCCTCGTACGGCGGCTGGCCAAGGAGCTCGCCGAGACCGAACTGCTCGAAGAGCAGGAAGCGAAGCTCGCGAAGGTCAGCTCTGTAACGGTTCTGCGGGGTCTGGGCGTTCGACATCGGGGCCTCCTGGACGTCATGGGCGGCTGCGCTGGCCGGGGGGGAGCCGGCCCGGACCCGATCCTGCACGGAATGCGGGGCGGGTTACTGCACCGCGTAGCACGTCGCCGCGCCGCGTCAATCACCGTCCGGGGGATAATTGCTCGGTTCGGACGGCCGGGTCTGCGCGGGGGCGGCGGACCGCTGGCCGGCGGCGCTAGACGTGGGCCTTTTCGCCGGCGAGGACGCTGCGGAGCTTGGCGACGATGAGGTCGAGGGCGACGCGGTTGTTGCCGCCCTCGGGGATGATGAGGTCCGCCCAGCGCTTCGAGGGCTCGACGAACTGGAGGTGCATGGGGCGGACGGTGCGGTAGTACTGCTCGCGGATCGATTCGAACGTCCTGCCGCGCTGCTCCATGTCGCGGCGGATGCGGCGGAAGACGCGGATGTCGGCGTCGGTGTCGACGAAGATCTTCATGTCGAGGCGCTCGCGGACGCGGGGGTCGACGAAGACGAGGATGCCCTCGACGACGACGACGGGGGCGGGGGGGACGCGGCGGGACTCGGCGCGGCGGCGGTGCGCCTTGAAGTCGTAGATGGGGACGTCGATCGGCTCGCCGGCGCGCAGGGCGTCGAGGTGCTTGACGAGCAGCTCGGTCTCGAGGGCGTCAGGGTGGTCGAAGTTGATCTGGGCGCGCTCGTCGGGCGAGAGGTCCGCGCGGTCGCGGTAGTAGGCGTCGAACTCGACCATGGCGACGCCCGCGCCCGGCAGCGCGGCCGCGATGGTCTTCGCCACCGTCGTCTTCCCCGATCCGGTCCCGCCGGCGATCCCGACCACGAGCGCGCTCATCGGGCCGGCTCTTTACCACAAGGCCGCGTAGACTGCGCCGCCGATGGCCGATCCGAACTACATCACGCCCGCGGGCGCCCGGAAGCTCTCCGAGGAGCTCGCGCGCCTGCGCTCCGTCGAGCGGCCGCGCGTCGTCCAGGAGGTGGCCGACGCGGCCGCCCAGGGGGACCGCTCCGAGAACGCCGAGTACATCTACGGCAAGAAGAAGCTCCGCGAGATCGACCGGCGGATGCGCTACCTGACGAAGCGCCTGGAGAAGGCGGTGCTCGTCGACCCGGCGCGCCAGCAGGGCGACAAGATCTTCTTCGGCGCGACGGTCGAGGTGGAGGAGGAGTCCGGCGCGCGCCGGGTCTTTCAGATCGTCGGGGAGGACGAGACGGACGGGGCGGCGAGCAAGATCAGCTGGCGCTCGCCGGTGGGGCGGGCGCTGCTCGGCAAGCGGGCCGGTGACGTGATCGTGGTGCGGCGGCCGGCCGGCGAGGTGGAGATCGAGGTGCTCTCGGTCCGCTACGCGTGAGGCGGGGGCGCGGCTGTGGCATGACGGGCTCCGGAGGAGATGGCGAATGCGGATCCTGCACACGATGCTGCGCGTCGGGGACCTCGAGCGATCGATCGCGTTCTACCGCGACGTGCTGGGCATGGAGGTGATCTTGCGGAAGGACTACCCGGAGGGGAAGTTCACGCTCTGCTTCCTCGGCTACGGCCGGAACCCCGAGCACGCGGAGATCGAGCTGACGTACAACTGGGGCGTCGACCGCTACGAGCTCGGCACGGCCTACGGGCACGTCGCGCTGGGCGTGGACGACATCCACGCGGCCTGCGATCGGATCCGGAAGGCGGGCGGGAAGATCACGCGCGAGCCCGGGCCGATGAAGCACGGCAAGACGGTGATCGCGTTCGTCGAGGACCCGGACGGGTACAAGGTGGAGCTGATCGAGCAGGCGAGCCGCGGCGGGCGCTGAGCGCGGCCGCGGTCACGGGAACGACAGCCCGAGCACGAACGCCTCCCAGCGCTGCTTGAACGCGTCCATGTCGTCCTCGCCGAGCACGCGCTGGAGCGTGTCGTAGCCCGTCGGATCCTGCTCGCGCGCCGCGAGGTGCTCCCGGTAGAAGCGCTGGAGGAGCCCCGCCTCCTGCAGGTAGTAGCAGAGGTAGCGCGCCTGCGCGTAGTTCGTCCCCTTGTCCTCCTCGTAGAACGTCACGTCGGAGGCCGAGGTGAGCTCGCGGAAGGGCGGCACCTGCCGCGCGCGGATCGCGCGCTTGAGCCCCGGGAGGCGCCAGTTCGGGTAGCCGCGGATGCGGCCGCGCTCCTCGCCCGACTGCTCGTAGAGCGACGCCAGCCCCTCGTTCAGCCACGGCGGCGCGCCCGGGAAGTTCGCCTCGATGAACGGGTGCACGATCTCGTGGACCAGCGTCCCGCCGCCGGTCGAGATGTTCATGATGAGCGCCTTGTGCTTCGGCGCGTAGTACCCGTACGGCGTCTCCGGCGTGTCCCCGAAGAGCGCCTCGGCGTGGCGCGTGTAGCTCTCCGCGTCCTTGAAGAGCCACACGTCGAGGATCGACGCCGGGTCCTTCGAGAAGTAGTCCTGCTTGAGCATGCGCGCCGCCCAGCGCACCGTGCGCTCCGCGGTCGCCTTCACCGCGGCGGGCGGGCCGTCGCCGAGCACCACGAAGGGCGGCTCGACGGCGACGGTGAACCGCGGCCCCACGCGCCGCCGCAGCGCGAGCACGTGCTGCGCGTAGTCGGCGCGCGACCGCCCCGGCGCGGCCGGAGGCGGCGCCGGCGCCGCGGCCATCGCGACCGGATCCGGCTCGAGGCGCAGGCGGATCACGGTCCACCGCGCCGCCTCGTACTTGAGCGGCCAGAGCCGGAGGAAAAGGCCCCGCCGCATGCGCCGGTACCCGCCGCGGTCCTCCGCGGGCTCCTGGTACACCACCTCGTCGCGCGCCGGGTCGTAGCCGACCACGAGCCGGAAATGCTCGCTCGCCTGCGGCCCGTCGTCGTAGCGCATGCACACGATCGAGGGCACGCCCGCCGCGAGGTCCGCGTGCAGCGCCGCGAACTGCGCCTCGAGCTCCGCCCCGGCCCGCGCCGCGTCGATCCGGCTCCAGACCGGCCCGGTCCTGAACCCCAGCCGCTCCAGGAGCCCCTTGAGCTCCGGCGTCACCACGCCCCGCCCGAGCGCCGGATCCACGCCCGAGAGGTTGAACGCGCTGTCCTGGTCGAGGTCGCGCCCGAGCCTGCGCATGGCCATCTCGACGCAGGCCTCGCCGCAGAAGTCCGGCTTCTGCCGGACGTGCGGCACGCCCTCGATCCTCACGCCCGCGTACGACGCCGCGGGCGCCGCGGGCTCGGCGGGCGCCTCCGGGGGCGGCGCCGGCGCCTGCGCGGCCGCGGGTGGAGGCGCGACGGGCGGCGCCGCGTTGCCGCAGGCGGCCGCGGCGAGGGCGGCCAGGATCGCGAGCGCGCGCGGGCCCGCGGCCGCGGCGCGCATCGTCACGAGGGGCGAGGCTCTCATCCGCGGTTCGACGCGCCCCGCGCGCCCCGCTTGGGTTGCGCCCGCCCGCGTGCCAGGCTCACGCCCCATGAGCGATCTCACCCTGTACATCGGCAACAAGGCCTACTCTTCCTGGTCGCTGCGCGCGTGGCTGCCGCTCCGGCACATCGGCGCCGATTTCGAGGAGGTCATGATCCCCCTCGACGAGCCCGGCGTGCGCGTCCCCGCGATCCTCGCCCACTCCCCGACGGGCAAGGTGCCCGCGCTGCGCCACGGGGATCTGACCGTCTGGGAGTCGCTCGCGATCGGCGAGTACGTGGCCGAGCTGTTCCCCGAGGCGGGGCTCTGGCCCGAGGACCGGGCGGCGCGCGCGGTGGCGCGGGCCGCGAGCGCGGAGATGGCGACCGGCTTCGCGGAGCTGCGCGCGGCGCTCCCGATGAACGTGCGCCGCAAGGTGCCCTCGCGTCCGCTGCCGGAGCCGGTCGCCCGCCACGCGGCGCGGATCCAGGAGCTCTGGCGATCGTGCCGGTCGCGCTGGGGCGCGGGCGGGGATTTCCTGTTCGGGCGCTTCTCGATCGCGGACGCGATGTACGCGCCCGTGGTGACGCGCTTCGAGACGTACGGCGTGGAGGTGGACGCCGTGGCGCGGGGCTACATGGACGCGGTGCTGGGGCTGCCGGCCATGCGGGCGTGGATCGCCGGGGCCGCGGAGGAGCCGCAGCGGATCAAGGCGTACGAGGCGATCGCAGAGGGCATGGTGTAGTACGCTCTGCGCGCCTGGATGGTGCAATCGCCGGATCGAATCCCGCGATGGACGCC
>CAYQYG010000259.1:0-12924 GCA_964421485.1 uncultured Polyangiaceae bacterium | reverse complement strand
TGCGGTCGGATCCGGTCCACAAGGACACGCCGATCATCATCATCACGACCGAGGGGTCGCAGGAGGACCGGCAGCGGGCCCTGCAGCTCGGCGCGAACGCGTACATCACGAAGCCCATCCAGGCGCCGCAGGTCATCGCGAAGGTGAAGGAGCTGCTCCGGATCGAGTGAGCGCCGCGGCCGCGCGCGGCGGGGACAAGGCGACCCGGAGCCCCGGATATCAGAGCGGTATCGGTAGGCCGTGCTTGAGCAGCACGCGGTTCCGGCCGAGCCGCTTGGCCTCGTAGAGCGCCTCGTCGGCGGCGGCGATGAGCTGCAGGCCGCTCTCGACGGGGATGGTCGGGTGCGCGGCCACGCCGATGCTGACCGTGATCGGGACGCGGACGCCCTCGTGCTCGAACGCGGCGCCCTCGATCAGCACGCGCAGGCGCTCGCCGAGGATGCCCGCGCTCTCCAGCGCGACGCCGCGGCAGAGGATGGCGAACTCCTCGCCGCCGTACCGGGCGAAGAGATCCTCGGTGCGGACCGTGCCGCCGGCGAGCTTCGAGACCCGCGCGAGCACGTAGTCGCCGGCGAGGTGGCCGAACGTGTCGTTGACCCGCTTGAAGTGATCGATGTCGAACATCAGGAGCGACAGGTGCGACATGTGCCGGCGGGCGTAGGCGACCTCGGTCTCGAGCCGATCGAGGAAGTACTTGCGGTTGTACGCCTTGGTCAGGCCGTCCCGCACCGCGGCGTCGTACATCTGCTCGTGCAGCGATTCGTCGAGGCGGTCGAGGTAGGTGAACTTGAGGATCGTGGTCGAGCCCAGGCGGATGTGATCGCCGTCGCGGAGCGTCGCCTGCCCGATCGGCTCGCCGTTCACCATCGTGCCGTTCGAGCTGCCCATGTCCTCGATCACGACGTCGCGGCCCGTCTGGAGCAGCCGGGCGTGGCGGCGGGAGATGCCGTCGTCGAGCAGGCGGATCGACGCGTTCGAGGCGCGGCCGATCACGATCTCCGGGCCCTCGACCCGGTACCGCTCGCCGACGTTGGTGCCGGACAGGACGATGAGGTAGGCCTTGTCGCGCTTGGATCGCGCGGCGAGCTCCTGCTGGAGCTCGCCCAGGTTCGCTACCCGCGTGGCCTCGAAATCGTCCTCGAGCGGGCGGTTACTCATTTCCCCAGCAGATAATCCCTAATCCTCGCCGTGGGTTCAAGCGCCAGAGGGCCGGATCGCGTCATGAGCGCGGCCGAGGCGAGGCGGTCACTCATGCGGGAAGGCGGCCTTCGCGGGCCGGGTCGCGGCGCCGCCCTTCGCGAGGGGGATGGCGATCTGTTCGACGGCGAGCTGGCCGTCCCGGAGCTCGATGAAGGTGGCGTCGGCGACCTCCCCGCCGGGGGCCTCGCCCACCGACCCGACGTTGACGATGCGCGCCCCGGCGACCGTGCGATCGAAGGGGACGTGGGAGCCGCCGCAGACGATCACGTCGGCGGGGTCGTCGCCGATCAGGGCGAGCAGCTCCTCATCGGACATGTCGTGCGTGAAGGGCTCCAGGGGGTCGGCGGGGGAGCCGTGGACCAGGACGAGCTCGCTGCCGTCGGGGAGGGGCATGCGATGGGTCGGGGGGAGGCGGGCGATGCGGGTGAGGATGAGATCGCCGAGCTCGGCCCGGACCTCGGCGACGCGGACGAGGCGCTCGAGCTCGTGATCGCTGCGTGGCTCGATGTCGGCGAGGTCCAGGGTCGCGAGGGCTCGATCGGTGATCCCCTGGGTGCAGATCGCCCGGACCTGCGTGAGCCGGCGCCAGGTCTCGAGGGGCTTCGGGCCGGGGAAGCAGAGGTCCCCGGCGACCAGGATGTGGGTGTAACCGCGCCGCTCGGCGGTGGCCAGCACCGCCGCGAGAGCATCGGCGTGACCATGGATGTCCGAGACGCAGAGCAGTCGCACCTGCCGAGCATAGGACCCTGACGCGGCGGCGCCAAGCCGCGCCGCGGCCGCACCGGCCCCCGGAGCGAGGAGCCGCGGTCATCCCCACCGGCCGGGCGAGCCGCGCGGCTCTTCTCCCTGGGCACTACGCAGGCCGCGCGCCGTGTACTAGCGTCCCGGGGGTGCGGCGGGTGTCGAAGGTGCTCGGGATCGCGCAGGCGATCGACGAGCGGCGGACCAAGGAGTACACGGCGCGGCTGGAGGGTCGGCTCCGCCCGGGGACGCCGGCGCTCGCGATCGCGGCGCTGCTCGCGGCCGCGTACCCGGCGCTCGCGCCGGCCATCGAGGCGAGCCCGGAGATCGCGGAGCGGCTGGCGTCGGAGGGGTACCACTCGGCGCGCGACCGGGTGAGCTACCTGGCGCGGCTCCGCGCGCGGGTGGGCGAGGCGACCGACGCGGACGTGGTCCGGAGGGAGCTGCGGCGGTTCGCGCGCGACGAGCGGATGCGGATCGCGCTGCGCGAGGCGTTGCCCGCGTCGATGGGCGGGGCGGACGTGGACGTGACCTCGCGCGAGCTCGCGGAGCTCGCGGAGGCGACGATCGAGATCGCCCTCGCCGAGGCCGTCCACGCGGTCTCGGCGCGGTTCGGCGAGCCCCGGACGGCGGCGGGCGAGCGGTCGCGGTTCGTCGTGCTCGGGATGGGGAAGCTCGGGGGCGAGGAGCTGAACGCGGGGTCGGACGTGGACCTCGTGTACGTGTACGACACCGACGAGGGCGAGATCGTCAGGCCGAAGGGCGCGGCGCCGTCGTCGATGACGCTGCACGACTACTGGACCCGGGTCGCGCGGCGGCTCACGGCGACGCTCGAGGAGGTGACCGAGGACGGGCTCGTCTGGCGCGTCGACCTGCGGCTGCGGCCCGAGGGGCGGAGCGGGCCGCTCGTCAACTCGGTGGCCGCGGCGGAGCGCTACTACGAGTCGTTCGGGCGGCTCTGGGAGCGGGCCGCGATGCTGCGCGCCCGCGCCGTGGCCGGGGATCTCACGCTCGGCGCGGAGCTCCTGCGCGTGCTCGGGCCGTTCGTCTGGCGGCGGCAGGTGAGCCCGCAGATCGCCGCCGACATGGTGGCGCTCATCCAGCGCGCCAGGTTCGAGCTCTCGCACGACCCGGAGCGCGACCTCAAGCTCGGCTCCGGCGGCATCCGCGAGGCGGAGTTCTTCGTGCAGAGCCTGCAGCTCATCTGGGGCGGCCATGAGCCCCGGGCCCGGGCGCAGGGCACGCTCGACGGGCTCCGCCGCCTGCGCGCGCTCGGCTACGTCACCGACCGCGAGGGGCGCGAGATCTTCGAGGGCTACCTCGCGCTGCGGCGCGCGGAGCACGCGGTCCAGGTCGCGACCGGCGTGCAGACCCACCTCCTGCCCGGCGACGAGGAGGCGCTCGGGCGGCTCGCCCGGACGCTGCGCTTCAAGGACACGGCCGCGTTCCTCGCGGACATCGGCCAGCGGAGGGCGCGCGTCGCGGCCCGGCTCGTCTCGCTGCTGCCCATGGGCAGCGCGCCGCCGTCGCGCTGGATCGAGGCCATGGCCGCGCTCGATCGCGGCGATCGCGCGGCCTTCATCGACGCGATCGCGCTCGTGGCCGCGCGGCTGCTCGAGGGCGTGACCTCCCTCGCGGACCTCAACGCGCCCGATCGCTGGCGCGACCTCGGCAACGACCTCTTCGAGCTCGCCCGCCACCCGGACTCGCTGCTCGGGGCGCGCACCCGCGAGGCGTTCGCCGAGCTCGCGGACACGCTGCTCGACGCGGTGCTGGACGCCGCGGACCCCGAGCAGGCCGCGCGCTACCTCCGGGTCTTCTTCGCCCGGGTCAAGCCGCCGGCCGTGTACACGCACCTGCTCGGCGCCGAGCCGCGGCTCCTCAGGCGCCTCGTGGAGGCGCTCGGATCGAGCGCCTTCATCGGCGACGCGGTCGCGGGCCACCCAGAGCTCGGCGACTTCGTGCTGTTCGCGCGGGGCGCGCCGACGCGCGAGGTGATCCGCCGCTCGATCGACGTGGCCTTCGACGACACGGCGACCGACGAGGACCCCGACGAGGCGGTCGTCGGCGCGCTCCGCCGCGCCAAGGCGCGCGTCACGATCGAGGTCGCGCTCGCCGATCTCGGCGGCGAGATGGACACCCGGGAGACCACGCTCGCCCTCTCGGAGCTCGCCGACGCCTCGCTCGAGGCCGCCACGCGCGCCGCGCTCGGCCTGCCCCCCACCGGCCGGACCCCGAGCCCCGAGCCGGTCCGGGGCCTCGCGGTGATCGCGATGGGCAAGCTCGGCGGCCGCGAGATCGGCTACGGCTCGGACCTCGACGTCTTCTTCCTCTTCGACCCGTCGCGCGCGCCCGCGGCCGCGAGCGATCCCGACGCCTACTACGCGCGCTGCGCCCGCCGCATCATCCGCCTGATCTCCGTCTCGCACGCGGCCGGCGCCGGCTACGAGCTCGACACGCGCCTCCGCCCCTCGGGCAACCAGGGCCTGCTCGTCACCTCGATCGACGCGTTCGCCCGCTACCACGGCGTCCGCCGCGGCCAGGGCGGCGCCGCGCCGAACGACGCTGTCGACAGCTCGGGCTCCGCGTGGGCGAGCCACGCTGCGCCCCAGGCCCCCCGCGCCGCCCGCGCCGCCGCCTGGGAGCGCCTCGCCCTGCTCCGCGCCCGCGCCGCGGCGGGGGATCCCGAGCTCGGCGCCGAGGCGATCGCGATCGCGCACGAGGCCGCGTACGCGCACGCCGACGATTTCCGCGGCATCGCGGAGGAGATCCACCGCCTGCGCATGCGCATGGAGCGCGAAAAGTGCCACGAGCGCGCCGGCCGCCGCGATTTCAAGCTCGGCCGCGGCGGCCTCGCCGACATCGAGCTCGCGGTGCAGCTCCTCCAGATGCGCCACGGCGCCGACCCCCGCGTCCGCACGACCGAGACCCCCGCCGCGATCGAGGCGCTCGCCGCGGCCGGCTACCTCTCCCCCGGGCACGCCGAGGTCCTCCGCGACGGCTACGCGTTCCTCCGCAAGCTCGAGCAGCGCCTCCGCGTGGTGCACGCCGACGCCTCGCAGCTCCTCGAGGAGCGCGCCCCCGGCATCCCCGCGCTCGCCCGCCGCATGGGCATCCGCGGCCGCACCGCCGCCGAGACCGCGGCCGAGCTCATCGCCCGCTACGGCGAGATCACCGAGCGCGTCCGCGCCGCCTACGAGGACATCGTCGCCCGCCCCGCCGGGGCCGTGGTGGACCGCGCCTCCTCCCCCGGGCGTTGACCGATGTCCCCGCTGCGACACCCGCCCCGCCGCGCCCTCCTCGCCGCCCTCTGCGCCCTGCTCGCGCTCGCCCTGCTCGCGCCTCGGGAGCTTCACGCCGCCCCCGAGGATCCCGACGCCGAGGGCCCCGCGCTCGCCGACTCCGGCGACGACCTCATCGTCTCGGTGATGACCATCGGCCCCGGCGGCCGCCCCTTCGAGCGCTTCGGCCACTCCGCGATCCGGATCCAGAACCGCGTCACGAAGAAGGACTGGATCTACAACTTCGGCGCCTTCCGCTTCGACTCCGCCGCCCAGGTCCCGGTCTTCTTCCGGGGCGAGCTCCAGTACTGGCTCGCCCGCCGCGGCGCCGGCGTCGCGCTCGACACCTACCGCGCGCAGGGCCGCTCGATCGACGCGCAGATCCTCGGCCTCGCCCCCGAGCAGCGCCTCGAGCTCCTGCGCCGCCTGGAGGAGAACCTCCGCCCCGAGAATCGCTATTACCGCTACGATTTCCTCCGCGACAACTGCTCCACCCGCATCCGCGACGCGCTCGACGCCCTCACCGGCGGCCGCCTCCGCGCCGCCTCCGGGGCCCCCGCGTCGCAATCGCTGCGCGACCATTACCTGCGCATGGCCGCCGCGGACCCCGCCCTGCACGTCGCGCTCCACACGCTGGGGGGCCCGGGGCCCGACGCGCCCGTCACCGTGTGGGACGAGATGTTCCTCCCGGCGCGGCTCCAGGAGGTCCTCCGCCGCGTGACCGTTCCGGCGCCCGACGGCGAAGCCCCGCTCGTGCGCTTCGAGCGGCAAATCTTCGCCGGCGCGCGCTCCGCCCCCCGCGCCGAGCCGCCCCGCTGGCTCCCCCGCTTCGCGCTCGCCGGCATCGCGGCCGGCGGCCTGCTCGCCGCCCTCGGCGCCCTCGGCCGGAAGCGCCGCGCCCCGAGGATCGCGCTCGGCGCCTCGCTCGCGATCCTCGGCCTCGCGCTGGGCCTCGCGGGCTGGCTGCTCGTCGCGATCTGGGCCGCGTCCGCGCACGCGGACATGCACCGGAACGAGAACATCCTGCTGCTCGCCCCGTGGGCGATAGCGTTGACGGCTTATGGAATCGGAGTCGCCCGCGGCCGCCCCGCAGCCGTCCGCGCCGCCGCGCGCCTGACCGCTGTCTCCGCCGCCGTCGCGGTGATCGACCTCGCGATCAGCGCGCTGCCGATCGATCCCCAGCGGAACGCCGAGATCATCGCCTTCCTGCTGCCCCTCTGGCTCGGCGCCGCCGCCGCCCTCTGGCTCCTTCGCCGCGGCTCCGGACGCCTCTGAGGAGTCGTCAGCTCACCGCACCCGCTCCAGACCGAACCAGAGGAGCGGCGTCCACCCGGCGCTCAGCCGCATCTGGGCCACGCCGATGGCGACCCCGTCGCCCACCGTCCGCAGCTCGTCGCGGATCGCGCTCACGGGCCAGGGGTTCTTGAAGGCCGGCTCGCCGTAGCTCAGGACCAGCGTGGGCGACCCGTCGAGCTCCGAGGCGCCGACCTCGGCGCGGAAGCGCAGCACGCGCTTGCCGAGCAGGATGTTCGTGCCGGAGTTGCCCCCGTGGTCGAACTCCTTGCCCTTCCAGGGCATCCAGCCGCCGTCGAGCGCGCGCGCGATCGGGCGCATCAGCATGTAGGCCGAGGCGCCCTGCTCGAACGACAGCAGCCGGCCGCGCGGCGCGTCGCCCAGCTCGGCCGGGTCGCACGGCCTGCCGGCGCCGTAGATGTCGCGCAGCGCGAGCAGGTGCGCGCCCGCGAGCTCGTCCAGGGAGCTCACGGGCGTCGCCACCCGCCGGGGTGCCTGGTGCGCGTGGGGGGCCTGCTTGGCTTCGGGCGCTCGATTCGGCTCGGTGATCATGGCGGCGCAGGCATTCCACCGCGCCCGCCGAGGGTCAACCGTCGCGCGAGGGATCAATCGCCGGGCGTCCTCTGGTAGCGTCCCGGGCCCGGACAGAGATCCTCGCCGCATTCCCTGGAGGAGCCCCGATGACCCCCCGCTACGCCCAGATCGCCGGCACGGGCCGCTGCGTCCCCGACCGGATCATGACCAACGCCGACGTCGAGGCGCTCCTCGGCGAGCCCGTCGACGCCTGGCTCCGCGAGAAGGTCGGCATCCTCGAGCGGCGCGTCATGGACGACGGCCAGGTCACGAGCGACCTCGCCGTCGCCGCCGCCCGCCGGGCGCTCGAGCGCGCCCGGATCGCCCCCGAGGAGCTCGACCTCATCATCGTCGCCTCGGACACCCCCGACTACCTGAGCCCCGGCACCGCCTCCCCCGTGCAGGCGAAGCTCGGCGCGCGCCGCGCGGCCACCTTCGACGTCAACTGCGCCTGCGCCTCGTGGGTCACCGCGCTCGACGTCGGCGCCAAGGCCATCACCGCGGACCCCGACTACCGCGCCGTGCTCGTCGTCGGCGCCTACGGCATGACCCGCTTCGTCGACTGGAAGGACAAGTACACCTGCACCCTCTTCGCCGACGGCGCCGGCGCCGTCGTCCTGCGCGCGGCCGACGAGCCCGGCGTCCTCGCGACCAAGCTCGCGGCCCACGGCGAGTACCACGACGCGCTCGGCATCTACACGGGCGGCACCTCCCGCCCCGCCACGCTCGAGGAGGTCACCGCCCGCGGCAAGCCCCGCGTCCAGTTCGTCCGCAAGTTCCCCGCGACCTTCAACGCCGAGCGCTGGCCCCCGCTCGTCCACGGCGCGCTCGCCAAGGCCGGCCTCGGCCTCGACGACGTCGGCTTCTTCCTCTTCACGCAGCTCAACCTGCGCACCACCGAGGCGATGATGTCCGCGCTCGGCCAGCCCATGGAGAAGACCCACTGGATCATGGACAGGTGGGGCTACACCGGCTCCGCCTGCATCCCGATGGCGCTCGACGACGCGGCCGAGAAGGGCAAGCTCCGCCGCGGCGACCACGTGGTCCTCTGCGCGAGCGGCGGCGGCATCGCGATGGGCGCGGCCGTCCTGCGCTGGACCCTCTGACCCCGGAGGCCTCGATGTACATCGGCGACTGGATGGAGCGAGGCGAGCGCTACTGGCCCGACGCGCTCGCCGTGGTGGACCTGGCGAAGGGCGGCGCCGGCCGCTTCACCTACCGGGCCCTGAACCGCCGCGCGAACCGCCTCGCGCGCTGGCTGCGCGACGAGGCCGGGGTCACCCGCGGCGACCGCGTCGGCGTGCTCGCGATGAACGGCGTCGAGACCCTCGACGCCCTGTTCGCCTGCGGCAAGCTCGGCGCGGTGCTCGTGCCCTTCAACTGGCGCAGCCACCCCCGCGAGCTCGTCGAGCTCTTCCACAGGACCGCCCCGAAGGCCCTGATCTTCGACGACGACTTCCGCGACGCGACCGCCGCTGTCCTGCCCGAGGCGCCGAGCGTCGCGCGCGCGCTCCACCTCGGCGGCGGCGGCGTCCTCGGCAGCGCGGCCTACGAGCCCGCGATCGCCTCGGTCTCCGACGCGCCCGTGCAGAACGAGGAGGTCGACGCGGAGGACATCCTGCTCCTGCTCTTCACCGGCGGCACGACCGGCCTGCCCAAGGGCGCGCGCATCTCCTACCGGATGATCGCCTGGAACACCCTGAACACGCTGATCCACGAGCTCCAGCGCGGCGACGTCACGATCACGCACACGCCGATGTTCCACACCGGCGGCCTGCTCGTGTACACGCTCCCGCTGCTGACGCTGGGCGGCACGGTGGTGATCATGCGCCGCTGGACCGCCGACGAGATGCTGGAGGTCATCGAGCGAGAGCGCGTCACGGCCCTGTTCTGCGTCCCCACGCAGTTCCAGATGATGATGGCGTCCCCCCGCTTCGCCGCGACGTCGTTCAGGACCGTCCGCTACCTGACGAGCGGCGGCGCCCCGCTCCCCGTGCCCGTGATCCACCGCTACCGCGAGCAGCACGGCGTGGTGTTCAAGCAGGGCTTCGGCATGACGGAGTTCGGCCCCGGCATCTTCTCGATGTCGCCCGAGCACGCCGAGGCGAAGGCCGGCAGCATCGGCCGCCCGAACTATTTCGTCGACGCGCGCATCGTCGGCGAGGACAACCGCCCCGTCCCCCCCGGCGAGATCGGCGAGCTGGTCTTGAAGGGCCCCTCCGCGTCGTCCGGCTACTTCGCCGATCCCGGCGCGAGCGGGGCCTCCGTGGACGCCGAGGGCTGGTTCCACACCGGCGACATGGCGCGCATGGACGAGGACGGCTTCTACTTCATCGCCGATCGCAAGAAGGACATGTTCATCTCCGGCGGCGAGAACGTATACCCCGTGGAGATCGAGAGGGCGCTCTACGAGCACCCCGCGGTGGCGCAGTGCGCGGTGATCGGCGTGCCCGACGAGAAGTGGGGCGAGGTCGGCAAGGCGGTGGTGGTGCTGAAGGCCGGGGCGGAGGTCGGCGAGGCCGACCTGCTGGATCATTGCCGAGGCCGTCTGGCTCGCTACAAGGTGCCCAGGTCGGTGGCGTTCGTGGATGCGCTGCCGCTGTCCCCGGCGGGCAAGATCCTGAAGCGAGAGCTCCGCGCGCGGTTCACGGCGCAATAATCGTCATCACTGGATACGGATCGCGTGCGCCTGGCGCGCCAGCCGGCACGAAACGTGTTGTGGTGGTGGCGATGTGGTGCTGGGCGACCGCGTCTGCCGGGCGACCGCGTCTGTTGGGCGACCACGTCCGGCCCTGGGGCCTCTTGCCGGCGAAGAGGGCGGATTTTTGTCGCTGTGGCGAAGAGATGATGTGCCGGGGGGGGCGGTGCACACGTCGAAGGTGGAATTTACAGGTCTGGCCGGTACCCGAGGTCACGATGCGTCTTGGCGCGGCGCCGTGGCTCGGATACGGTTTACGGAGTCGTGGCTGCACGTATTTACGGGCAGCTCGCGAAGAGGAGGCCGGGCATGGCGTCGTGGTCTATCAAGGCGGGCTTGCTGGTGGGGGTGGTCGCCTTCGCGCCGGGCATGATCGCGGGGTGCTCCTGCGGAGACGGCGGGGACAACCAGGGCGCCGGTGCGTCGGGGGGCGGCACGGGCACGGGCGGACAGGGCGGCGAGCTCTTCACGACGAGCACCTCGACGGGCTGCACGGGGCTGGAATGCCAGCAGGTCGCCTGCTCGAACGGCGCGAAGACCACGGTGACCGGCCGCGTCTACGAGCCCGCCGGCAAGGTGCCGCTCTACAACGTGGTCGCCTACGTACCGAACGCCCCGGTCAACGAGATCACGGACGGCGCGACGTGCGACCAGTGCGGATCGAGCCTGTCGGGCTCTCCGATCGTCACGGCCCTGACCGACACCGAGGGCCGCTTCGTGCTCGAGGACGTGCCCGCGGGCGACAACATCCCCCTGGTGATCCAGATCGGGAAGTGGCGCCGAGAGTTCGTGCTCCCGCACGTCGAGGAGTGCGTCGAGAACCCGACCACCGACGGCGATTTCCGGCTGCCCCGCAACAAGTCCGAGGGCCACATCCCCAAGATCGCGCTGACGACCGGCGGCGCCGATCCGCTGGAGTGCCTGCTCAGGAAGCTCGGCCTGGATGACGAGGAGTTCACGAACCGCGACGGCGACGGCCGCGTGAACCTGTTCGCCGGCCCCGGCGGCACGAGCCAGTACGTGAACGGCCTGAACAACGGCGCCGATTTCGACCCTGCGACGAGCCTGTGGGGCACGCTCGACAGCCTGATGGACTACGACATCGTGCTGCTCGCGTGCGAGGCTGATCAGCACGCGGAGCAGAAGCCCCCCGGCGCGCTCGGCGCGATGCTCGAGTACACGTCCAATGGCGGCCGCGTCTTCGCGTCCCACTGGCACAACTACTGGCTACAGCACGGGCCCGATCCATTCCCGACGGTGGCCACCTGGGAGTTCAATGATGATCCGACGGATGATCCGTTCATCGGGACCATCGATCAATCCTTCCCGAAGGGCCAAGCACTGGCTGATTGGCTTGTGAACGTCCAGGCATCGACGACGCTGGGTGAGCTTGTGATCGTCCAGCCGCAGGATACCGTCGCATCCATCAACTCGGCGACGACGCGGCGATGGATCTATAGCCAGGCGCCGATCTCCGAGGGCATCCAGTATTTCTCGTTCAATACGCCGGTCGGCGTGCCCGACGACCAGCAGTGCGGCCGCATGGTGTATAGCGACATCCACGTGTCGTCTGGCGACCTTGTCGGCCCGGCATTCCCCAGCGAGTGCCAGACGCAGGACCTCTCTCCGCAGGAGAAGGCGTTGCTCTTCATGCTCTTCGATCTGTCGGCCTGCATCATCCCTGATGACGACCCACCGGAGCCGCCGCCGCCGGATTGATGCACATCTCGCCGACCTCGGTGTCAGGGCCAGAGCACCGGCGTCGGACTTGACTTGGCAACGGTCGTCCCGTCGCCGAGCTGTCCGTATTGGCCATCCCCCAGCAAGACACCGCCCCCGACCCGGTAAGCGCGCAGGCGATGCCGGCCAGCGCTCCAACCGCCGCGGTGCACGTAAATGCGCGTAAAATCCAGGACATGTGCCCGAGGGTACCATGCCGAGCTGAGCGAAGGGGACGGTGCCCCGAACCTGGCGGAGCCCGACCCAGGAGACCCGACGACCCCTGCTCCGGCGGTTCCACGCCACTCCTCGTGCCGCTCACGGATCTGCTGGTCGCCCAGAGGGATCAGCAGGTCGCCCGCGGGAGCTCGCCCGTGGACCTTTGCCCGGCTCGGGGAGCGGAAAGCTCGATGACGGAGACGCAGGTGCCGGTTCCCGTCCGCTCGCGAAGGCCCCAGCGCCGATGTAACTCGTGGGAGTCGGTGCGGATCCGCGCCTGACGGAGGTGCGCCGGTCAAGTTGAGCTTGGTCCGGGAACCAGATTCGGTGCGCCGGTCAAGTTGAGCTTGGCCCGGCAAACCGGATCCGGTCCGCCGAGCTGTCCTCGGGGCTGCTCGCCGGTTGCCCGGGGCTGGGCGGCTCGGCGGACCCCGGCCGGAGGTCACCAGGGAAACAGTGATGGGCTCAGACGATTCCGGGCGCACGGCAGGTAGCTCCCCGTATTTACCAGGGTGAGAGGTACAGGATTGAGCGGCTACCGGTCCCCACCCGCGTACCGTCCTGCTTCCTCTCCCGCATTATTTCCGTCTCGGTCCTCGTCCCGGCGTCCGTGTCGTCTGGACTGCGTTGTCTGGATGCTGCCCACGACGGTGTTTCGTTGTGATCATGGGGCAGGGCACGACTTCTGACCTCTCTCTGACATGCCGAATCGGTGGATTCTGCTACCTTCCAGGTCGGACGAGGAGCGGCTTCGTGCGGATATCGTGCCTGGCGCGTCTCCTGTCCCTGCGGGAGGGGTGCGAGCGCAACATGGCCGACGATCGCCTGAAGTCCGGGGCGGAGCGACGGACCGTGGCTCCGCCGGAGATCCCGCCGCCTCGGGAGTCCACCATCATCCGGCGCCATCGCAATGACGAGGCCCCCCCCTCGTCGTGTCGCCGTCTTCAGTCTGTGCGCACCGGCGACGCCGCCTGCGCCCTCTGCGCCCGCCGCGCCTCCGCCGGCCTCGCCGCCGCGCTCACGCTGGGTCGCACATCGTGTCAGTTCCTCGCCGCGACCTGGATAGTTCTCACCCTGGGCGACCCACCCCGCTAGTGCTCAAGACTGCACAACGGAAGTGCACCAATCGAGGTCAATCCTCGTCCCCCAGGTTCCCCCCTTGGATCGAAATGCTCTGATCCGGCAGGAGGCCCCGGGGCC
>CAYQYG010000258.1:0-12926 GCA_964421485.1 uncultured Polyangiaceae bacterium | reverse complement strand
CCGCCGGCCTGCGGCGACGGCTCCTGCAACGGCGACGAGACCTGCTCCTCGTGCGCGGCCGACTGCGGCGAGTGCGCCATCGTCTGCGGCGACGAGATCTGCGCCGGCGACGAGACCTGCTCGACCTGCCCGAGCGACTGCGGCCTCTGCCCGGTGGTCTGCGGCGACCAGATGTGCGCGGCGACCGAGAGCTGCTCGACCTGCTCGGCCGACTGCGGCGCCTGCCCGCCCGTCTGCGGCGACGGGACCTGCACCAGCGGCGCCGAGGACTGCTCGTCCTGCTCGGCCGACTGCGGCTCCTGCCCGCCCGCGGCCCCCGGCACCGGCACCGTCGGCTACTGGATGAACCACCCCTCCGCGTGGCCCGTCGACACCCTGACCATCGGCGGCAAGGTCTACACGAAGGCGCAGCTCATCACGATCATGAAGCACCCGACGGCGAAGGACGTGACGTACTCGCTCGCGCAGCAGCTCATCGCGGCGATGCTGAACGTGGCCGTCGGCAACAACTCGACCTGCATCGAATCGACCATCGTGGCCGCGAACGCGTGGCTCGCGCAGTACCCGATCGGCAGCAACGTGAAGGGTGGCAGCGCGGCGTGGACGGTCGGCGCCCCGCTCAA
Source organism: uncultured Polyangiaceae bacterium (assembly GCA_964421485.1). GTDB lineage: Bacteria > Myxococcota_A > Polyangia > Polyangiales > Polyangiaceae > CAYQYG01. The sequence goes on along the minus strand of CAYQYG010000258.1, from coordinate 12,303 downwards.
GACGGCGCTCGATGACTACAACAACGGCCTGCTCTGCGCGCCGCACCGCGGTTGATTGCCCTCTCGCCCCGGTCCGCCCCGTCCCACGGACGGCGCGGCGGACCGGGGCCCGCCTCCGGATCCGCTCCCGCTCCCGCCTCCGGATCCGCTCCCGCTCCCGCCTCCGGATCCCGCGCCCGTTTCCGTTTCCGGATCCCGCGCCCGTTTCCGTTTCCGGATCCCGCGCCCGTTTCCGTTTCCGGATCCCGCGCCCGTTTCCGTTTCCGTTCTCCCCTCCGGGCTAGCGGGGCGCTGCGGGACGCCAGCGGTCGGCGAGCTCTGGCAAGACGGTGGCGGCCATCTGGAGCAGGTGGGCCATGTGGTGCTCGGGGGTGTTGCCGCGGTAGCCGCGCACGTGGAGCTGGCCGATCCGGGCCTCGGTGGTGGGGATCATCCGCTTCTCGAGGCGCTTCGCGACGGCGCCCTCGGCGGAGCGCAGGGCGAGGTGCGGCGGGGCGGCGGCGGCGGGGGTCCTCTTGACGGCGGCGCCGGCGGCGATCTCGAGCAGGTAATCGGCGGTGAGGCTCGTCCCGACGTAGGTGATGGGATCGATCTCGGAGTGGGTGATCGTGAAGAGGAGGGAGCCGGCGGCGGCTTGCTTCACGGCCCGGGCGAAGGGGGCGAGGGGCAGCGTGTTCAGCGCCCCGGGGCTCGCGAAGAGGCTGGCGGGCGCCGCGGGATCGCGGGCGCCGCCGATCCAGCCGGTGTGGATGCCGTCGAGCACGAGGATGGCGTCGAGGGGGTCGGTGCCGCGGCGGACGTCGAGGATCTTGCTGATCGAGCCATAGCCGGCGCTCCACGACGAGAGGGCGACGCGGCGCAGGTGGGGGCGCTCGACGCCGCGCTGGACGAGGGCGTCCTCGATCTCCTCGAGGAGGGCCTCGTAGGTGCCGGGCACGGCGTAGGCCTCCTCGTAAGGGCCGGAGCCGATGCCGAGGTTGATCACGGCCACGGCGGCGTCGAGGCCGGCGACCTCGGCGCTCTCGCGGACCACCTGGGTGTTGCCGTGGAAATGGACGAGGAGATCGTAGACGCCGCCGCGCGGGGCGAAGGTGTCGGGCGTGAAGAGCACGCCGCCGCGGATGGAGGCGTAGCCCTCGTGGCGGATCTTCGCGGGGGGCGCCGCGGCCTCGGGGGCGGCGAAGAGGGCCTCGGGGTGGGGCGGGCGGGAGGTCGCGAGGCGCGCGCCGGCGAGCGCGTGGCCGTACGAGAGCAGCGTGCGCCAGGTGGCCACCGCGACCGGCGGCATGCCCGCCAGGGCGCGCGAGACGAGCAGCGCGACGGTGGTAGCCACCGCGACAAAGAGGAGCAGCCAGGACGAGGCGCGGATGAGCGCGGCGCGCGAAGGGGCTGACCGGCGCGGATCGCTGGAGCTCTTGCGATCCCGGGCGGCGCCGGGATCGCTCGTCGCGGCCTCCCGGGGGCCGGCGGGCCGCGGGCCCAGGGCGATCGCGACCGGCGGCGGGGTCGGCGTGGGATCGACGGCGTCGCGCCGCCGCTCGTTGCGCGGGAGCCCCTTCATGGGGACACCCCTCCACGCTTCCCGGGGCCGGGCCAAATTTTCGAGGCGGGAAATGCGCGGAGCTCGGCTCGCAGGTGATGGTGGACGTCTGCGCGGAGTGCGAGGGCGCCTGGCTCGACGTCGAGGAGCTCGAGCAGCTCGAGGATTTCTTCGCCAGCCCGATCTCGTGACGCGGGGCGGCGGGCGCGCGCTCAGCGGATGCGGACGTCGAGGCTCATCGGGGCGCCGCCGCGGGTGACGGCGACGACGAGGTGATCCGCGCCGCGGAGGCGCGTGTAGGCCTGGAGCATGGTGGTGGGGTCGACGCCGAGGCCGTTGATGCTGGTGATGCGGTCGCCGTTCCTGATGCCGATCGCCTCGAGGAGCGATCCGGGGCGCACCCCGGTGATGCGCACGCCGGTGACGCGATCGCCCTCCTTCTCGGGGAGGGCGCGGATGGAGCCGAGCAGCTCGCCCTTGCGCTCGAGGATGGCGTCGAGCGTGTAGCGATCGACCTCGACCTCGTGGTCGCCGACGCGGCGGATGCCGGCGGCGATCTCGGGCGGCAATGCGCCGCGCGCGCGGCGCGGGCCGCGCTCGGGGGCGTCGCCGCCGGACCTCTTCACCGGCGGATCCTCCGGCGGCGGCGGCGCGGCCCCGAGGCTGACGTGGCAGCGCGACCGCCCCGCGGCGAGCCAGACGCGGTCCCGGCCGATCGCGGCGATCGAGTAGCCCGCGAGCTGGTCCCCCGCGCGGCGCAGGACGGGCGGCCGGCCGCCCTCGGCGATGGCGGCGAAGGACCAGTCGTCGCCCGAGGCCGCGATGAGCACGACGCGGGCCGACGGGCACGGGGCGTCCTCGTCCCCGCGCGCCGGCCCCGGCGGCGGGGTCCCGTCGAGCCGGGGCGTGCGCGAATCGAACGGGTTATGGGCGAGGAGCGGCGACGCGTCGGTGGCGTGGTCGATGGACAGCTCGGCGAGCGCGGAGCGCGGGGGCCGGCGCCAGGGGGGCACGATGGGATCGGCCCGGCGCGCCATGACGGCGAGGGCGAGCTCGCGCAATCCGATCGCCTGGAAATACGCGGCCGCGCCGATGAGCAGGGCGATCAGCGGGATGAAGGCCTTCCTGAATGCGGTATCGACGTGCATCGCGCACCCCCGATCGCCGCCGAGCCCCGGCTCGCCGGCGCATGGGAGCGGAGCAATCGCCGCGCCACGCCGGAAAACGGCGGGATCCGCGCTGGATTGGACGGGACCGCGCCATGTTGGCGAGAATGGCCCGCGGGCGAGGCGGTCGCCTTGCCAAGGTGACAGCGGGCGGCGCGGCGCTACTGCGCCGGCCGCAGCCGGAAGGCGCCGCAGCGCGGATTGTCGATCCGGCCGGCGAAGAGGGATCCGTCGAATGCGATCTCGCCGGACATTCCCACGGTCACGTAATCGTGCGGCTGATCGATCCATTCCCCCGGGGCGAACCTCACCTTGCGCGTGTCGGCGTCATAGCGGCCGGTCATCAGGTATTTCCCGGCGGCCCCGGAGTCGACGTGATGGAACTCGAACGCGGCGGTGATCGCGTCGCCGCGGACGTGGAGCACGCGGAAGGTGAGCTCCGTGTTGCCCTGCGGGCAATCGTAATCGCCGACCCACGTGCGGGTGCGGGCGAAGGGGTTCCCGCCGCGGGGCTCCTCGGGCGCCCACGCGTCGGGCGCGTGGGGCTCGGGCTGCTCGCCGACGACGACGTAGATCGTCTGCGCGGGCGTGGGGGGCGCCTGCTCGGGCTCGGCGTAGGCGGCGTCGGGGGCGGGGCCGCACGCGGCGAGCAGGGTGGCGAGCGAGAGGGCGAGGAGCGGCGCGCGAGGCGGGGTGTGCGCGGTGGCGGGACCCATGCGCGCCAGGGTAGCACGCGAGCGGACCGGACCGGCGGCGGCGCCGCTCGATCGAGGCGGCGCGCACGCCCGGGGCGCGCGGCGGCGGGCGTCAGCGGTAGGTGATCTCGCGGACCCAGCTCCCGGCGGGCTGCGCGTGGAGGTTCCAGAACTCCTCGGCGATGAGGTCCGGATCGAAGCGCGTGCCCGGCTTGATGAAGCCGCACACGGTCACGGTCGCCGCGTGGATGCCCTCGGGCTCGAGCTCCTTCGAGAGGCTGAGCGCGAGGCTGCGGATCCCGGCCTTGCCGACCGAGAGCGACGAGACCGGCGGGAACGGCTCCAGCGCGAGCCCGCCGCCCGTGAAGAGGATCGTGCCGGACCGCCTCGCGCGCATCGCGGGCAGCACGGCCTGGGCGGAGACGAGCGCGCCGGCGACGTTGATCCGGAGGTCCTGGATCAGGAGCTCCGGATCGAGCGCGCTGGGCGGCGCGGGGTGCACGGCCGCCGCGTTGTAGGCGAGCACCGACGGGTCGCCGAGCTCGCCGCGGACCCGCTCGAACGCGCGCGCGAGCGACGCCGCGCTGCCTGCGTCGGCCGCGAACGCGCGCGCCTCGATCCCCGCGGCCGCGAGCTCGTCGCGCTGCCCCGCGAGCTTCTCCTCGCTGCGCGCGAGCAGCGCGACCCGGAAGCCCTCGCGCCCGAACCTCCTCGCGATCGCGAGGCCGAGGCCGGGCCCTGCGCCGACGACCGCACACACTCCGCTCTCCATCGTGGTCCTCGCGCTGGGGCGGCGCTCAGCGCCGGCCCTTGAAGCCCATCATGTTCTGCACGACCGCCTCGCTCTCCTCGGCGACCGCGCCCTCCTCCGCGGCCCGATCCGCGCAGTCCTCGCACATCTTCTTCTTCTTGCCGTCGACCTTCACGCTCTTCAGCGCGTCGACCTCGTTCCCGCACTCGCGGCACGTGGGCATGAGCCACCTCCTCCGGCGGCCGGCAGCATATCGCGGTCCACGGCCGCGGAGCACCCCCGGACGAAGGCGGCGATCTTGGCCCGGTCCGGCCGCTGGACGTACGCTCCGCCCGACGCCGGAAAGGCAGGAGGAATCTCTGATGGAGCGAAGGCAAGGCGCTCGCGGCCAGGTCGACATCCCGGTCTCCGCGCTGCTCGACGGCCACCGGCACCGCTGCCGCGCGATCGACCTGTCCGCGACCGGGATGGTCATCGAGCGCAGCGCCGCCCTCGCCGGGCGGGCGCTGCCCGGCGTGACGCCGTTCGAGCTGGAGCTCGGGGGCGGCCGTCCCATCCGGCTGCGCGCCCGGCCCGTCTGGGACCGCGATCGGCTCGTCGCGCTGCGCTTCGTGTCCATGAGCGACGCCGACCGCCTGACCATCGCCGAGCACCTCGATCGCAAGCGGCGGCGCCTCGAGCCGCTGCACTGAGCCGGAGGCGCGATCAGCCCGCCTGCTCGACCGTGATCACGCGCGCGTCGGTGACGACGGCGTCCACCGGCACGTCGCCTTCCGTGACCGGGACCTCGGCGACGAGCTGGAAATCGAAGGCGACGCACACGGCGCGGGCGGGCGGGCGGAAGCGGGCGAGCGCGCGGTCGTAGAAGCCCGCGCCGTAGCCGATGCGGTGCCCGCGGGCGTCGATCTGGAGCGCCGGCACGACGATGACGTCGAGCGCGGCGGCCTCCTCGTCGGCCGGATCGGGCTCGCGGAAGCCGAGGCCGCGCTCCTGCATGGCCTCCGGATCGGCGACGAAGCGGAACGTCATCACGCGCGTCTCCGGATCGATCCAGGGATACGCGACCCGCGCCCCGCGCGCGCGGAGCCGTCCGTCCGTGGCCCGCAGGTCGACCTCGTTGCGCCCCTCGATCGGGTAGAAGAGCGACACCGACCGCGCGGCGGCGACCTCGGGCAGCGCCTCGAGCGCGCGCTGGATGCGCTCGGAGCGCTCGAGGATCGCCTCGAGCGGGATGCTGCTCCGGAGCCCCCGCGCGCGCTTGCGGAGCTCCGCCTTGGCGCGATAGCGGAGCGCGAGCTCGAGCTCTGGATCGAGTTCCACGACGCCTCCTCTTGACCCTGCCGGAGCGCCGCGAGCGCGGGCGCCCGAGGGCGGGCGCATCCTAGTAGTGGCCAGCGCCGCCCGCCAGAGACCTGGCCGCGAACGCCGCCATCGCACTATCGTGGGCCCGAGGAGAAGATTCCAGGTGACCACCGATCTCATCCACGACCTCCCTCCCGCGCGCCTGCTCGCGGTCCTCGTCGGCCGGCCGCGCGCGCTCGGGCAGCAGGGCGCCGCCGACCCCATGGACCGCCCCTGGACGACCGGCTTCTACAAGGATCCCGTCTCGGGCCCGGTGGCGCTCTCGCGGGCGAACCTCGCCGGCGACGGGCAGGCGGACCTGCGCTACCACGGCGGACCGGACAAGGCCGTGCTGGCCTGCGCCGCCGAGCATTACCCGGCCTGGCGCGCCGAGCTCGACCTCCCCGGCCTCACCCTCGGCGGGTTCGGCGAGAACCTCGCGGTGGAGGGGTGGTCGGAGGCCGTGGTCTGCCTCGGCGACGTGGTGCGGGTGGGGACCGCGATCTTGCAGGTCTCGCAGCCGCGCTCACCCTGCTGGAAGATCTCCCGTCGCTGGCGCGTGAAGGATCTCTCCGCGCGCGTGCAGCAGAGCGGCCGCGGGGGCTGGTACCACCGCGTGATCCAGGAAGGGATCGTCGAGGCGGGCCAGGCCCTCGCGCTGCTCGAGCGCCCGCACCCGGAGTGGACCGTGTCGCGCGCCAACCACGTCATGTGCGAGCGGCAGGGCGACAGCGCCGAGGACCGCGCGGCGACCCTCGCCCTCGCCGGCTGCGACGCGCTCACGGCGGGCTGGCGCGAGGCGCTCCGCAGGCGCGCCGAGGAGGGCATCCGGCTCGACGAGCGGGCCAGGCTGGTCGGCCCGAACGATCCCGGCGACGGGAACGACGGCGAGTAGCGCCCGCCCGGGCTCGACGGCCGCGCCGGCTCGCCGGGGCGCCGCGCGCCCGGATTCCCACGCCGGAGGTCCGGACCGCTCCTTCATTTCGTGTTGCCGGTCCAGGAGCAGCTTCCTAGATCGCACGTGGTGGCAGGAGCGGGAGGGCAGAGCGCCGGCGAGCCGGGCGAGCCTGGGCATACCGAGGCCGCGTACGACCGGCTGCACGCCGAGGTCGAGCGCGAGCGGCAGCACGCCGCCGACGCCGCCGCCCGCTACGAGCGGCGCGCGCGGGAGCTGGCCGCCGTCTTCGAGGGCACCCACGCGATGCTGGCCCTGCTCGATCGCGATTTCAACTTCCGGATGGTCAACTCCGCATACGAAGAGGGATGCGGCCACACGGCGGCGGAGCTGATCGGCCAATCCCATTTCAAGTTCTTTCCACACGAGGAGAATCAAGGCATCTTCACGCGGGTCCGGGACACGGGCGAGCCTTATTACACGATCGAGAAGCCATTCCAGCGCCCCGGCGATCCGGAGGGCGCGGCCACCTTCTGGAACTGGTCGCTGATCCCTGTCAAGGGCGAGGCGGGGGCGATCGAGGGCCTGTTGCTCTCGCTGTTCGACGTCACCCCGCTGGTCCTCGCGCGCGAGCAGATAAAGGGGATGGCGCAGCAGATGGACGCCGTCTTCGCCGCCATGACCGACGGCGTGCTCGTCTATTCCAGGGACGGCATCATCCTCCGCGCCAATCCGGCGGCGGCCCGCATCCATGGCTTCGATCCCACCGGAGTGTCCCACGCCGATCTCTGCCGCCGCTGCGCCCTGCAGCGCGACGACGAGCAGCCGCTGCGGCCCGAGGAGATGCCCGCCGCGCGCTCCCTCCGCGGTGAGGTGGTGGTGAACATGCGCCTCTTCCTCGTCGCGGCCGGCGGCGAGCGCCGGATCATGCTGGTGTCGTGCTCGCCGCTCTGCGCCTCCAGCGGGGAGATCACCGGCGCCGTGTCCGTCTGGCGCGACGCCACCGAGCGAGAGGAGCTCCTCGCCCGCACCCAGGCGGCGCGCGCCGACGCCGAGCGGGCGCACGCGCTGAGCGAGCGCCTCATGGCCATCCTCGGCCATGACCTGCGGAGCCCTCTCACCGCGATCACGATGACCGCCGAATCTCTCGCGCGGAGCGAGGGCCTCGACCCCAGGGCCAGGGCCGCTGTCCAGCGCATTCATAACAGCTCCGACCGCATGGCGGCGATGATCCGGGAGCTGCTCGATTACAGCCGGAGCCGCGCCGGCGGCATCCCGATCGCCCCCGAGCCGACGGACCTCGGGCGCCTGGCCGCCCAGATCGTCGACGAGGCGAAGGCGAGCGACCCTGGCCGAGCGATCGTGCTCCGGGTCGAGGGCGACGGCGCGGGCATCTGGGACCCGGAGCGGATGAAGCAGGTGATCGCCAACCTCATCACCAACGCCATCCAGTACGGGCGCGAGGACGCGCCCGTCGAGGTGGCGATCCACGGCCGCGGCGACGTCGTGGAGCTCTCGGTGCACAACGAGGGCCCGCCGATCCCGGAGGAGGCGCGGAGCACGCTGTTCGAGCCGTTCAAGCGCGGCCCGGCGGCGGCGCGGGCGCGCCGCGGCGTCGGGCTCGGGCTCTACATCGTGCGGGAGCTCGCGCTGGCGCACGGCGGGAGCGTGACCGTCCGCTCGACCGCCGCCGAGGGCACGCGCTTCACCGTGACCCTGCCGCGCCGCCGCTAGCCCCGCGGCGGCCCCCGACGCGCTCTCTCATGCTCATGCCGACATGGACCGCAGCTTCCGCCAGAGGGTATTGCGTGCCACTCCGAGGACGCGCGCCGCTTCGGTCTGCGAGCCGCCGCACGCGTCGAGCACGCGCAGGATGTGCTCGCGCTCGACCTCCGCGAGCGACCGGAGCGCGCTGGAGGGCGCCGTCGGGGAGCGCGCCTCGGAGGACTCTCGTGACATCTCCTCCGGCAGATCCTCGGCGTCCACTTCGGGGCCCGTCGCCAGCGCCGCGCCGTGCTTGATGACGTTCTGCAGCTCGCGCACGTTGCCGGGCCAGCCGTACGAGACCAGCTGCTCCTTCGCCGCTCTCGTGAAGCCGCGCAGCTCCGATCGCTCCTCGGCGAGCAGCCGGCGCGCGAGCGGTAGGATATCGTCCTGCCGCTCGCGCAGCGGCGGCACCTGGATCGAGAGCACCTTGAGGCGGTAGAAGAGGTCCTCGCGAAACGCGCCCTGCCGCACGCGCTCGGCCAGATCCCGGTGCGTCGCGCACACGATCCGGACGTCGACCGAGAACGCCCTGACCTCGCCGACCCGCCGGATCTCTCCGTCCTGCAGCGCGCGCAGCAGCTTGGCCTGCAGCGGCAGCGGCATCTCGCCGACCTCATCGAGGAAGAGCGTCCCCTTGTCGGCCGCTTCGAACAGCCCGTGGCGAGCCGCCGAGGCGCCCGTGAACGCGCCCTTGTCGTGCCCGAAGAGCTCGGACTCCAGCAGCTCCGCAGGCAACGCCGCGACGTTCACCGGAACGAACGGGTGCCTGGCCCGCCGGGAGCTCGCATGCAGCACCCGCGCGACGACTTCCTTGCCGGTCCCCGTCTCCCCCAGCACCGCGACAGGCGCCTCGCTCGCGGCGAAGCGCGCGACGCGCCTGAGGACCGCCTGCATGGCCGGGCTCCGAGCGATGATCTCCGTCGCCCCGTTCAGCCGGGGCACGACCGGCACGAGGCCGCACACGCTGCATGACTTGCCGCCGGAGCGCTCCACGCGTTCCATCTTGGAACGTCACGTGGAACAAGTCAAGCGTGGGGGCTGGCCTGTTGATCGCTTCTTTCTCACCGAATTACGGATATTTACGGCATGGTCCGGCCCATGCAGAGGCGACGGCAGAAGGAGAGTCCCCATGCTCGATCGCAGCCAGGCCGTCGCAGCCGTCGTCCTCGACCACTCGGAGTGCGCGCAGGTCTTCACGCGGCACCGCATCGATTTCTGCTGCCGCGGAGGCATGAGCGTCGAGGCTGCCGCGAAGGAGCGCGGCATCGACGTCGACGCGCTCCTCGCCGACCTGTCCCGGGCCATCGCGGAGCGTCACGGCGAGCTGCAGGCCGATCCGCGGGAGCTCACCACGCCCAGGCTCGTCGCGCACATCGTCTCGAAGCACCATGAATACCTCCGCAAAGCGCTGCCGTTCGTGAAGCTGCTCGCCGTGAAGGTCGGGCGGGTGCACGGCGATCACAACCCCAAGCTCCGCGACCTCGACGGGCTCGTCGGCGAGCTCATGGAGAGCTTGCTCACGCACCTCGACGACGAGGAGCTGACCCTCTTTCCCGCGCTGACCGCGAAGGACCACGACCGCGCCGAGCGGACGAAGCTGCTCGACGCGATGCACTCCGAGCACCTCATCGTCGCGGAGCTGCTCGAGCGGATCCGCGCCGCCAGCGACGACTTCAGCCTGCCGGACTGGGCGTGCAACAGCTACCGGACGCTCTTCGCCGAGCTGCGCCAGATCGAGAGCGACATCTTCACCCACGTCCACCTCGAGAACCACGTGCTCAAGCCCCGCTTCGCCGCGACGGCGGCGTGAGCCGGAGTGGCTCTTCGCAATGCGGTGATGCTGGTACGAGGTGCACCATGGTGAGCGTCCGGAAGCGCGTGACCGATTACCTGATCGAGGACCACCTGCGGTTGCATCGCCTGATCGAGCGCGCGGCGGGCGCCGGCCGCTTCGACGAGGCGGCGTTCGTCGAGCTCCGGGGCGGGCTCCTGCGGCACATCGCGATCGAGGAGAAGCTCCTCCTCCCCGCCGCGCGGCGCGCCCGCGGCGGCGTGCCCATCGACCGGGCGCGGGACCTTCGCATCGACCACGCCGCCCTCACGTCGCTGCTCGTCCCGACGCCTGACGCGCCGCTGTGCGGCGAGCTCCTGTCGCTGCTCTCCTGTCACGACGCGAAGGAGGAGGGCCCTTCCGGCGTCTACGCGGAGTGCGAGCAGCTCCTGTCGGAGGAGGACTCGGCGGCGCTCGCGGCGCGCGCGGAGTCGTTCCCCGCGATCCCCGTCGCCCCGCACTTCGACGGGCCTGGCGTCTGCAGGACGGCCGCGCTCGCCCTGGCCTCCGCCCGGCGCATCAAGTGGCGGCACGAGGAGTCCGCGCCGTGAGGCTGGCCCCGACGAGCGGGCCAGGCTGGTCGGGCCGAACGACGCCGGCGACCGGGACGACGGCGAGCCATGAAGCGACCGCCGGCGGCGAGCCGCGGCCTCGATACGTGCTAGGGTCGCGCGCGCCATGCCCCGCCGCTTCAACACCGCCGGTCCCTGCGACCCCGAGCGCCACTACATGGTCCCGCCGCTCCGCCGCGCCGCCGGCATGCGCACCCTCATCGAGCACGGCTCTTATTTCGTGCTGCACGCGCCGAGGCAGTCCGGCAAGACCACGACGGTCCTCGCGCTGGCCCGCGCCCTGACGGAGGAAGGGCGCTTCGCCGCGCTGATGACCAGCGTCGCCGCGGCCTCGCCGCTGGGCAACGACATCGGCGCCGCCGAGGGGACGATCCTCGAGATCCTGAGGGAGAATGCTGCCGGCGAGCTCCCGGAGGACCTCCAGCCTCCGTCCGCGCCCGCGGCGCCCGCCGGAAGCAGCCTCCATGCGACGCTGTCCCGCTGGGCGGCCACCTGCCCGCGCCCGCTGGTGCTCTTCATCGACGAGATCGACGCCCTCCAGGACAACGTGCTGCTGTCCGTCCTGCGCCAGCTCCACAGCGGCTATCCCGGCCGTCCCAGGCGCTTCCCTTCCTCTGTCGCCCTGATCGGCCTGCGCGACGTCCGCGACTACAAGGTCTCGGACAACGAGAACCGCCGCCTGGGCACGGCGAGCCCGTTCAACATCAAGGACAGGTCCCTCACCCTCGCCCACTTCACGCTCGAGGAGGTGGCGGAGCTCCTGACCCAGCACACCGCCGACACAGGCCAGGTCTTCGAGCCCGCCGTCATCGAGCGCGTCCACGCGCTGACCGGCGGCCACCCCTGGCTCGTCAATGCGCTCGCCCAGGAGATGGTCGAGCAGATCGTGCCCGACCGGGCGATCCCCGTCACGCTCGATCACGTCGAGCCGGCCAGGGACAGCGTGATCGCCCGGCGCGACACGCATTTCGACAGCCTGGCCGAGCGGCTGCGCGAGGACCGCGTCCGCAAGATCATCGAGCCCATCCTGCTGGGCGGCGTGCTCCCTGACATGCCCGAGGACGACTACCTCTATGTCCTCGATCTGGGCCTCGTGCGCCGCCCGTCGTTCGGCGGATTCGAGATCGCCAATCCGATCTATGCCGAGGTGATCCCCCGCCTCCTGACCAGCGGGATCGACGCCTCCATGGCCACGATCCGCCCGACCTGGCTCCTGCCCGACGGCCACCTCGATCCCGGGAAGCTGCTCGACGCGTTCCTCGCTTTCTGGCGCCGTCACGGAGAGGCATTGATGGGTACCGCCCCCTACCACGAGAGCGCTCCCCACCTCGTGATGATGGCCTTCCTCCACCGCGTCGAGAACGGCGGCGGCACGCTCCACCGCGAGTTTGCGATCGGCTCCGGCCGCCTCGACCTGCTGCTCGAGTACAAGGGGACCCGGCTCCCGATGGAGCTGAAGGTCTGGCGCCCCGGCCAGCCCGACCCCCTGAAGGACGGCCTGGAGCAGATCGACGAGTACCTCGCCGGCCTCGGCGAGCCCACCGGCTGGCTGGTGGTCTTCGATCGCCGCCCGAAGGCCAGGAAGACCGGCCGCAACGCCGAGGCGAAGACCAGGAAGACCCCGTCCGGCCGCAAGGTCGCCGTCATCCGCGCCTGACGGAGGCCCCTCGCAGGTCGCGACCGGCCCGCCCGAGGCTCGCGGAGCTTCCGGCCGATGCGCCGGAGGCTCGCGGAGCTTCCGGCCG
>CAYQYG010000257.1:0-12943 GCA_964421485.1 uncultured Polyangiaceae bacterium | reverse complement strand
GCGTGCTCAACGCCTTTCGGCATCACGGCCGGGATCACCCCGCCGCTGTAAGTGGCGAACATGACATACGAAATCGGTCGATCTCTCAGGGGCCTCCTCGGGTGAGGGTGGGGGGAGACGACGCGGTCGGGCCGGGGCACGCGAAGGGGCGGGGACCAGAGCGATCCCCGGCGATCACGGACCCCGGTGGTGGCGAACATGAGGCAAAGTATCGCAATCATTGGGTTCGGTTGTCAAGGACCAAGGCCGCCGCACACGACGTGCGGGGGTGCTTGAGCGTCACACGATCCGGAACGGAGGGGGATCCAGATCCAGCGGGGCCAGATCCTTCCCCTGGACCGTCACCCGGGCCGCACAGTCCGGACAGAGGCGGATCACCATCAGGCGATCCTCGGCGGCGATCAGGCCCGTCAGCTCGAACCGGAGCCGCGCCAGCTCGCGGGTCGTGCCACGAACGCGGAACACCGAGTACTGCACAGGCTTGCCCCACGCCGTCAGGGTCTTGTGGACCTTGCGCAGCATCTTGGGGTCCGTCACGTCGTAAATCACCAGGTGCCAATGTCGAGGCTCAGGCATGGATCGTCCTCCCCAGGTCAGCGAATCCGGAACCGCGCGAAGAGGCCAGGCTCGCCCGACCACTCCTTCTCCAGGAGCCGCGCCTCGAGCTCCATCATCCTCGCGTACGAGAGCGAGAACGCAAGGACATCATGGCGGTACTCCTCATGCTTGCGGCGCTCGTACACGTCAATGAACGTCCGGCGGCCCGCGTCCGAAAGCCACACCTGACGCGCCGTGACCGCAAAGTCTCGGTCAGCATGAAACGTGCGGCGGTTGACCGCCCCAAGCACCGCCATGTCCACCACCGGCACCCGGAAGAGCTCCGTGAGATCCAGCGCCAGTGGGTACGCGGCCGAACGGGGCTGGTGCAAGATCCCAAACGCAGGCTCAAGGCCGACACGGAGGAGCGCGCTCAGGACATCACGGTAAAGCAGGGAGTAGCCAAACGAGAGGAGGGCGTTGAAGCGATCCTCGGGCGGCCGGCGGCTGCGGCCCCGCGGGCGGAACAGGTCGCCGGCATCCGGATGAACGAGCGCAGACAGCGCCGCGAAATATGCGCGCGCCGCACCGCCCTCCTGGCCCATCAGAGCCTCGCGGTCCAGGGCTCGCGCCGCACCACGGAGATGCACCCGGATCGTCTCGAGCGGCTCCTCCACCGCGACGCGCAGGGCGTCGTCCTTGCGCGAGGCGCGAAGGACGTGGCGGAGCTGCATCTCGATCTTGGCCATGACAAGGCGGCGCGCCAGGGCGAGCGCAAATGCGTCGTCCGTGAGGCCGCGGTACTGGCGAACGCGCCGCTGGACGCCGCCGCCCGCAGGGGCAAACATGCCAATGTGCGCGCCGCTCGCCGCGATGTAATGGACCGGGATGTCCTCCGCGGCGCAGAGCCGCAAGGCCTGGGTCGTGATCTGCGCATGGCCGTGGATGACGATATCGCTGACCTCCCGGGCGCCCACCTTGGTGCGCTCTCCCTCGCGATCCGTGACCTCGAAGGCGTCCGCGGAGCGGCCGATCTTGGATCCATGGCTGACGATGTGCAGGGAGCGCCGCTCGGTGTCCGGTGGATAGAGGCGGACAGGGGTGGGGACGTCAATCCCGGAGCCGGAAGGGAGCGGGGGCGCGGACGCGGCTCCGGAAGCGGATGCGGATCCGGAGACGGATGCGGATGCGGATCCAGAAACGGACGCGGGAGCGGACGCGGCGGCGGCGACGGCGTCGGTCTCGGCGTCCGCGAATCGAGACTCCTCCGGGAGGCAGACAGGGGCGAGAGAGCAGCGGACACACTTGCGCTCGTCCGAGGTGACCGGCGGGCGGTCCGGGGAGCGAGCAAGCTCGCGGGCCCGGGCGACCGCACGGACGACGGAGGCGCGCTCGGCATCCGCGATGGGGACGCGGACGGTGACATTGTCACGGTGATAGCGGATGCGCGCCTCGGTGACCGGTTTGCCGGCGTGCTCCTGCAGGAGCATGGCATACGCCGCCGCCTGCAACGCGTCGCTCTCCCACGCCTCCGGGTCGCCCGCCGGGCCGCGACGCGCCCGGCCGCGCTTGTGCTCGATAGGGTAGAGGTCACCGCTGCGGCGCCGCAACGCGTCCATGCGGCCGCGGATGCCAAGCCCGGTCGATTCGAGCGTGAGCTCGACGACCTCCCCCGGCTCGTCCAGCTCGGCATGGAGCTGGCGACCCGCCCAGACCGCCTCGTCGGCGACCCGGATCTCCTCGACCTCCTCGAGATAAAAGAGGCGCTCGCAGTAGGCGAGCGCGTGAAGAGACATGACCCGCAGGGTCGGTTCGGCAGGATCGGTGGTCATGAATTCGCTCCCTGATGGAAAGGCAACGATCGTTCGCGACAGCGCTGCCCGGCCGTGATCGCAGAGCTGCCGCGAAGAATCCACTGGGAAGAATTTGCCTGATCCGGAACGGTCTTCTGATGTCGCGGTCCAGTTTGTTGGAATGATTGGATTATCCGGCGGGTCGTGGATCGAGGATGTCCACGAAGCGTTCGGGGGAAGGCGACGCAGGGACGTGCTCGGCTCCTGTGTGGTACTCGAACCTGCGCCAGCGGGTGTGGAGGGCGCCGACGTGGTCGACCCAGGTGGGGAGCTCGATGTTTCCGGCTTCGTCGGGAGACAGCCAGTGCCAGGAGCCCTGGGGGCGGGTCACCAGCGCGAGGTTGTCCACGGCGTCGTCGCTCAGACCGAGGCAGACGATGCCGGTGCGAGTGACCGACTCGGGCGACTCGATGGCGCGCGTCACACGATCCTCCATGCTCGGCTGCCCGGGCTCGTCGCAGCGCTCGGAGGCGCTGTCGATCCAGCAGAGGAAGTCGATGCCGCAGAGCGTCTCGATGTAATCGGGGGCGTTGCCGAGCTTCTCCTGCTTGCCGGCGACGCCGTATTTGTAGCGGCTCAGCTTGCGGAGCGTGGTGGTGACGCGGGGCTGCCGCGCGTACGCGAACGCGAGGCGGACGCCGGCGTGACGGGCGCGGAGGCGCTCGCCGACCAGCGAGAGGAGCATTCCATAGACGGTCGCGGGCGGAGGGAATGGATAGGTCTCCGCAAACGCGCGGGCGTACGACTTCCGGAAGCTCGCGTAGGGGACCTGGACCCGGACGGTGATCATTTCCTGGCGCCGGGCGCGGCGACCGCCGCGTACGGCCCTCCAAGCCCGGCGATCCGGGCGCGGGCCTCGGCCGCGGCGGCGGTGACGCCGGGGAGGACGGTGGCGCCGAGCTCCTTGAGGCGCGCGCCGGCGGGGGTGGTCGCGATCTGGCCGCCGACGATGAGCTCGGCCGCAGGGACGTCGCCGCTCTCGACGCGCTGGATCAGGCGATCGACAGAGTAGGAGCGGCGGGGCTCGTCGTGGTCGAAGCAGTTCTGGATGCGCGACGAGTGGGTGTGCGTGAGGCGGAGGACGATGGAGGCCGGCGAGAAGTCATAGGCGAAGCGCGCGTGGTTGCCGGCGACCGGAGGCGGGTCGACGATGGCGTCGATGAGGTGGGCGATGTTCTTCTTGCTCACCACGTCGCCGAGGTTCAGGCCGAACGAGTATTGATACTCGGTGGTGTGCATCTCGGCGCTGTAGAGCGAGAGCTTGCCCTTCTCCTTCTCGCCGCTGACGGCGTTGTAGGAGAGCTCGCCGCGGTACGGGCGCAGGGAGACGGCGCGGCCGATCGCGAGAGGGCTGGGGCGCTTCGTGGTCTTGCCCTTGGCCTTCTTCTCGGCGGGCTTGGGCTTCTTCTTGTCGGCGGCCTTCTTCGCGCCGGTGTCCGCGTCGTCGCCGTCCTCGTCGCCGTCCTCCTCCTCGCGCTCCTTGGCCGCGGCAGCGGCGTCCATGAAGCCCATGAGGTCGTCGTCGATGAAGTTGTCGCCCTCCGGGTCCCAGTCGGTCCGCTTCTCGTTCACGTAGGAGAGCTTCTCCCCCTCGTACTTGCGGTTCACGGGGAGGCCCTCGAGCTGGAAGCGGTAGCGGATCGCGAAGCGGATCGCCTCCGCGGAGACGCTCGTGTGGAGGTCGTCCTGGTGAAAGACCTTCTGGAGGGTCGTCGTGTTGCCGATGTTCTCGCCGCGGTTGTTGGCGGCGACCGCCTCGCCCGTCAGCACCGTTCCGTACAGGTAGCTCGTGCTCATGATTTCAAGCGTCTCCATGGGTCGGGGTCCTGGTGTCGTCCTTGGCGTAGCTGACCAGCGCGAACAGGAGGAGGTTCTGCAGCCGGTCGATGTTGCGCGCGGTGAAGAGGAACTCGCGGAGCGTCGCGGCCTCCCGCTGGGCGGAGGGGAGCGAGGCGCCCTTGGTGGCGTCGGCGCAGAAGCGCAGGAACCAGCCCGCAAGGGCGTCGGCGGTCTTGGAACGAAGAATAGAGTTGCGGACGCGCTCCCGTTCGACCTCGACGAGCCGGTTGCCGTCCAGGTGATCCCGCTCCGCCCGCTTCCAGAGGTCCCGCATGGTCCTCCGCCACGCGTCCTGGAACATGTCGATGACGGCTTGATCGGTGCCGTCCTTGATAGCCTCCTTCATCTGGTGCAGCCCTTTCTGCGCGAAGCGCATGTAGGAGAACTCTTTTTTGTCGCTGACGAGATCGCGGAAGTGCGAGGCCCAGTGGCGGCCCGCCGCGAGGTTCGCGGCCACGAGCTCCGGGACGGGGCTCGAGGGGACGGCGTACCCGTCGCCCTTGCTCCCCGCGATGATTCGAGCCTTGCCGAGGTGCGTCGTCGCCTCGCGGAAGACGTCGAGCTCGGGGTACGCCATGCCGATCCGCACGCTGGCGCTCCGGTTGATCTGGTTCTTGTCCCAGGCGACCTTGCCCATCGCGATGGCCTGGAGGCCGGCGACGCCCGGGCGCTCTCGGACATCGTCCGCTTCGAGATCAATGCGCATCCGGAGCGCGGCCTCCTCCGCGCCGCCCACGACGCGGCCGAGGTACGTGCCGCTGAGCCGGGGGCGCTTGACGTCGATGCTCGCGATGGCGCGCAAAGCTCTGGAGAAGGACAGGAGATCCGTCACGTCAGGGACGACGACGCACGCCTGCATCTTCTCCTTGTACGTCCTCGGCCGGAGGAGGAAGACCGCGCTGCCGACCATCAGATAGAGGAGGAGGATCGCCTCCTCGGGCGTCGCCTCGAGCGGCTGCGCGCCGGTGAGAGCGCCGGGGATCACGGATTGCGGGATCGTCGCGACGGCCGGGAACCTGCCCGGCGGCTGGCCCCTCTTCGGTGGATCCAGGAGTCCGGTGCCCTGCGCCTTCTGGTGGGCGTACGAGAGGACTCCCTTGTACGTGAAGAGCCCCTCGCTCTCGTCGTCCGCGCTCCGGATCTCGACGCGCCTGGTCTCCTTCTCCGAGGGGCGCATCTTGTTATGCTGGAGGAACGTGGCGCAGAGGCCGTTGTGGATCGCGAGCCGGAGCTCCGGCAGGCCCTCCGGCACGGCGTGGCCGACGAGATCGATCAGCCTGTCCTCGGTGAGGCGGAACGAGGCGTCGAGGATGCGCTGCAATGCCTCCTGGTCCGTGAGGGCGTCGGTCCACGCGAGCCGGACGCGGTCGCGGGTGACCTCGTGCTCGATGCCCTGGGGCGGCTTGCCTCGCTTGTCGCGCCAGGCCAGCGCGGTCGCGGCGAGCCCGCCGAGCGCGGCCCGGTGATAGATCGTGTAATCCGGGTTCGTCAGCCGGTAGATCAGCTCTCTCGCCATCGCGCGCCCGTCCCTTCCTTCGTCTCCTTGTCGTAATCGTAAATCACCGCGTCTGCCGGCGCGACCGGCAGGCCCGCGACGCGCGGCCACCCGGGCACCGCGTCCTTGATCGGTATCGAGACCTCGTGCTCGCGGAGCCAGTCGGCGGGTGGATCGCGATCACCCTGGATGCCGCGGTATTCGTCGACGTCGCGCTCGAGCAGGACCGAGACCGTGTAGCCCTCGCCGCGCGTGCTGCCCGGCTGCGTGCGCCAGAGCCCGCTCCGACCCGGTACGCCGAAGAAGAATGCGGCCTCCTCGGCCGCCGCACGGTCGATCGCCTGTCCAGGCGAGATCGCCGCGAGCTGCTGGGCGAGATCGCGCTGGTGCAGCGGGCGCACGAGCCCGGTGAGCTCCGATCTCCAGGCGCGGCTCGCCGCGAGGTCGGGCTCATCGTATGGCCGCTGGTCCTGGGGTCCGACGCGCGTGATGAGCGCCCTCTTCGGGGTCCCGGGCTCCTCCGGCGTGGCCCGGCGGTTCAGGCGGCCGAGGCGCTGGATCAGGGAGGGGACGGGCGCTTCATCGGTGACGAGGAGGTCCGCGGAGAGATCGAGGGACATCTCGGCGACCTGCGTGGCGACGAGGAGGGCAGGCGCGCCGCTCTGCTTGAAGCGGTCGACGACGCGGCGATGTCGATGGCTTCGATCCTTGTATCGAAGCCGCGAATGGTACACGTCCACGGTGGCGAATGGCACGCGCGCGAGCGCCTGTCGATACGTCTCGTTGGCCCACTCGACGCGATTCCGCACCCAGAGCACCTTGCCGCCGTTGCGGAGGCAATGCTCGACCTCGGGCCAGCAGTCGTCCGGGCGCTCGGCCGTGACGAGGACGTACCGCGGCAGGGTCTCCAGCTCGGGGGGGCCGGGGACGATGTGGAGATCGGGGCGCACCTCCGCGAGCAGCCGGCGGCGGGCGTCCTGGAGCGAGGCGGTCATCAGGAGCACCGGGACGCCGGGGAAGCTCTCGAGGAACACGAGGAGGTGCCCGAAGAGCTGGTCGTCGAAGGCATGGACCTCGTCGAAGACGATCGCCGATTGCACGATGGCCGGGAGCGAGCAGAGCGATCGCCGCGCGTTCGCCATGAGGCCGAGCACGGTGTCCGCGGTCGTGACGGCGACGCGCGCGCTCCAGAGCGCGAGCGCTTCGATCTTGTCCCGCTCGGCCTTGAGCGCCTGCCACGCCGCGCGCTGGGCGCCCGGACGGCCGGAGCGCGGGGCGCTGTCATCGCCCTCCTCCTGATCCGCGGTCCGGGCGAGGGTCCTGAGGTCCACCGAGGCGCGCGAGTGCGCGAGCTCCGCCGGAAAACCGGCCTCCAGCGCATAGTCCTTGAAATGCTCGGTCGTGGTGCCCGTCGTCGGCAAGCAGAAGAAGAGGCGGAAGCCGGGCGCGGCGGCGCGGCGGACGCTCCAGGCGCGCGCCCAGAGATAGGCCGCGAGGCTCTTGCCGGAGCCGCATCCGGCTTCGGCGAGCGTGAGGTTCGAAGTGGACGCCTCGACGTGGTCCTGGAATGGCCGGGTCTCGAACCCGGGCGGGAACCGCGACAGGTCAGGCGGTTCGTCGCCGCGATACCGGCCCCATGCCCAGCGGTGAATGAGCGCTGTCAGATCCTCGGACGTCAGCCTCGTCGTGAGGGTATCCCGCACGACGGCAGGGAGAGAATAGTCTGCCGCGTTGATTCCGAGCTTCGCGACCGCGCTCGCCGCGACGTCCGCCGCGATCCCGAGGCCCTTGAGCAGACCGATGAAGCGGCGCCGGCGGTGGTCCTCGTAGTCCGCCTCGGCGTCCTGGAAGTCACCGACCATCTGCTGCCGCATCGTGACCGCGGCGCGGTCCGCTCCGTCCCGGCGGCTGCGCCCGATAGTGAAATCTCGCTTGAAGCGTGGCGGCTCCGGCAGGCCGAGATCCGCGGCCATCTCGCGGAGGATGCCCGCGAAGTCCTCGTGGGCGACGTGCACTGTGACGGCGGCTCCCTGGTTAAACTCGAGTTGCTCCGCGAACTTGCGGTGGTGGCCGATCGCACCCCACACCGCGGGCAGCAGCCGGTCCTCGGCGGCGGAGAGCCAGCGGCGGAGGTCAGGATCGAGCCAGGCGAGCATGCCCGAGATGGTCTCGTGGCGCAGGAGCTGCTGGATCTGGGGCTGGTCGGTGACCATCCTCTGGAAATCGCTGTTGGCCTTGCCGAGGTCCTGCAACCATCCATTGAGGCGGAGGGTGGCCGTGAACCGCGCGAGCTCCCCGCGATCGAGCCCCGCTGCATCGAACGCGGCCGGGCCCACGATCTCCGCGAGCGCGGCGCACGCCGCGGCGACGTCGCGGCTGTGCTGCGAGAGGAGCGCGTAGTCGGGCGGACCGCTCTTGAACTTCTGACGGTCAAAGGACTTTGCGAGCAGCCGGGCGGGCATCAGCCGTCGTCCTGGCTGGTCCGCGTCCGCGGGCGGCGGCCGAGTGAGGTGAACACCCCGCACCCCATCCGCTGCTTCCCGCCGAGCCCCGCGTGCTGCACCCGCAGCGAGGCCTCGTCGCCGAGCTCGTGGAGCGCCACCTCGAAGCCCACGACCGAATAGCCGTTGACCGCGATCGTCCTCCGCCGCCCGATCTCGATGCGCCCGGCGACCTCCATCGCATCCAGCTGACGCTTCAGCGCCTCCCGGAACGGCTCCGGCTCGGTGAAGCCCTTGATCACCGTGAGCCGCGAGCGCAGCGCCGGCGCGGCCGTGATCGCGTGGACCGACGACACGCCGACCTGCGCGGCGTGGCCGTCGATCTCGAGCCGCTTGCCCGCGAGCGGCAGGACGCGCGGGATCTCGGCCGGCTCGACCCGGAGCCGGAGGCCGCGGCCGCCGTCCAGCGCGAGCAGCCCGTCGGGCCGCGGCGCGCCGGGCAGGGGATGCACCGCGAGCCAGCGGGCGCCGTGCAGGTCCCCGAGGATCCGGCAGATCGCACCGAAGAGCGCATAGCCGTGGTCCAGCGGGACGAGCTTCGCCGCAAGGCGGAATGCGATGTCGACGCGGGGGACGATCTCCTGGGTCACCTGGTTCTCCTCTCCATGACGTGTCCTCTCCGTCGATGGCCGGTCGCGGCCATCCGGCGGACGGCAACTTGCGCGGGCGGATCGCTCGAACCTGTCGACTGGTTGGAGCCGACTGGCTGGACGTTCAGTCTTGCGCCGACCGGGAGCTTCATGAGGCCGGCTCCCCGGCGGCGTCGAGCGCGCCGCGGGCGAGCTCGCGGACCGCGGCGCGGAGCTCGGGCGTCTCGATCCGGGTCACGCCGCCGAGGCCGACGACGTAGCGGGCCAGCCGGAGCACGCCGGCCGTCGTGCTGACCACGCGCAGGCCGCCGGGGATCGGCTCGGCGGTCATCGACGGCAGGAGGTTCTTCGAAACCCAGCGCGACTCCGGATCCATGACGATGAAGGCGCAGCGCGCGGGGGCGCTCCCCTGGTGGAAGCCGTCCATGCTCTCGGCGAGCACGGCCTCGATCTGAGCCGGACCCGCCGGGCGATAGGGCTCCGCCGGATCGAGCCGCGCGGTCTGCACGTTGTCGGCGCGGAACCACTTCAGCGAGCCGTCGCGGTGGCAGACGGCGAGCAGGCGCGCGGGCGGACCGACGAGCACGCGCTGCACGGAGAGCCGGCGCCATTCGAGCGTGCCTCGGCTGACCGTGAAGTACTTGCATTCGAGCGGGATCCTGCGGACGGCCGCGTCCTCGGCCAGGGACAGGTAGTGCTGTTCCCCCTCCGGGGCGCTCGGTGGGATGATGGCCCGTCGCTCCTCGCGGGCCAGCGGCTCCTGCCGCGGCGCCGCGTCGAGGATGCGCCGGATGAGCCGGTCGCGGGCCTCCGCCCTCGGGAGCCGGCCGAGATGCCTCAAGAGCTCCAGGGTGTCCGCGGAGGCGAACACCACGCCGCCGGGGAACCAGTCCTTGGGGACGCTCCAGAATACGTGCGGCGGATCGTCCTCCCGGCTGAGCGGGAAGCCCTGGGCCTCGAGCTCATGGAGACGCCTGCGCACCGTCCCGACGCCGACCCCGACCTCCCGCGCCAGCTCGGCCTGCGGCCACGTCCGCTGCCGCAGGAACGCCTGGAGAATGGCCACCACCGTCTCGGTGCCGCTCCTCTGTCCCACGGCGCGCGACTGTACACGGGATCCGGCTCCGCCCAGCAAGCTCAATCGCTCCAGCCGCGCCCGCCGGCCGCGGCCGGCTACCCACAGGATCCGACCAGATCAGAATCCGGCTTCATCTCGCCTCGGGTTGCGGCAAAGGTTCGGGGCAGCAGGGAATCACAGCCTGCCAGGTAGCGAACCAGGCGCCGGCCAGGCTCCCCTGACCTCCGGCGCGCTCCCCGGCGCCCGGCGCGGAGGTTGCATTACCCTCCCGGCATGAAGAACCTTTTCCTGTTCGCAGCGGTGTTTGGCCTGGCGGCATGTCTGGAGACCACGACCGGCGGTTCCGGGAATGGCACAGGTGGCACAGGAGGGGAGGGAGGCGTCACCATCACCCCGGTCCCATGCACGGACTGCCTGGCCGCCCCGATCACCTGGGGGCTCGACGGCGGAATGGTATCCTGGATCGACAGCGCCTCGCTCACGAGCTGCCGCACATTCACGTTCACGCGCGACCCCGGCTATGGCGAGCCCCCGGGTCCCACGCAGACTTGCTCGGTCGAGATCGGCGGCTGTGATGCTCCTCCGGTCGCTGTCCACGAGGTCGAGCAGGCGCTCGCGCACCCCCATGTCGTCGCGGCGCTCGCCGCGCCCTCGACCCCCCTCTACGGCTGGGACTCGCGCTGCACCGACGGGTCGGTCCTCGTCATCCAGGTCGGCGACAAGTCGATCGAGATCGGCACGGACTGCGAGACGGGCTACGGCTGCCACCCGGCCGACGGGAATTGCGTCCCCCCGCCGGCGGGTGTGCTGGAGCTGGCCGATGTGCTCTCGATCGTCCAGACGCATGCGCTGCAGGCGGGCGACTGCGCCGGCCAGTTCCCCTGACCGGGACTCCATGCCTCCGTCCGCCTCGCCCCTGCGCGCACCACCGGGCCATCGCAATCGCTGGTGAGCCGCCGGAAGCCATTGACGCGCCGGCTCGCGCTCGACAGGATGGCGGCCATGACTCGCACCGGAGAGCCGAGGTTCTGTATCATCGGGGCGGGCGCCGCCGGCCTGTCCGCCGCGGACGCGCTGCGCCGCCGCGGATACCGGAGCATCACCGTCCTCGAGAAGGACGCCGCGCGCGTCGGCGGCAAGTGCCGCACTGTGCCGTTCGAGGGCGTGCCGGTGGACACCGGCGCGATCTTCGTGCTCCCCAACTACCCGACGATCCAGGCGCTGGCCCGGCGCGTGGGCGTCACGCTCCGGCGCGCGTCGCGGTTCGTCCACGTCGGCGAGGGCGGGCGGATTCGCCCCTTCGGCGCGCCTCCGCGCCCGGTCTCGCTCGCCGCCAAGGTCGCCGAGTACGGGCGGCTCGGGGTCCAGCTCGTCAAGCATCGCGAGCTGCTCACCGGCCCGCTGGGCCAGGCCAGCCCCGCGACCGTCCGCGCCGCCTCGGTGCCCCTCGCGCGATGGATGGAAACCCATCGCCTGGACCATTTTCGCGACGTGGCCTATCCGCTCCTGCGGTCCTTCGGGTTCGGCTTCGAGGAGCAGGAGATCCCGACGGCGTACGTGCTCAACATCATCCCGAGCCTCGCCCGCGGCGGAAATCCGGCGTCGCTCTGGGATCTCTCGGCGGTCGATCTCTATCTGATCGAGGAGGGGTACGGGGAGATGTGGCGCCGTGTGGCCTCCGGGCTGGACGTCCGCATGGGCGTGGAGATCAGGTCGATCGAGCGCGGGGACGGCGGGGTGCGGGTCCGCACCGCCGGTGGAGAGCTCTCGTTCGATCGGTTGATCCTGGCCTGCCCGCTCGACGACGCGCTCGCCTTCCTCGACGCCTCGCCCGAGGAGCGCCGGCTGTTCGGCAAGGTCCGCTGGATCGAGATCTGGCAGGCGCCCGTCCGGATCGAGGGGGTGCCCCACGCCGCGCTGGTGGATCGGAATCAGGTGTTCGCGCGGGTCGGACGGCCGATGATCTACTTCCGCTACGATCCCGGCTGGAACGTTCATTACGTCTGCGGGTATGCGACCGGGGCGACGAGCGACAGGGACATCGAGGCGGCCGTCGTCGAGGACGTCGAGGCCATGGGCGGGCGG
This sequence comes from uncultured Polyangiaceae bacterium, assembly GCA_964421485.1. Classification (GTDB taxonomy): domain Bacteria; phylum Myxococcota_A; class Polyangia; order Polyangiales; family Polyangiaceae; genus CAYQYG01. The sequence goes on along the minus strand of CAYQYG010000257.1, from coordinate 965 downwards.
GTGCTCGGCACCCCGGCGGTCGCGCGCTGGAGGTACTTCCCGCATTACGCGCCCGGGGATCTGGCGGCCGGTTGCCTCTCCGATCTGGAGCGGCTCCAGGGGCAGCGGGACACGTGGTACGTGGGGGAGCTCGTCTCCAACATCGGAGTCGAGTCCGTGGCGTCGTACGCCGAGCGGCTGGTCGAGCGGGTGTGGGGCGACGCCCGAGGGTGAGGCCGTCCGTGGTCGACGCGGCGGCGCTCGACAAGCTGGACCACGTGATTGCGGTGATGACGAAGCTCACGCGCCGCCGCTGAGATCGAGGGGCGGGTCGCCGGCGCGGCGTCCCGCCCCTCTCCGGTCACCTGAGCGTCAGCCGATACAGCGTCGCGATGACGTGATCGATCCTGTCGCGCAGCCCGGGGTCGATGGTCTCGACGTACCGCATCGCCTCTGCCACATCGAGGCAGGCCCTGACCTCCCCGGCGGATCCGAGGGCATTGAAGAACCGAGCCCTGCAGTTCTTCCCCTGCGAATAGCGCCCTTCGCTCAGGTTGAGCGGCACGCTGGTCACGGCCCTCCTCAGCTGATCAGCCAGATTCGGATCCTCCCTCTTGATCTGCTGGATCAGAGGCTGGACCCCACGGACCACGTCGAGCGTGACGGGATAGATCGCAAGCGACATACGAACCTCTCTCTCTCCCCGAATCGGGGCCCGTCGCCCCGACCCGCGCGCGGAGGGAGGTGCAAGGGTGCGGCGCTCCGCGCCGCACCGCGCGCAGCCGCGCGCAGGAATTGTCTCGCGCGAATGCGCGAGGCAATTCCGAGCACGGCGAGCACGGCTCGCCCTTGCGCCTCCCGAGCACGCGGGTACGCTGAAGAAACCCGAGAGAGCGCCCCCACCCAAGCGCTTCCGATTACGAGAGCGGCAGCGGTCTCGGTCTCGGTCTCGGTCTCGGTCTCGGTCTCGGTCTCGGTCTCGGTCT
>CAYQYG010000256.1:0-13014 GCA_964421485.1 uncultured Polyangiaceae bacterium | reverse complement strand
CCCGGATGACCGAGCGGGAGGAGATCTCGTTCACCTACCAGAAGATCTCCTGGACGTGGAACGAGGGCGGCCTCAGCGCCGATGACGACTGGGAGAGGCCGCGTTGAGGCCGCGCCGCATGGGCGGCTTCCGCTCGCGGCGGGGTGCGGCTAGGATCGATGCGTGGCCGGAGCCTCCCTCCTCACCCGCCTGATGCACGCCGCGGATCCGCACTCGACCGAGCGGTACACGTGGAAGGACCACGACCTCGAGTCGGCGATCCTCACGCACCTCGCGCACATGCTCAATACGCGGCAGGGCAGCTCGCTCACCTGCCCGGACTACGGCCTCATGGAAGTCTCCGAGGTGCTGCACGATTTCCCCGACGCGATCGGCCTCGTGCAGCGCTCGATCAAGAACAGCATCCAGCTCTACGAGCCGCGGCTGAAGAACGTGCAGGTGCGCCACACGAAGAACGACTCGGCGCAGACGATGGTGCTCGAGTTCGAGATCACCGCGCAGATCCACTACCCGGACGGGCGCAGGCAGGCGCTGCGCTTCGGCGCCGCGGTGGACCAGAGCGGCAACGTCAAGATGACGTGAGCGCCGCGCGCGGCGCCCGGAGCCAGAAGCACCGATTTGGGCCCGCCGCGGGCCCCGGCCTTGACAGGTCTCCGGGAGGGCGGTCGACTGTCGGGGCGATCGAGAAATGTTCAACAAGTACTACCAGGACGAGCTGACGTACCTCCGGGAGCTGGGGCGGGAGTTCGCCGCGGCGTACCCTGGCATCGCGCCGATGCTCGCCGAGCGCGGCGGCGATCCCGACGTCGAGCGGCTCTTGGAGGGCGTCGCCTTCCTGACCGGCAAGATCCGGCAGAAGCTCGACGACGAGCTGCCGGAGGTGATCCACTCCGTCGCGGCGCTGCTCTTCCCGCACTACCTGCGCCAGGTCCCCGCGACGTCGATCGTCGAGTTCACGCCGCTGCCGAACGTCGTGCGCGAGAAGCTCACGGTCGCGCGCAACGCCGAGGTCGGCTCGGTGCCGGTGGACGGGACGTCGTGCCGCTTCCGGACGACGCAGGACGTGGAGCTGCTCCCGCTCGCGGTCGAGGACGTGCGCGTCGACACCGGCGCGCAGCTCGCGCAGACGCTCCGGATCGAGCTCAAGGTGACCGGCGGCGCCGCGCTCTCCGCGCTCGCGCTGAGCTCCGTGCGCTTCTACATCCACGGCGAGCGGCGGCTGCAGGACGACATCCGGCTCTGGATCGGCGCGCACGTCGACGGGATCGCGCTCGCCTCGGTCGACGCGGGCGGGCGCGACACCACGATCGCCTCGCTGCCCGCCAAGGCGGCGAAGCTCGTCGGCTTCACCGACGAGGAGTCGCTGATCCCCTACCCCAAGACGGTCTACCCGGGCTTCCGCCTCCTGCAGGAGTACTTCACGCTCCCGCAGAAGTTCTCCTTCTTCGAGGTGACCGGGCTCGAGGCGCTGCCGGCCGACAAGGTCTCGGATCGCTTCGCGATCCTCCTGCAGTTCCGCGACGGGCTCCCGCCCGGCACGCGCGTCGGCAAGGACAACTTCCGCCTGTTCTGCTCGCCGGTCGTGAACCTCTTCGACCACACGAGCGATCCGATCAAGCCGGAGCCGACCAAGCACGAGTACCTCGTGCGGCCCGCGGGATCGACGCCGAACGCGTTCGAGATCTACAGCATCGAGAAGGTCGTCGGCATCGCGCGGCGCACGAGCCAGCGCGTGGAGATCCCCTCGTTCTTCGACTTCCAGCACGAGCTCGACGCGGACGCGACCGCGCGCGCGATCTTCCACCAGGCGCACATCCGGCCGGCCGCGATCGGCGACGGGATGGACATCTACATGTCCTTCGGCTCGTCGCAGGACGCGGGGACCTTGCCCGAGTTCGACGTGGTCAGCATCGAGGCGACGTGCACGAACCGCAGGCTGCCGTCCCAGCTCAAGCTGGGCGACCTGCGCGTGCCGACCGCGACGTCGCCCGCGGTCGCGACGTTCACCAACCTGACCGGCGTGACCTCGCCGCTGCCGCCGCCGATGGGGCGCGAGCTCCAGTGGCGCGTGCTCGCGCACATGGCGATGAGCTACCGCTCGATCACCGAGATCGAGGTGCTGCGCGCGACGGTCGACCTCTACAACTTCCAGGCGGTCGTCGATCGCCAGGCCGCGCGCGCGAACCAGCTCCGCCTCGCGGCGATCAAGTCGATCCGGGTGCGCCCGACGGATCGGCTCTACCGCGGCGCGCCCGTGCGCGGCGTGGCCGCGGACGTCGAGCTCGAGGAGGGCGGGTTCGTGGGCGAGGGCGACATGTACCTGTTCGCGAGCATCCTGAACGAGATGCTCTCCTCGTACGTGTCGCTGAACTCGTTCACGCAGCTCACCGTCACCGGGACCAACACGCGCGTGGTGTACAAATGGGAGCCGAAGAGCGGAAGCCTGACGCTGATCTGAGCACCGTCGAGCGCTTCCAGGCGGGCGCGCGGCGGTTCTCGTTCTACCGGCTCGTGTACATGATGGAGCGGGTGTTCCCCACCGCCCCGCCCGTGGGCCAGCAGGGGCCCGTCCACGAGGAGCGCATCCGGCTGCGCGGCGATACGTCGCTCGTCTTCGCGTCGAGCGACGTCTCGGAGATGTCGCTGGAGAAGTACCCCGACGGCCAGAAGCGGGCGCGCATCACCACCTCGTTCATGGCGCTCTACGGCTCGGTGTCGCCGCTGCCCACGCACTTCCCCGAGCAGATCGCGCTCTCGGACTACCAGGGCGGGCCGCAGCCGATCCGCGAGTTCCTCGACGTCTTCCACCACCGGCTCCTGTCGCTCGTGTACCGCGCCTGGACCAAGTACCGGCTGCCGGTGATGTACCGGAAGCGCGGCACCGATCCGTTCACGCGCCGCATGTTCTGCGCGGTCGGGCTGGACGGCTTCCGCGAGCACGAGACGCCGCTCGATCGCTTCTTCTTCCTCCGCTACGCGCCGATCCTCACCTCGAAGTCGCGCTCCGCGCGCGGCCTCGAGGTCGTGCTGAACGACCTCTTCGGCGAGATGGGGGTCAAGATCGAGCAGTTCGTCGGGCACTGGACGCTGATCGAGAAGCCGCACCGGAACAAGCTCGGCGTGATGAACCACCAGCTCGGCGAGAGCCTGACGATCGGGCGCTACGTGTTCGACGGGACCGGGCGCTTCACGATCGTGCTCGGGCCGGTAGGCTACGACGAGTACCTCTCGTTCCTGCCGGGCGGCCACCGGCAGCCGGTGCTGCGCGGCGTGGTCGACACGTTCACGCGCGGCATCTACGACGTCATGCTCGAGATCCACGTGAAGACCGAGGCCGCGCCGCGCTGGCAGCTCGCCTCCCCGCGGGCCTCGACGCTGAAGCGGACGATGTGGCTCGGCGGCTCCGGCGGGCAGCAGTTCGTGATCACGGTCCCGCTCGACGAGCGCCAGATGAAGGCGCCCGTCGAGGGCGAGGAGGAGGATGACGATCACGGCGAGCCGCCGCCGATGTGAGCGCGGCGGGGCGCGGCCCCTGCGCGCGGGCCCACGCGGGCGCGCCGCGCGGAGCCCGGCGGCGGCGCGCGCTCAGTAGACGGTGATGCTGCTGACGGCGGCCATCATCTCGTCGACGCTCGCCTCGATGTTCGGCTGGTGCACGATCTGCACGAGCAGGAGGCGGTGCGAGCTGCGGATGAGGATCTCGTGCGCGAAGGCGTCGTACGGGGGCTTCGACGGCACCTTCGTCTTGACGTAGTAGCTGCGGCCCTGGGCGTTCGCGGTCGAGATCGGGGAGCGGCCCGAGATGATCATCGCGCCCTGCGCGGCGAGGTCCTCCTCGTAGCGGCGCAGCACGTCGGGCCACGGCTCCTCGGGGTTGTCGATGCGCTCGAAGATCGAGAACAGGAACTGGCGCGGCGACTGGTACGAGATGAACCGGCTCTCCGGGGTGTAGTCCGCGGCGCGCACGTTCCAGTCGATGGGGCGGCCCATGCGGACGTCGCCGTTCATCAGGCCGACGCCGACCACGCGGGGGACGCGCTCGGTCTGCGGGGCGTCGAGCGGCGGGAAGTAGACCTCGAAGCTGAAATTCCGGTCGAGGATGCCCGCGCCGTGCAGGTAGAACACCTCGTCCTGCCGGGGCGCGGACGGCGATCCGCCGCAGCCGGCGAGCAGCGCCGCGAGGGCGGCGGCCGCGCACACAGCGGCGGCCCGGGCGGGGAGCGAGGGGTTCGGGGCGCAGGGCGCCGGAGGCGACCCGGAGCCCCGAGTGTCAAAAGAGGGGTTCGGGGCGCAGGGTGGGCCGAGGTGCCTCATCAGGGAGACTCTAGGCCAGCGGGACCGCGCCAGCCAAATGTTCGCTGAGGAGTTTGCCCCGAGGCCGGGTGGCGTTGGATGATCCCAGGGCCTCGGCGGGATCGTATCCTCCCCGCGAGGCCACGCGCAGCGCTCGTTAGGAGAGCCATGTCGAACGACATTCATTCGGTTGCGAAGCGTACGCCGGCTCGGGCCCCGGGGATACGGGGTCGGAGCGCGTCCGGTCCCCCTCGTCTCAGCGCGCTCGGCGCGACGGCCGCGCTGGCGCTCGGCGCCGCGGCGTGCAGCGGCATCGACGCAGGCGTCGAGTATCCCGACGACCTGCCCTCCGACTTCGATCAGCACCTGGTCACGCCGGAGAACGAGGCCGGGCCCTCGATCACCCTGGGGCAGTTCAAGATCAAGCCCGACATCTGCAAGGGGATCGACACGCACCCGATCTCGCAGGTGCTGGCGCCCGACGACCTGAGCCGGTTCATGGAGACCCAGGGCGCGACGATCCAGCCCAAGAAGGCCCGCGGCAATCTCTACTGGTTCGACTTCCCGACGAAGGACAAGGAGGACGGGTCCAAGGCCTTCGTGCGGCTCCGGCTCGCGGTGCTCGAGACGGCCGACGGCGCCACGAAGGACCTGCACAGCTCGCTGCTCCTCCACGGCCCGGGCTGGTGGGGCGTCCGCCGCTCGAACCTCGCGGTGCTCGCGCCGAAGGCCGACCTCGACGAGGCGCTCGGCTTCGCGATCAAGTTCAAGCTCGTCTGCTGGGGGGTCTTCACCTACGCCGGCAACGACGACGCCTACGTCGTGCCCGGCCCCTACTCGCAGCTCTGACGAGCAGCGCAGGACGCCAGGAATCTGGTCCAGCGGGGGCGAGTCCGCGTAGACTGGCCCCATGCGCCGCCGCCTCTTGCTTGCCGCCACCGCGACCCCGCTCGTGCTCGGGGTCATCGCCGTCATCATCCCCGGATGCGGCTCGGACGAGCCGCCGATCGACGATATCTGCACCTGGATCGAGGATCCGGCGAACTGCTACCGGGCGCTGCACGACGAGGCGCGCACGCGCTGCGGGGAGGCCTTCGATCCCGCGACGACGCCCGCGGACGCGAAGGACACCGAGCCCAAGGGGAGCTTCCTGCGGCGGGACGCGCTCGACGTCTGCGTCCTCGAGAACGGCGGGCAGGTGAAATTCGACATGCTGCCCCCGCTCGAGGCGTTCCCCGTGACGGCCCTCGAGTTCACGCGCCTCGACGGACGCTCCGAGCCCTGCGTGAAGATCTCGTACACGAACCGGTTCAACGTCACGCTGACCGTGCTCCCCTGCACCCAGAACCCGGACGACGCGATCCCCGTCTGCAAGGACGACCTCACAGGTCAGGACACCACCTATGGGCACGCCAGGAGCGACGAGGAGGTCGTCGGCGGGACGTTCTCTGTCGTGAGCGAGGAGGGCCGCGACATCTTCAACGCGACCTGTCCGCCCAACTCCGACGGAGAGGTCAAGACGTACCGCTTCAACCAGAACGAGACCATCAAGTGCGACGGCTTCGATCAGTTCCTGCCGCACGCGGAGATCGACTCGGATCCGGGCGGCACGGTCCCCCCGTGGGAGCCGGACGTGAGCCCGTGGGTGGGCTGGGTCCGGTTCCGGCTCTTCTATCCTCCCGTGGCAGACGTCACGGAGATCAAGGGTCAGCCCGCGGATATCGTCCAGTACTTCAACTGCCGGATCCCACCCCAGGATCCGTGCGATGACGGCATCAAGAACTTCTTCGAGACGGACACCGACTGCGGCGGTCCTGCCGTCGGCGAGCCGGCCGTGGGCGTGCCGGACGGCGCGACGATCCAGCGCTCGTGCGAGCGGTGCGAGATCGGCCAGATCTGCCAGTGTCACTCGGACTGCAAGGAGGGCGGGTGCATCTATGACGGCGCCACCGGCTTCTTCAAGTGCACGGACGGCGGAAGTCCCAGCGATCCGGGGTGCCCCGGCGCCGGCGGCGGGTGAAGCTCAGGACACCAGGAGCTTGACGACGAACGTCGTGCTGCCGACGCGCAGCCGATCGTTGTCGCGGAGCTGGCGGCGCTCGCCTTGCTGCAGGCGCTGCTCGTTCAGGAACGTGCCGTTGCGCGAGCCGTCATCCTCGATGAAGCCCTGACCTGTCGAGGGGTCCGCGTGGATCGAGGCGTGACGCGACGAGGCGCTCGCGTCGGACAGCGCGATATCGGCGCCGCCGTCGCTGACGGCGCGGCCCATCTGCGTGCGACCGCTGTAGATCGGCCAGAAGCTGCCGCCGGGGTCGTTCTGGAACGTGACCAGGAAGCCGACGAGCACGCGTGAGCCGGGCGCAGCGACGGCGGGGGCCGGCGGGGCCACAGGCCCCGTGACGGCCGCGGGGACGCCGAGACCACCGCCCAGGCCGCCTCCGAGGCCGCCGCCGGGGGAGATCATCGGCGGCGGCGTGACCATCGGCGGCGGGGCGACCGCGCCGGTGGTGACCACGGCGGGGCCCACGGGCGGGGGCGGGCGCACCTGCACGCCGCCCACGACCCCGCCGGAGACCATCGGCGGAGGGGCCACCATGCCGGGCGGCGCGACCGCGCCGGGTGTGGGCGGCGGCGCGCCGAACATCGGCGTCGGCGCCGGCGCGCCCATCGATGGGGCGCCGGGGATCGGCGCGGGGGCTGCCATGGGCATCTGACCCATGCCGCCGAGCGGCGCCGCCATGGGCGGCAGGCCCGCCGGCGTGGGCGCGCCGAGCTGCTGGCCGGGGGGCGGCGGGGACGGCGCGACGGGCGCGGGGGCTGCTGCGCGCGCCCACGGCGAGACGGGGAACGCCGCATCGGCGCCGCTGGAGAATGCGGCCGGAGCGCCCGCGGCGGCTGGCGGCGGGGCGCCGAAGCCGCCTTGCTGCACGGGCGGCGGGTAGCCCGCAGGCGCGGCGCCGAAGCCCGGTGAGACAGGGGGCGGCGCGCCGTATCCGGTGACGGGCGGCGGCGGCGCGATGCCGCCGCCGAAGCCGGGAGGACCGGGGGGCGCGTAGGCGCCGGCGCCTCCGGGCGCGGGGGGCGGCGGGGCGGGGGCTGCGCCGGGCACCGCCGCGCCGCACATGGTGCAGACGCTGTCGGTTTCCTTCAGCATCCACGCGCAGTTGGGGCACGGCTTCATCGCGCCCCCGAGGCTAGCGATTCACCAGACCTCAGTCGAGATCCTTGGAGCCATCACGGGGGTGCGACGATGCCCCTCGGCCCCGCCCTCGAGCCCCGGCGTCGTCGCTCGCGTGGCGCGCGCGAGCCGGGGCGGTCGGGCGGGGATGTTGCGGGGCGGGGATCGCCGGCGCGCGGGAGGCGCGCGCGTCAGTTGCTCGCGATGGAGCTCTTCTCGGCCTTCTCGAGCTCCTTCTTCTCGCCGTCCTTGCCCTCCTCCGTGGCGGGGGTGGGCTCGGGCATGTGCTCGAGCGCGGCCTCGAGCACCTGCTCCATGCGGCTCACGAAGAAGAACTGCAGCTCGTCGACGACCTCCTTGGGCACCTCCTCGAGGTCGGCGCGGTTGCGCTCGGGCACGATGATCCGCTTGATGCCCGCGCGGTGGGCCGCGAGCACCTTCTCCTTGAGGCCGCCGATCGGGAGGACGCGGCCGCGGAGGGTGATCTCGCCCGTCATCGCGACGTCGTGGCGGACCTTCACGCCCGTGAGGAGCGAGACGAGCGCAGTGAACATCGTCACGCCTGCGCTCGGGCCGTCCTTGGGCATCGCGCCTGCGGGGATGTGGATGTGCAGATCGCTCTTCTCGAGAAAGTCCTTCGGGATGCCGTAGCGCGAGGCGTTGCTGCGGACGAACGAGAGCGCCGCCTGCGCCGACTCCTTCATGACGTCGCCGAGCTGGCCGGTGAGCTGGAGCTTGCCGGTGCCGTACATGCGCGTCGCCTCGATGAAGAGGATCTCGCCGCCGACGCTGGTCCAGGCGAGGCCCGTCGCGACGCCGCTCTCGGCGGTGCGCTCGGCGACCTCGCTCGTGTACTTCGCCGGGCCGAGGAACTCGTGCAGGTCGTCCTCGTTGTCGACGCGGCGGCGCTGCGTGTCGCCCTCGGCGACCTTGACCGCCACGCCGCGGATGACGCCGGCGATCTGCCGCTCGAGGGAGCGGACGCCCGCCTCGCGCGTGTAGTGGTCGATGATCTCCTCGAGCGCCCGGTCGGTGATCTCGAGCTGCTCCTGCGTGAGGCCGTGCTCCGAGAGCTGCTTCGGCAGGAGGTGCTGCCGCGCGATCGCGAGCTTCTCCCTGCGGGTGTAGCCGGGGATCTCGAGGATCTCCATGCGGTCGCGGAGCGGCGGCGGGATCGGGTCCGACACGTTCGCGGTCGCGATGAACATCACGTGCGAGAGGTCGTACGGGATCTCCAGGTAGTGATCCGCGAAGGTGTTGTTCTGCTCCGGGTCGAGCACCTCGAGCAGCGCCGCGGACGGATCGCCGCGGAAGTCGTGCCCGATCTTGTCGACCTCATCCATCATGAAGACGGGGTTCACGGTGGCCGCCTTCTTCATGCCCTGGATGATCTGGCCGGGCAGCGCGCCGACGTAGGTGCGCCGGTGGCCGCGGATCGCGGCCTCGTCGTGCACGCCGCCGAGCGAGACGCGGTGGAACTTGCGGCCGAGCGCGCGCGCGATGCTGCGCCCGAGCGAGGTCTTGCCGACGCCGGGCGGCCCGAGCAGGCAGAGGATCGGGCCCTTCTTGTCCTGCTTCAGCTTGCGGACGGCGAGGTACTCGAGGATCCGCTTCTTGACCTTCTCGAGGCCGTAGTGGTCCTCATCGAGCACCTTGCGAACGCTCGCGATGTCGAGGTTGTCCTGCGTCGACTGGGTCCAGGGGATGTCGAGGATCCAGTCGAGGTAGGTGCGCACGACCGTGTACTCGGCCGAGCCGACCTGCATCGTGCGGAGGCGCTTGAGCTGCTTCTTTGCGACGGTCTCTGCCTCGGTCGGCAGGTTCGCCTTCGCGATCCGGTCCTCGAGGCCGTCGAGGTCGCCCTGGTCGCCGTCGTCCTCGCCGAGCTCCTCCTTGATCGCCTTGAGCTGCTGGCGCAGCACGTACTCGCGCTGGTTCTTGCCCATCTCCTCCTTGATCTGGGAGTTGATGCGCTCGCGCATCTTGAGGATCTCGAGCTGGCGCGTGAGCAGGCGCAGGACCTTGCGGATGCGCTCCTTGACGTCGATGGTCTCGATGAGCTGCGCCTTCTCCTCGACGGGGGCGTCGAGGTTCGCGGCGACCAGATCGGCGAGCGCGCCGGGGGCCTGGATCGAGTCGATGAGCGAGCCGGCCTCGCGCGGGAGCTCGGGCATGAGCTGGATGACCTGCTTGGCGATATCGCGCAGGCTCATCGCGAGGGCCTCGGCCTCCACGTCCTCGGTCTGCGGCTCCTCCATGCGGCGGATCTTCGCGCGCAGGTAGGGCGCGCTCGAGACGACCCCGTCGAGCTTGATGCGGACCAGGCCCTGGAGGATCAGCGAGTAGTTGCCGGAGCTGTGCTTCAGGGCCTTGAGCACGCGGGCCGCGCAGCCCATCGGGTACAGATCCTCGGCGCCCGGATCGTCGGTCGACGGATCGCGCTGGGCGAAGATGGCGATGATCGGGCCGGGCAGGTTGTCGACGTCCTCGACGAGCGCGACCGACTTCTCGCGGCCGACGTCGAAGGGCGCGACGGCGCCCGGGAACAGGACTGCGTTCCGGATGGGGAGGACCGGCAGCTCGTCCCCGAAGACGACCTCTTCCTCGGAGCGCGGCGGCGGCGGCGGGTTCTTCTTCTCGGACATGGCGATCTCCTATGGGGCACCCGGCGCCTGGGGCGTAACCCCTGGACAGGCCGGGACGGTACTCTTCGAGCACCCCTCCACGTCTTGCACTGACTATGGTCTGGACGTCGATGCGAGCCGCGGCGCTGCCCAGGCAGGTGCGGCAACGACCCGCGGTGCCTCACCATAGACATGACGCATCGAACATGCCACAAGGCTCGCGGTTTTTTTCCCGCGGCCGCACCTCGTCACCACATCACCTCGCTGGCCCGAGCGGCCCGGTCGCCCGGTCCGGTCCCGTCGCATGCTCGATCCTCTGCTCGGCCTCGGCGCGATCGCGATCGCGCTGCTCACCTTCCCCGCCGCGCCCGCGCTCGACCCGGGCCCGAGCCCGGAGTGCCCGCGGGACATGCGGCTCGTCAAGGGCACACACAGGGACGAGGTCCAGCATGTCTGCGTCGATCCGCGGCGCGACGCCAAGGACACGCACTGCTTCGAGTACTTCGAAGGGATCACCGCCGAGGAGGGGCCGACGACCGAGATCGCCGTGTGCATGGACCAGTTCGAGGCCCCGAACCGGCGCGGCGAGAGGCCGTACGTGATGCGGTCGTTCGAGATGGCGCAGCGCTGGTGCGGGGAGCGCGGCAAGCGCGTGTGCACCGAGCAGGAGTGGGAGCTCGCGTGCGAGGGCCCGGAGCGCCGCCCGCTCGCCTACGGGTGGAAGGTCGACAGGAGCATCTGCAACAGCGACAAGGGGTGGCGGGCGTTCGACGTGAAGAAGCTGTCGGCCGGCGGCGCGGAGAGCAAGGCCGAGGTCGAGCGGCTGTGGCAGGGGACGCCGAGCGGCGCGCGGCTCGCGTGCGTGTCGAGCTTCGGCATCTTCGACATGATGGGCAATGTGGAGGAATGGGTGGCAACGCGGAGCTCGACCGGGGGTGCGGGGGCAGAGCCCGGCGAAGCCGGGCGGAGCCCCCGTCGTAGACGCTGGCCCGGGGCGCTGATGGGGGGGTTCTGGGCGAAGCCGTGGACCGGGTGCCGCGGGACGAACGACGCGCACGAGCCCACGTTCGTCTTCTACGAGACGGGCTTCCGCTGCTGCGCGGAGCCGGGCGCGCTGGACGCGGACGGGCGCCGCGTGAAGAAGGGCGGCTAGCGTGCGGGCCATCTTCTTCGGGACGCCCGAGCTCGCGGTGCCGTCGCTCGAGGCGCTCGCGGGGATCGCGGACGTGGTCGGCGTCGCCTGCCAGCCGGATCGGCCGGCGGGGCGCGGGCTCGAGCTCAAGGCGCCGCCGGTGAAGCGCAGGGCGCTCGAGCTCGGCCTCGAGGTGGTGCAGCCCGAGAAGGTCCGCACCCCGGAGTTTGCGGCGTGGGTCGCGGGGCGCGCCGCGGACGTCGCGCTCGTCATCGCGTACGGGCGCATCCTGCCCAGGGCCGTGCTCGAGGCGCCGCGGCGGGGCTGCCTCAACCTGCACGCGTCGATCCTGCCGAAGTACCGCGGCGCGGCGCCGATCACGTGGGCAATCGTGAACGGCGAGGCCGAGACCGGCGTGTCGCTGATGCAGATGGACGAGGGCATGGACACCGGGCCGGTGCTCACCGTGCACCGGATCCCGATCGGACCCGACATGACCGCCGACGAGCTCGCGGTCGCGCTCGGGGCGCTCGCGGCGGACGTCGTGCGCGCGGACCTCGAGCGCGCGGTCCGCGGCGAGATCGAGGCCGTGCCGCAGGACCACGAGGCCGCCACGAAGGCGCCGATGCTCGACAAGGAGCACGGGCGCATCGCGTGGGACAGGCCCGCGCGGCGGGTGCACGATCATGTTCGCGGGATGACATCGTGGCCAGGCGCGTTCACCAAGGCCGAGGGCAAGCTCCTCAAGGTCCTCGGCACGCGCGTCGCGGACCAGGAGGGCCCGGCGGCGGCGCCGGGCACGATCGTGGCCGCGGATCGCGGCGGGGTGCGCGTCGCGTGCGGCGAGGGCGCGATCGACCTCCTGCGGGCGCAGGTCGAGGGGCGGAAGGCGCTCCCCGCGGCCGATCTGGTCGCGGGGCGGGCGCTGCGCGCCGGGATGGTCCTGGGTTAGGCGCACACGGTCGCACACGAAGACCGCCACCGCGGCCCCTTCCCAGGTCCCCCGAGCGCCCTCCCGGTGCGCGGATGGCCCTGTGCGCCCCCGGGAGCCCCCGGCGCCCCGGGTCGGACGTGCACGGCGGTCAACGCCACACGCCAATCTTTCCGAGGGTGTGTGCTAACGTGGCGCGCCGATGAAGAGAAGCTTCCGGATCGCCCTGTTGATCATCACCGCCACGCTCCTCACGCTCGCCGCCTTCCTCGGGTGCGCCTCGACCCAGCCGCGCCCTGACGGCGGAGAGGGCTTGTTGCCCGTCGGGGCCGCCGCCCCGGATCTGTTCGCCGCCGATCAGAACGGCGCCATCCAGCGGCTGTCGGAGCAGCGCGGTCGCGCCGTCGTCGTCTACTTCTACCCGAAGGACGGCACGCCGGGCTGCATCGCGGAGGCGTGTGCCTTCCGGGACGCATGGGACCGCTTCAAGGCCGCCAACGTGATCATCTTCGGCGTGTCGGCCGACGACCGGCAGTCCCACGAGACGTTCTCCAAGCAGCACAACCTGCCCTTCCCGATCCTCGCCGACCCAGATCAGACGTGGATAACCGCGTTCGGCGTGCCCACCTCCGCGGGCCTCGCGTCGCGCGTGACGTTCCTCATCGGCCCCGACGGAAAGATCGCGAAGGTCTACCCCGAGGTCGATCCCGGCGTGCACGCGGATCAGGTGCTCAAGGACGCGGCCGTGCTCACCGGCGCTGCGGCTCCCGAGAGCACGTCGGCGCCCAGCGCGGCGCGCGCCGCGGCCGGCGCGCCGAGCGCGGCGCCTGCATCGACCGGCGCCGCGCCCGCGCCC
>CAYQYG010000255.1:7320-13050 GCA_964421485.1 uncultured Polyangiaceae bacterium | reverse complement strand
CTCATGTTCCTGCGGCCGCGGCGCATGGGCAAGTCCGCCCTCGTCAGCATGCTCGAGCACTATTACGACCGCTCGTGGGCGCCCGATTACGACGCCCTGTTTCGGGGCCTCTGGGTGCACGAGCACCCGACGCCCGAGAAGAGCAGCTACCTCGTCCTGAGCCTCAACTTCTCCCAGGTCGCCTCCGACGGCGACCACGCCTCGCTCACGAGGAGCTTCTGCGTCGCGACGAAGGCCGCGGTGAGGACGCTCGTGCTGCGCCACCGGGCCTACCTCCCGGAGCTCGGCGACCTCTACCGCGAGCTCGATCGCTACGAGGACGCCGGCGACCTGCTCACCGCCCTCTTCAGCATCATGGCCGGGACGCGCGAGAAGCTCTACGTCCTCATCGACGAATACGACACCTTCGCCAACGCGCTCCTGTCGGACGGCAAGGAGGACCTGTACTCCGCCCTCACGGACAGGACCGGGTTCGTGCGCAACTTCTATCGGTCCATCAAGGTGGGGACGGAGACCGGGGCAGTGGAGCGGCTGTTCGTCACGGGCGCCTCGCCCATGCTGCTCGATGATCTCTATACGGGCTTCAACATCCTCAAGAGCATCTCCAACCGCCCGCAGTTCAACGCGCTGGCAGGGTTCACGCGCGCCGACGTGGAGCGGGCCGTGGACGATCTCTGCGCGGCGCGGCCGGATCTCGCCACGATCCCCGAGGTGGGTGATCGCGACGAGCTGCTCCGGGTGCTGGAGCGGTATTACAACGGGTACCGGTTCTCCCCGGACGCGACCGATCGCGTCTTCAACTCGGACATGGTGCTCTATTTTCTCAGCGAGCTCGCCGACAGGGGGAAGTACCCGATGCAGATGCTCGACATGAACGCGCGCACCGACTACCGGAAGTTCCACCGGCTCTGGGCGGCCTCCGGGCCAGCGGCGGAGAAGCGGCGGGAGATGCTCGAGGGCATCCTGCGCGACGGCTGCGTGTGGAGCGAGCTCATCGAGCAGTTCGGCCGGCGGGGCCCGTCGTCGGCCTACCAGTTCGTCTCGCTGATGTACTACACGGGGATGCTGACCCTGAGCCCCGAGCCGCCGAGGGGCAAGGAGCACCGGTTCGACGTCCCGAACCGCGTCATTCGCGAGCTGGGCTGGGAGCACCTCGCGGGGCTGTGGAAGGATCTCGAGGGCGTGGAGCTCCAGGCCCACCCCATCACCGCGGCGCAATACGAGATGGCCACGGCGGGGAATATCGATCCCTTCCTCCAGGTGTTCCACGCCCAGGTGGTGAAGGCCATGGGCGTCAAGGACCTGCGCCGGTTCGACGAGAAGGCGCTCAAGATGATGCTCCTCACCTGCCTCGTGCTCACCGGCATCTTCGACGTGCTCAGCGAGAAGGAGTTCGCGCAGGGCTACTGCGACCTGTTCCTGAGCCCCGCGCGGGGCGCGCGGAGCGCGCGATACGCCTGGATGCTGGAGATCAAGTACCTCCCCGCGACGGCGAAGCCGGAGGCGATCGACGCCGCCTTCGCGGAGGCCGACGCGCAGCTCGCGAGGTACACCTCGGACGCGACGCTCCTGCCGAGGGTGACGCAGGGCAAGGACCTCCGGGCCGGGACGGTGCTGTTCGTGAGCCACAAGGACGTGCTCTTCCGGCCGTGGGCCGGGCGGACCGAACCGGCCGGTTGATCCGGGCGCGCTCTCCTACACGATCCTGACCCGCGCGCCCCGGTCGAGGTGGGGCCCGATGCGCCCCTCCAGCTCCTTCAGCAGCGCCTCGAGCTGCTCCCGCGTCGCGATCTCCCGCCCGCTCAGGCCGGCGTGCACCTTCACCACGGGCGTCGGCTTCTTCTCGTCGGCCGCGAGCCGCGCGTCGAGCCGGTCATTGGCCTCCTGCTCGGCCCTCGCGAGCCGGGCGGCGAAGCGCTCCCGCAGATCCGAGAGCGGCGGGGCCACCGCGTCCGCGGTCGTGTCGAAGAGCGCCTCGGTGATGGGGCGCATCACGTGGTGCGCCCCGTCGGCATTCAACCGCTCGAAGCCGGGGCGGGCCTTCACCGCGACCCGCGCCTCCTCGGCCCGGCGCTCGTGCTGGCTCAGCACGGCGCGCCGCGAGCGGACATAGGCGGCGTGAACGGCGTCGAGCGCCGGATCGAGGGAGGCGATGTCGCGGAAGGGGTGCTCCGACGCGAGCTGCGCGCGCACGCGGGCGCCGGGCCCGCGGACCTCCGCGGCCTCGTCGTCGAGCGCCTCGAGCTGCGCCAGCTCGCCGTCGCGGATCCGCGCGGCGCGGGTGACCGCGGCGAGCGCCTCGTCGGTGAGCTCGGCCCGGAGGAGGCCGAGGACCTGGAAGCCGTCGCGGAGCGCGTCGAGGTGATCCCGCACGGCCATCACGGTGGGCTCGACGTCCCGCGAGCGCCCGCACTCGTCGAGGGCCCGGCCGAGGCGGGCGAGGGGCTCCGGGATGGGGCGGCGATCGGGGAGGCGCTGGAGGCGCAGCTCGACGTCGCGCAGGTCCCGGCGGCGGGGGAGGAGGTGCTCGTAAACGGCATCGGCGATCAGGTCGTTCTCGCGGTCCAGCTCGACGCCGAGCGATTCCTTGAAGAACCGGCAGATGGCCGCGCGATCCCGGGGCCCGACGCCGGCGCCGCCGGGGAGGACGGCGGCGCGGGCGAGGTCGCGCTCGAGGCGGAAGAGGTCGCGTACGCCCTCGTCGCGGATCGACGTGATCTCCCGGCCGCTCTCGGGGCGGATGCGGATCTTGGCGCCCCGCAGGAGACCGGCGAGGCAGGCCTTCACCACGTCCGCCGGATAGCCATAAGGAGGCCGCGCGAACATGGAGAGGAGGATCTGGCCCGGCATGCCGCCCTGGGTCTCGATGGTCTGCAGGACGCGCGCGGGCACGGGGCCGGCGCACGTGGGGACGTACTTGCCGGCGTCGAGCGAGAGGATGCCGAGGCCGCCCTCCATGAACTTGGACGACGGGCCGGAGAGGGTGGGCTCGAGGAGCTGCTTGAGCTCCGCCGGAGTGACCGCGACCTCGGTGAAATGGGGATAGAGGTCCGGGAGGATGCGGTTGCCCATGACCTGAAGCGCCGTGGCGAAGGCGCCGCCGAGGAGGCCCGGGGCGGCGGGGCGGCCGCGGAAGATGAGGGTGCCCTCGAAGAAGGCCCCGGCCACCGCCTCCTTGAGGCGGCTGTCGAGATCCTCGGCGCGGGCCTCCTCCTCGAAGAGGAGGCGCTGCTTCGGCCGGCTGAGCGACTCGCGGCGGCTCGCGTGGAGGTCCACCATTCTCCGGGACCGGAAGAGCTCCCTCGCGAGGTGATCGACCTGGCCGGGATCGCCCACGATCCACACGATGCGATCGGCGAGGGGTCCCTCGGCGCTCTTCTTGACCCATTCGTCGCTCTTCCGCGCCTCGGCCCCGAGGTAGCGGAAATCGACGACCACGGCGTCGTCCGCCGGGGTCTTCCCGACGCGCGCGTCCTGCGCCTTGTGGTTGTCGGAGTAATAGGCGCCCCAGGGGAAGGGGCGGCCCCTGAGCTTGGGGCGATCCACGTCCGCGAGCAGCAGGTTGAGCTTCTCCTGGATCAGCTCGCTGCGCTTCTCCGGCGGCGCGTGGATGTCACCGCGGTCGCGCTGCCACTCCTGCCCGGCCGAGCTCTGGATCTTGTACCCGTGCTTCTCCGAGTAGCCCAGCAGGCCCGCGGCGCGCAGCGCCTCGAGCGCCGCCGTCACCGCCTCCACCTGGCTCTCGCGGCCCAGCCGGTCATAGAGGCAGGAGGCGACGAGCTCCGCGGTGGTCGGCTGCTTCTCCTCCTGGATGAGCTCCAGCAGGGCCACGGCCTTCGCGGCCCTGGCGTCGAGGCCGTCGCGGCCGCCGAGGTGCTCGAAGATGCGGGCGAGCGAGGTCTGGATGTCGGAGTCCAGCGCCGATTGCTGGACCTCGAAGATCGCGTCGAGCGTGACCAGGTCGCCGACCTCGCGATCGGCGAGCCGCTGGGACCGGAAGAGCTCGCCGAGCAGCTGGATCAGGCCCCGGATGGCGTGGTCGTCCCCCTTGATCCGGGTCGATCGGCTGCGCAGCGCCGTGGTGATCTCGAGCAGGAGATCGATGTGCCCCGGGAGCAGGGGATAGACCTCGACGAAGTCCTCCTCGGTGATGCTGTCGCAATCGTACCCGAACCGCTTGAGATCGCTCCGGTGCCTCTGGAAGAGGTCCCGGAGCCGCTGCTCCTCGGACCTCTTCTTCTGGAGCAGGCGCCGGTGGACGACGTCCCGGATGTTGGTGGGCGCGAGGTGGACCCGGAGGCGCTCGGGGAAGCGATCCTTGAGCTTGCCGACGACCGTGGCCACGCTCGCCTCGTTGTCGAGCTTCTCCTGGCCGGTCGCGAGCAGCCAGGCCTTGCCCCGGAGGCGCTGGCCGAGCTCGGAGACGAACGATTGCAGCTTGAGCATGCGCTGCTCCTGCTGCTGGATGTACTGGCTCACCTCGTCGACCACGAAGAAGAGGGTCTTCTCCGGCGCGCGCTGCCTCTGCATCGCGGCGATCGCGGCCACGGCCTCCTCGACCGAGGTGCCGGCGCCGGTGCGCTGGCCGGCGCGGGCGTCGATCCAGCTCATGGGGTCGGTGTAGCGATCCGGGTGCAGGGCGTGGAGGACGTGGGAGAAATGGTCGTCCGCCTGCTGGCTGTCCCTGGCCTCGTCCCAGGGCCGGCCCAGGGTCTTCTTCGCCGCCGCGAGGAACTCCGGCCACTCCCCGTCGAGCTGGAGCTTGAGCTCGTGATCGGCCACCAGGCTGCTCGTGCCGCAATAGCCGAGGCGGCGCTGGAGCTGGCGGACCACGGCGGCGTGGATGTGCTCGTCGTCGCGCGCGACGCCGCCGATGTCGAAGACGACGGCGAGCGGGTCGATCGTCTCCCGCAGCGCGTGCCAGGCCTCGTGCAGCTCGCGGGCGCGCGGCGAGTCGTCGCGGCGGAGGAGCGCGCCGGCGAGCGGGGTGCCGTCCGGGAGCCTGCGGCCGTCGAGGGCGAGGCCGAGGAGCTTGGCGAAGCTCGACTTGCCGGACCCGAAGAAGCCGCTGATCCAGCTCCCGGGCAGCTCCGGCCCGCCGGGCTTGTCGGTGAGCTCGCTCCGGAGGACCTGGAGCAGCCGCACGAATTGCTCGTGGATGCCCTGGCCCTCCGCGAGCCGGCGGGCGCGCGGGTCGCCCGGGAGATAGCCGCCGGTGATGATGTACTCGCGGACCTCGGCCTCGACGCGCTCGGGGCTCTGCTCGTGGAAGTAAACGACAGGCGGGATGTCGCGGGTGACGTCCAGCTCGAACAGGTCGCGGATCTTCATGAGAGGCCTAAGGGTAGATGCGGGGTCGGTAATCGCGATCCGGCTCGAGCTCGCCCATGAAGGAGAGCGCGGTGACGTCGCGGCGCTTGCCCGGATAGAGCAGGACGACGGGGAGGTTGCGGGTCCGCCCGTCGATGTGCTTGAGCAGGGCGGAGGTGCGGAAGAACGGATAGAGCGCGCCCGCCCGGCCGATGAGCACGAGGGCGCGATCGACGTGCTCGGGGTGCCGGTCGGCGAAATCGCCGACGACCCGCGCGACGTCCGCGGCGAGGCCGCCCGGGCCCTCGATGTGGGGGGCGATCTTCTCCTCGAGATAGGCGAGCGCGCGCGCCGGATCCCGCGCGTGGAGGCGCTTCTCCCGCTCGATGAGGCTTTTCACGAGGGTGGGGTCCGGGGCGA
>CAYQYG010000255.1:0-7310 GCA_964421485.1 uncultured Polyangiaceae bacterium | reverse complement strand
GCCCCCGGCTCCCCGGGGGGGGGGGCGCTGCCCCCCCTGGCTGTGGCTTGCCCCGGGGGGGGGGGCGGGGGGGAGGGGCGCGCCGCGGGGGGCGCCCCCGGGCCCCCCGCGCGTCGACCCGGGCTCGGCGGCGCGGAGGCGGTCGAGCAGGAGCTTCTGGAGCGAGAGCGAGAGCACCACCCAGCCCGCGGCGCGCAGCTCCTCGGTGAGCCGGTGGACGCGCTCGCGCATCGTGAGCTCCTCGGCCGGGTCGTACGGGAGGATGGCGAAGCGATAGTTGCGCATGGTGCTGATCTGCGGCCCGCCCTCGGCGCAGAGGTCGCGGCGCAGCGCCTCGATCGCGGCGGTCAACCCGCCGAAGTCCATCGTCGTCTGGGTCATAGCGTGGCCTCCGCCCAGGCGGCGAGGCTCGGCGCCGCCCATTCGATCTCGTGGAGGTGGCCCATGCGGTGATAGCTGATCCCCTGGAGCGCCCTGAGGCGCGGGTCGAGCACCTCCGGCGTGAGCCCCACCGACGCGAGGTAGACGTTGTCGAGCAGCGCGCCCTCGAAGCGGACGCCGCGGAGCAAATGGAGGAGGTAGGCCAGCGCGAGGTCGCTCACCCGGGGGAGCGGCAGCGTGCGCGGATCGCGGTGCGGCGAGAGGAGGCCCGCCTCGGAGGCCGCGGAGAGGAGCTTGCTCGCGAACTGGATGCACGTCGCCGCCGACCAGCGGTCCTGCTCCTGCTCCTGCACCCATTTCACGACGAGGTCGCGGTCGACCGTGGGCCGCGGCCCGCCGCGGCGGGAGACCAGGAAGGCGCCGGTGAAGCGGCGGTAGAGAGGATCGCTGAGCTGGAGGTGCCAGTGGCAGATGACCTGGCGGGTCGGCGCATCCATGGCCCTCCAGCGGCGCAGGACGGCGAGCGCGCCGGGGTAGGCGTCGTAGCGGAAGGCCAGGTACGAGAGCAGGGTGCGGACGCGCTCGAGGCTCTTGCCGCCGAGCCAGCGCTGCTCGAAGGCCGCGAGCGCGCGCGCGGCCGGCGGGCTGTCGGGATCGACGTGCTCCCAGTACGCGCGAGACTCGTCGACGGCGAGGGCGAGGCGGAGCAGGCGCGTGTGGACCTCGGTGACCTCGGCGGGAGCGGCCGCGGGCCCGGTCATGCTGGCATCCTGTAGAACGGGAGCGGGTACTGCGGCGCCAGCGGGATCAGCGCCGCGGCGAGGTGGCGCGCCATGAGCTCGGGCGCCGCCGGCGGCGGGCCGCGGAGCTCGCGGCCGCCGGGCACGATGCGGATCTCGCCGGCGCTCGAGGCGGGGCGCAGGAGCGCGGCGAGGTCTCGCTCATCGAGCGGCCCGGCGGTGGGGATCAGGGAGGGCAGCGCCGCGTGCGGAGCCGTCCCGTGGCGCTTGTGCTGGGCGAGGCGCTCGTCGAGGCGCTCGTCGAGCTCGAAGCCGAGGTGAAAGAGGGTGCGGAGGCGCTCGGCGTCCGCGTGCTTGCGGCGGGCCTCGGCGTCGGTCCGGCGCGCGGCCTCGCGGACGGCTTCCAGGGAAGCCCAGGCGTGGGTGCGCGGAAGGAGGCGCTCGAGGAGGTCGCCGCCCCCCGCCGGATCCACGAGGTCGGTCTGCCACCAGCCAAGGCGCGGCGGCTCGCAGCGGCCCTCCCCCGCCCAGGCGACGGTGAGCTGGAGGGCGAGGATCTCGTCGAGGGTGCTCGCAGGGACGGGTGTCGACATGGCGCGCTCGGAGCTCCGCGGCGCGCGGAGCGGGGCGGTGGTTGTAACAACCGGGCGCGCCGCGGGGAAGCGCCGGCTCGCGCTCTCCTCCGCGCCCGCGGCACCTCCGGGGGTCCCGCCCGCGCTCTCCTCCCCGCCCCCGACACTCCCCGAGGCCCCTCTCCCGCTCCGCAGAGCACCCCGGGGGACCTCCGGAGGTCCCCCTCCCGCTCTGCGCTGGGTAGTGGCCTAAATCATGGCCGCGCGCGGGCATAGTGGCCGGTACGAAGGAATCGACTGGCCGGTATGCGGTAGCGGCTTGAGCGTGTCGGATCTGGGCGGGTAGCGTCGGGGCTGCAACGAAGTGCTCCCCGCGACGCCTGCCAGCGCCCGGGGAGCGTGGCCGAAACCTCCGACATCGAGGTCCCGACATGCTGACCCTAGTTCGGCCTGCGCCCGCAGGCCAAGAGGGCGGAGATCCGCCCGCCCGCCGCCCCCGTTCCCCAGCCCTCTGCCTGACCGACGTTGAAGCCATGCGGCTCCGCGCCGCGCTCCGCAACCTGCGCGCTCTGTACGGCTCCTGGTCGTGCTTGGCCGAGGTGACGGGCCTCTCCGAGAAGAGCCTCAAGCACATCGTCGCCGGCCGGCGCGCTTCTCCCGCAACCGCGCTCCTGGTCGCGCGCGCTGCCGGATCGACGCTCACCCGCATCGTCGGCGCACCCACGGCGGCCGACCGTTGCCCGACGTGCGGCTCCTGCCGGGGAGGCGAAAGGTGAGCCGCCGTCGCGGGAGGCGCCCGCCGGGCGGTCCGCGCGACCGCGGCCCCGCGGTCTACGTGGCCGACCTCGACATCCTGGCCCACGAGCAGCTCGTCCGGAACATCGCGTGGGCGACGGGGGTGAGCGCGCGGCATATCCCCGACGTCGTGCAGGATGCGCTGTTCAGCGCGTGGCGCAGCATGAGGGCGGGCCGCTTCCGGGTGCGCGAGGGTGACAGCGTGGACCGTGCCCTCCGCGCCTGGATGACCGCCGTCGCGATGAACCACGCGATGAACTGGCAGGCCCGCGCGTCCACCCGGCGCGAGATCCTGTTCGACAGCGTGCGCAGCGATCTGGATGACTGGTCGCCACGCGGCGTGGACCCCGGCCCGCGGTACGACGCTCGCGAGGTCATGCGGCTCGCCGCGGAGCGCTTCCCGGAGCGGCTCCGCCCCGTGCTCGTGCTCGCGATGCGCGGGCTCAAGGCGGCCGAGATAGCCGTCATCCTGGACGTCCCCTTCTGGACGGCGTGGGTGCGCCTCGATGAGGTCCGCAAGGTCCTCGCCGCCATCGCACGCGGGGAGGGGTGAGCGATGGCCATCAAGTACATGAAGACCCGCTGGCCCACGGGTGAAGAGGTCATGGCCGAAGCCGTCGCGAGCGGCGCCCTCATCGACGCGACGGACATCGCGTGCGAGCAGGGTTTCGAGATGCGGCTCTACGTGACGCCCGCCGTCATGCAGGCCCACGGCGTCGCCGGCCTCCGCGCCATCGTGATCGTCATCTCGCAGATGCCCGAGCTGTGCGACGGGCCCGCGCCGATCAAGGTCGAGATGCACCACGGCGGCCCGGCCCTGAACGTCGCCCGGGAGCCTGACGGCGCGATCATCGTGACCGTGGCCGACGGCGACGCTGCGATTATGATGAAATCGATTGGCCCGTAGCCGAATTATGGATGGCGATCAACTGTGAAGCGAGGTGGGTCGCTACCATGTTCTCCATCCGCGAAACATCGAGCCGACCTTCCTTCCAGGCGGCGTCAGCATCGTCAAGGGCGTCGTAGTACGGATCCTTGTTTGCTGCGATCCGCTCCGGAATCGTCGTTGACCCTGGGATGCGATAACCCAATCTGGCGCAGAGAGTCAGATACGAAACGGCTCGCGCGGTCCGCCCATTCCCATCCCTGAACGGATGAATCCAATTCAGTCTCCACAGGACGTACGCGGCAAGGTGAACGGGAGTGGCGCCCCAATTATCTTCGACGTACTCACACATATTGTCGATATGTGCAGGAACGTCTTCTGGCGGCGGAGGGATGTGGTTGGATTTGGTTATGGCGATCGGGACCATCCGGTACGCCCCTGGCGCGACCATGAGCCCTTCTACAGCATACCGATTCAACTCAACGAGCGTCGATGGCCGAAGACGAAACCTCGCACCTGGGGCCACAGCGGCTTCAATCAGTTCGATCATGCGATCGAACTGACGGAAGCCGTTTTGCGCCTCTATGAGAGCGACATCATCCGGCGTAAGTGTAGGGGGGGCCGGCACCTCTCCAGGGCGGCTCGATCTATCGGACTCGCTTGACATTGGACGCCACGATCAGAGCAGCCTTGTCCACAGTGTCCCTGGTCACACGAGCATTCTCGATGTTGGTGTTGCCGTAAACGAAACTCTTGCGCTGCTGGTCTTGCTGTTCTGGCGTCATTTGGAATGAGCGCGCCAGTGCGATGAGTTCGTCGAGGCTCTTTGACATGTCACACCTCCATGAGACCTGTTACGCCGGCGCACTGAGCATGCGCACAGTGAACGTCTAGGTCCTGCAAGGATGCCACAGTGACATTGTCCGCACCAGCTTCTTCGTGGATCGCTTGCCCAGAGCGTCCAACGCGCCCTCGCGCGTGCGTGCATCATCGTGATCTGTTTGTCAATAGGAAGATGCCGGCTAGGTCTAGGGGGGGAACATCTCAAGCTGCACCATCGGCCGCGGCGGCGCTGGCTTCGGTCGCCACGAGAAGAGGTCAAGCTGCACCGGCCCGGCGGGCGCTTCGGGCGCTGCCGGCTCCGTCACGGGCGCCGCTGGCTCCGCCTGGCGCACGCTGCCGCCGTGGACGAGCCGGAGCACGCGGCCCGTCCCGGTCTGCCTGGCCGGCCCTGCCCCGGGCTGCGGCGCGAGCGCCACCGCGCGCGGCGCCGCCGTCTCGGGCTCATCCAACGCCGCGGCCACGAGATCCCCCACCGTCCACGGGCGCGCCGCGAGGCCGGCGATGACCGCGGGCGTCGTCCCGAGGGTCTCATGCACCCGGACGAGGTTGTAGGCCGCGACGACCAGCGCCACGGCGGCGCGGTGCCCGCGGAGCGTCTTGCTGAACGCCAGGCAGCGGCGACGCTTCCGGCCGACCATGTGCCGCATGGTCCCGTTGAGCCGCTCGATGTGCGAGGTGCTCACGAGGTCCATGTCCGGCGCCCCGCTCACGGGCGTCAACGTCATGAAGACGTCCCGGGGCGGCTCGTACTTGTCGAAGCTGTCCCCGGCGCCCCGGGCCGCGCCGCCGCCCTTGTAGTTCTTGATCACCTGGCCGTAGTCGACCGCGCCGCGGAACGCCCGCGCGACCGCATCGAGGTACGGGATGAAGCCGTCCGTGGAGAGCTGCGGCACGACCGTGAGCCGCGCGCGCAGGTCATCGATGAACGCCCGGGTGTGCGCGTCGTCGCGCTTCCCGACGTGCCACGAGATGATGAGCCGCGTCGTCCGATCGAGCGCGAGGTAGGTGTACGCGTCGCCCCATTCCGCGGGGTCGGCCTCCGTCACCCGGGCCTGCTTCTTCTGGACGTAGCTCCACAGCTCGTCGCATTCCACGAGCGTCGCCGCGATGCCGCGCACCATGCGGTCGTGCAGCCGGGCGCACCCGTCGCCCACCCGGAGGGCGAAGCTCGCCACCGTGCCGCGGTTCGCGCCCGTCATGCGCGCCGTCGCGCGGATCGAGTTGCCTTCGATGAGCGCGCTGATGATCTGCGCGCGCACGTCCATCGGGAGAGGAAGCGGCATCGCCGGCCCTTGCCTTCCTCCGGAGCGGGGGGCATCCTTCGCGGTGCGACGTGCATTGGACGGGCCCACCGTCCGGCGTTCCGCGGCCCCGCTCCCGGTGCCAGCCGAGGGCGGGGCGCTTTTCGTCGTGGGCCATGTGTACCACGCGCCGGATCCGACGTTCATCATCCAAGCGCACCGCTGTGACAGCGAATGTCCGCGCTAGCCGCGGCTACTTCATGGCCGGGAGAGCTTCGCAAGCCTCTCGATCCGCTCTGCCAGTGTGTGGATATTCGCGTCCTGCTGGCGGATTCGCTCGGCCAGTTTGTCTATCGCGTCGTCCTGATCGTTGATGTGGGCCACAAGAATCTCTATTGCGGCGCTCATGTCCTGGGGCTTTTGGACATGCTCGCCCCTATCCAACATCTGCTTCAACATCTGCCAATTGCCGATCATTTGTGCCTCCTGCGCCGCCTGACCACGGCGATCGGCGTCCAGAGCATGGACCTGGCTGCGTGTCAAGCGGCTCCTACGCGCCGCTCGGTCATCCCCTGTCATGGCCTTGCCGCGCCATAGTGGCCGGTATGGTGGCCTATACGTGGCCGGTACCGGCGGCGTCCAGGCCACTACCAATGCATTGCGTTTGTGCCACCCCCGGAGGTCCCCCCTCCTGGCACACTTCACGGCCCGGCCCCGGGATCTGGCCCACTCCGGCGCGTCCGCTCCGGCGGGCACGCCCTCCCTCAGCGCTCGAGCCGCACGACCTCGAAGCTCCGGACGCCCAGGCGGAGCTCTCCGGTCGCGCCGCGGCGCTGCACCACGTCCGCGCCGCCGGAGAGGCCCAGGCCCGACATCTGCCGCCGCGCCCGGTAGATCTCGACGCTCAGCCGCTGCGGGTCCATGGCCAGCATCCGGCACAGGTCCTCGCGCGCCACCCAGCCCTGCTCGCCCTCGGGGGCATCGGCCTCGGCGAGGCGCGCCCGCGCCAGCGTCACCAGCAGGTAATGGTGGCTCCGGTGCGGGAGCAGCGTGGAATGGCCGCGCGCCAGCACGGCGATCTGCACCTCCTCCTCGTCGCGGCGCACCGCGAAGCGGAGGTGCGCCTGCTCCAGCGAGAGGCCGAGGACGCCGCTCCGGAGGGTCGCCACCACCGGCCGCGGGAGCTCGACGATCCACGCCTCGCCGTCCACCGCGAGGACCTCCTGATCGGAGAGGCCGCGCTGCTCGTCGCCGATCTCGGCGACCCAGCGGCCGTCTTCGTCCTGGAAGATCATCACGAGGGGGCGGGCGTCGTCGGGGAGGACCAGGAGGCCGTCGGAGGCGGCGCGCACGGCGCCGGCGCCGCGGTGGCGCGCGGCAGCGCCCGGCGGGGCCGCGTCGGCGAGGCGGAGCTCGACCTTCGGGCCGCCGAGGGAGAACACCGTCCCGGCGCTCAGGGGGACGCGCTCGCCGGCGGCGAGGCGGCGGCCGGCGACGAACGTGCCATTGCGGCTGCCGAGATCGCGCAGCTCCCAGCCGCCGTGCAGCCAGTGCACGCTGGCGTGCTCACCGGAGATGCGCGGGTCGTCGAAGCGGAGGTCGCAGGCGCGGTGGCGGCCGATGAGGCAGCGCGAGGCGAGGGTGAACCGGCGGCCCGTCGCTCTCTCCTCGAGGATGCCCATCGCAGCGCGCGCCGCAGGCTATCACAGGCGGCAGGCCGCGCGCGCGGGCAGGCGGGATCCACAAAAAGAGAGGGGCCGCGCCCGCGGCCTCACGGCGCGACGGGCGCGGCCCCTGCGATCCAGGCGCCGGCGTCAGGCAGGCGTCGAGGCGGGCGCCTCGGGCGCGGGAG
>CAYQYG010000254.1:0-13053 GCA_964421485.1 uncultured Polyangiaceae bacterium | reverse complement strand
CGCCGGAGACCGCGAGCGCGCCGCACGGCGCGGCGGCGCCCGCGCCCTCGACGAGCGCCCACGGCGCCGCGTCCCAGGCGGGCGGCCGGTCGTCCGGCACCTCCGGCAGCTCGGCGAGCAGGTCCTCGCCCTCGTACGTGCCCTCGTCGTCCGCGTCGAGCGCGGGCAGCGCGGCCTCGTCGACGTCGGCCCCCGGATCCTCGCCGGTCCCCTCGGCCCCGCCGTCGTCCTCGTCCGCGCGCCCATCGTCGTCGACGACGTCCTCGTGATCCCCTGCGCCCTCGGCGTCCTCGTCGGTCCACCCCTCGCGATCGGCGAGATCGATCTCCTCGTGGAGCGCGCCGACGTCGATCGCGTCCTCGGCCGGCTCGTCCTCGCCGAGCGCCCCTCGGTCCTCGAGGTCCACGTCCTCGCCCGTCTCGAGCTCCCCCGCCGCCGCGTCGTCGAGCGAATCCTCGTCGTCGAGCGGCGCGATCAGGTCCGCGAGATCGCCGTGATCGTCCTCTTCGCCCTCCTCCTCGGCGTCGAGCGGGGGGAGCTCGAGCCCGCTGTCGTCGTCCTCGCGATCGAGCTCGTCGTCGGGCTCCCGGGGATCCGGCGGCGCGGCGCGCGAGGCGGGCGGGGCCGCGGCGGCGGGCGCCGGGCCGCTCGGGGGCGCGTCGATCGTCGGCGGGCGCGTGCGAGGCAGGGGCGGCATCGGGCGGCAGCATAGCGCCGCGCGCGCGCCCGAGGACCCCCCTCCCCCGCCGCCGCCGCTTGCCCGCCGCGGGCGCGGGCACGCCGGGGCGGCCAGCAGGGAAGCGCACGAGGCGTGGTAATCGACCGCGCAGATGGAATCGGGAGCGCGCGCGGAAACGGAAAACGAGGGCGGGAGCGCACACGCCAGCGGAATCGGAAACGGCCGCAGGACCCCCCGACACTTCATCGACGGCTCCTGCGCGGAGCGCCGGCCGGTGCGTCCTTGACGCCCGGCCGGCGCTGGGCATTGGCCCGCAGGCTGCACGCTGGACCCCTCCGGCGAGCGGTGCTTAGCTCGGCGCGTTATGACCGGGCGCGATTACAGCGACGAGCGAGGCGTCACGCGCGCAGCCCTCCCGCAGCCTCGCCTCGAGCCCAGCTCGACCGTCGGGGCTCCGGGTCGCGCTCCACGTCGCGCGCCCTGCGCCCCAGATCCCGGCCCGCTCCCCCCGCTCTCGATCCTGGAGGCCTGCGCCGGCATGCTCGTTCAGGACGTCGTGGTCCGTCCGTCCGACGTGGTGTTCGTGAAGGGCATCGTCGAGGCGAGCGACGGGATCGCGGCCGTCTTTGCGGAGCGTGGGGGGGAGCTCACGCTGGCCGCGCCGGAGGGCCGCGGCGCCGAGTTCGCCGAGCTGCTGCTCGACCTGGAGCGGGACGTGGGCGTTCAGCTCTGCCCATCCGGAATGCGGTCTGACATGGGGGGCTCCGGGCCGCGCTCCAGCACCCTGCGCACCAAACCCCGGTCTGACCTCTGATGATGGAGGACCGCGATCCCACACCGGAGGACCTCGTCTCCGTGGACCCCCGCATCCTCGCCGCGTGGCGCGAGTGGCTCGCCGCGCTCGCGACCGACGCCGAGGCGGCGATCGCGGCCGCGCACGTCTACGCGGAGCTCGCGCCCGAGGCGCGCGACGCCTGGCTCGACGTGCTCGTCGAGGACGCGCCCAAGCTGCCGGTCCCGGCGGTCGCGGTGTACGCGCCGCTGCTCTCGGTCGAGTCGGACGCGGGGCGCCGCGCGCGGATCGAGCACGCGCTCGAGACAGGGGCGCGCGCGCCGAGCCCCGCCGAGGGCATGGCGCTGCGCGGGGTCAACAAGCGGGGCGAGCGCGTCGTCGCGCTGATCACGCCGCTCTACCTGCGCTTCGTCCGGGTGCTCTGGTGCCGGTTCCTGCCGGACGAGGGGATCGCCTGGGCTCGCCACGACCCGATCGTGCGCGACGACCAGGCGCCCGGCCCGGGCACCGTGCTCGACGGGGTGGCGCTCGAGGTCACGCCGATCAAGCCCGTGATCGAGGAGCTCTGCCACGCGGTGCTGGCGCAGCACCGGAAGGGCGCCGACTTGCCCGCGGCGCTCCAGCTCTGCACGGACCTCTTCGACACGCACCTGGAGGGGGATCCGCTGCCGTGAGCCTGCGCCGCGCGCGCGCCGCCGTGGCCCTCGCGGCGCTGCTGTCCCTCGCCGCCGGCTGCGGCGCGGGCGCCCCCCCGCCCCCGCCCGTGGAGGCCGCGCCCGGGCCGGCGCTCCCGCCGCGCGGACCGCGCCGCGCGTTCTCGTTCGAGACCCTCGACGGAAAGGAGCTCTCGGCCGCGTCGCTCGCGGGGCGGATCAGCGTGATCGGCTTCGTGACGACCTACGACGTCGCCTCGCAGGTGGAGGCGCGCCACCTCGCCGGCCTCTACCGCGCGCACAGGCCGCGGCTCAACGTCGCGCTGCTCGTGCTCGAGGCGCCCGAGAACCGGCCGCTCGTCGAGGCGTTCGCGGCCTCGCTCAAGCTGCCGTACCCGGTGGCGCTCGCCGACGCGGCGACGATCGCGGGGCAGGGCCCCTTCGCGGGGCTCCACCACGTGCCGAGCGTCGTGATCCTCGATCGGCAGGGTCGCGAGGCGGTCCGTCAGATCGGCCTCGCGAGCCAGGACGCGCTCGAGCAGCTCGTGCGCGCCGTCGAGGCGTCCGAAAAAGCGCCGGCCGCGCGGCCCGATCGCTGAGCGCAGTCCCTGGCGACGACCTCTCCGCGCTCACTCCGCCGCGATCGGCTCCCCGGAGTACGCGACGTGGCGGACCTCGGGGTTGTCCTCGAAGTAGGCCTTGCCAGCGAGGCGCAGGGCGAGCGGGCGGAAGCGCTCGGCGGCCTTGCCGCGCACGATGTCGCCGAGCAGCGCGGCGTCCGCGCGCGCCCTCGCGTGCGTCTCCGGATCGGCCAGGAACGCGGCCGCGGCGGCGAGCTTCGCGGGCGCGGCCGCGGCGATCGCGCGGGCCTTGCCGGCGGCGGCCCTCGCCTCGCCGAGCGCGCGCTCGGCCGCGGACCGCCGGATGAGCGGCCCCACCTCGTACACGAGGTTCGCGGCGGAGCCGGCCACCCTGTGCGGCGCGTGGTGGAGAGGGCTCGCGTACCTCGGGTTCTTCTCCAGGAACGCGCGCACCTCCGCCTCGGTCACCCCGGTCTCCTCGTAGGCGCGCGCGAGCTCCTCCTCGGCGAGGATCCGGGCCTTGAACATGTACATCTGGATGCGCGAGTAGAAGTTCGCCGCGCCGTCGCCGCTCGTCTCCACGGCGCAGAAGATCGTGCCGGGGTAGCGCGCGGTGATCAGCGACTGGACGCCGTCGGAGACGCCGGAGGAGGGCATGCAGCCGAAGGGCTTCACGCTGACCGTGATGTGCGCCTTCGAGCGGACCGCGTTCACGATCAGCTTGCCGACCTCCATGTGGCCCTCGCCGCCGCGCAGATCGTTCGAGTAGTAGTCCCTCGCCACGTCGGCCACGAGCTCCATGTCCGGCAGGTGGTAGTCGAACAGGCCGAGCGGCAGCGCGAAGGCCTGGAAGCCGGCGCGGAGCGCGCCCTCGGCGAGGCGCATCATCGCGAGGCGGCGGGCGACGCCGAGCTCGTCGAGATCCGCGAGCCCGCGGTGGCCCTCGTCGGCGCCGCGCAGATCCTGCCGCTCCCGCGTGTCGCGCGCGCACTCCCAGATGTTGTAGAGCAGCCACGCGGTCGTGAGCTGGATGTCGTTCTCCGCGCCCTCGCTCTCGAGGAAGCGCTGGAGCGCGTAGTTGCCGTCGCCCTCGGTCGTCATCGCCCAGAACTCGCCGATGATCGACGCCTTGGCCCGCGAGCGCAGCTTGTCGACCCTCACCGCGGCGAGCGGCCTCCGGGCCTCGTAGAGCGCGCGGAAGATGCTCGTCCGGCGGTAGAGCGCCTCGTAGAGGATCCTCTTCGCCTGCTCGACGGCGCGGTTCGTCGCGCCGCGCTCGACCTCGTAGGGGCGGATCCGGTAGGCGAGCGCGTTCAGCGCGTCGCCGCAGACGATCGCCTTGATGATCGCGATGAAGAACGCGGGGTTCATCTCCAGGCCGACGTCGTCGCCGGTCGCCTGCGAGAGCCCGCCGGTCTGCTGGAACAGCATCACCCGGAAGCCGTCGAAGCCCGCGTCGCGGAGCGCCTTCCGGTACTCGGTCACGTACATGCCGAAGCGGCACGGGCCGCACGCGCCCGCCGTGACGTAGACGTAGCGCTTGATGATGTCCTCGGCCTTCATCCCGCGCTTGTCGCGCAGGTCGATGAGGTATTTCACGAGGCCGCCGACCGTGAAGTAGGTCGGGTTGCACTGGCCGCGGTTGCCGAACTCCTTGCCGGTCTGCAGGCCCGCGTTGTCGCTCATGCCGAAGTACTCGACCTTGTAGCCGAGGCCCTTCAGCGCGCCCTCGACGAGGAAGTCCTGCGCCGCGGTGAGGCCGCTGATGAGCAGCGTCACGTGGTCGCGCTCCTTCCGCTTCATCTCGGGCCTGAGCATGTTGTCCGCCCACTGGCGGCGCTCGGCCTTGATGCCGAGGCGCTCGCGCTCGGACTCCTCGAACGCCCGGAGCTCGGCCTCGACGTCGACGTCGGCGTCGGCGCGGCGCGGCTCGTCCACGAGCGGGAGGCGCTTCGGTGACCCGTTCTGCTTGGAGACGACCTGGTCCATGGCTTTCCCCTTCCCTTTCACGCTCTCGCGGGGACGACGGTCCCGTCGGGCTGCTTCTTCTTGAGCTGGACGAGGCCCGCGGGCGGCGCGCCCGGCGACGGCGCGGGCGGGGCGGCGTAGCGCCTCACCCTCTCGGCGAGCTCGGCGATCTGGCGCTCGAGCGCCGGGTCGCTCGTCCGCCGGGCCTCCTGCTGCGCGCGCTTCAGGCGGAGCAGCTCGAGCCGCTTCTCGTCGAGCCGCTGCTCTAGCTCGGCCCGCTTCCTCGCCGCGTCCTCCAGCGCCTCCTCGTGCAGCTTGAGGCTGTGCGCGTAGGTCTTGACGCGGATCTTGATCGAGCCGCCCGGCTTGTTCGCGTCGATGTCGTGCAGCGCGGCGTAGGGAGTCGCGCTCGCGTTCACGATGCTGTCGATGAGCCCGTACGTCGGCGAGTCGTGCCCGCACTTGAAGCTCGAGAGGTCGAGCAGCACGACGTTCGGGTGGCGCGCCGCGAACTTCGCCGCCCACACCTTCTGCGCGCTGTTGGCCGAGTAGTTCTCGGGCCAGACGTCGTTGATGTCGAGCGGGTGCTGGCCGCGCGCGACCTCGTCCTTGAAGTAGCGGGAGAGGTAGGCCATGTCGCGCGGGATCGAGCGCACCGACAGGATCGGGTAGCCGAGCACCTGGAACTCCTCCGGGATGCCGTGGTTGAGGCCCGGGTCGGAGTGGTACGGCCGGCCGATCATCAGGATCGCGACGCGGTTCTCGGCCTCGACGGTCTCGAGGATCGCGCGGCCCTTCTCCTGCAGATCGCGCTCGAACTGCTCGAGCGCGCGCACGGCCTCGCGGTGCGCGTGGTCGCTCTCGTCCTCGGTGATCCCGAGCCGCGGGCCCCAGGTCTCGTACATGCGGCGCGCGGTCAGCGTGAGCTCCGAGAACGTGAGCGCCGGATCGAGGTACTCGATGCCGCGCGCCTTGAAGAAGTCGATCTCCTTCGTGAACGCGGCCTTCATGACCTCGGGCGCGCCGGCCACGATCGGGCAGCTCGTCCTGTCCATCACGCCCTCGCCGAAGCTCGGGACGTGCGTGAGGATCGGGAAGAAGACGTAGTCGAGCCTCCTGTCCTCAGAGTGGTGGCGGAAGAGCAGGTTGTGGATGTGCGCCTGCGCGACCTTGGACGGGAAGCAGGGGTCGATCGAGCCGTACTTGCCGCCCTCGACCCACAGCTCCTCGCTGGTCACGTCGCTGAAGACGACGCTCTGCCTGGGGACGCCGAGCGCCTCGAAGTAGGTGCGGAAGTAGGGGCCGGTCGAGTAGAGGTTCAGGACGCGCGGGATGCCGACGCGGACGCGGCGGAGGCGCTCTCTGACCTCCGGGCCGCTGCGGCGGAACGGGCGCGTCGTCTCGACGCGGCGCAGGCCGAGGAAGCCGCGCTTGACGACGACGTCCCTCGTGGGCGCGCCCTCGGCGGGCATCGGCGCGGGCTCGTAGGAGTGCCGGAAGGCGGACCTGGACTCGTAGTCGACGAGGTTCGGGAACTGGCGGGCGATCTTCTTGCGCTCGGCGACGAGGTCGAGCATCGCCTGCTCGCTCTCCACGGTGCCCTTCTCGCACGAGAAGCCGGAGATGTAGCGGCTCGTCGAGCCGTCGGGGCGCCTCGCGTCGATGAACGTGCGCTTGCACTCGTTCGGGCAGAAGTGGCAGACGGTCTCCTCGTCGTTCTTCGTCGTGTACTCGAGCGCGATCGCGGCATCGAGGCCGATGAAGGTGGAGTGACCGCGGCGCTTCACGACGCGCAGGGCCTCGAACGCGGCGCCGAGCGCGCCCGCCTCGCCGGTGTGCGGGTGGACGAAGACCTCGGCGCCGGGCACGCGCTCCTTGATGTAGTCGACCTGCGCCTTGACCGCGGCGAGGTTGTACTGCGTGCCCCCTTGCAGGACGTAGCGCGTGCCGAGCGCGGCGAGCCGCGGGACCTGCACGACGTACTGCCAGATGTTCTTCGGCAGGACCTGCGCGAGCCCGGCGAGCAGCTCCTCCTTGGCGAAGCCCTCCTTCTGGAAGTTCACCCGGTCGGTGTCGAGGAAGACGGCGCAGCCGTAGCTGAACTTCGGGGCGAGCTCGGCGCCGAACGCGGCGTCGGCGTACTCGGTGACCGGGAGGCCGAACTGGTCGGCCATGGCCTGGAGCAGCATGCCGTTGCCCGCCGAGCACGAGTTCGAGAGGCGGAAGCTCGCGATGTCGCCGTTCCTCATGAACAGGACCTTGATGTCCTGCCCGCCGATGTCGCAGATGACGTCGACGTCGCCGAAGTAGCGGACCGCGCTCATCATGTGCGCGACGGTCTCGACGATGTTGACGTCGGCGCGCATGCACTCCTGGAGGACGTCGGCCGCGTAGCCCGTGCCGCCGAGGCCGATGACCTCGAGCGCGGCGCCCTGGCCCTCGACGTGCTCGCGCAGCTTCGCGAGCAGCTCCTTGGCGTCCTGGATGGGGTTGCCCTTGGAGAGCTGGTAGGCCTTGCAGACGATCTCCCCGCCCTCGTCGACGAGCACGGCCTTCGAGGAGGTGGAGCCGCCGTCGAGGCCGATGACGCCGCGCACGACCTCACCCGGCGCGAGCCTCCTCGGGACGAACCTCGGGACGGAGTAGAGCCTCCTGAACTCCTCGACCTCGTCCCGGCTGCGGACGAGGGGCGGCCCGGCGCTCTCGCCGAGGCGGGCCTTGCGGCCGTGGGTCATGTACTCGACGAGGCCCGCGCGGCCCGCGTAGCGGCCGACCTCGGCGGGCTCCTTGAGCCCGTACACGCAGGCGCCGAACGCCGCGTAGAGCTGGGCGCTCGGGGGGACGAAGATGGTCTCCTCGACGGGGCGGTCCCTGGGCCAGGCGTAGCCGCGCTCCTCCCAGGTCTCGGGGATGCGCTTCTGCCAGCACTCCTTCAGGAACGGCAGGTACGTGTTGGGCCCGCCGAGGAGGAGGACCTTGTGCCTGAGCGTTGACCCGCGGGTCAGCACGGACAGGTTCTGGAGGACGATCGCGTCGGCGAGCGAGCAGAGGATCTCCCTGGAGGGGATGCCGCTCTTCACGAGGTTCACGACGTCGGTCTCGGCGAAGACGCCGCACTTCGCCGCCACGTGGTGCAGCTTGGAGTCGTCGAAGTGGATCTCCACGACCTCGCTCTGGGGGAGGCCGACCTTGATCATGCACTTGTCGATGGTCGCGCCCGTGCCGGAGGCGCACTTGTCGTTCATGGACGGGGCGGCGGTCCTGTCGCCGGTCTCCTCGTCCCTCTGGAAGATGATGATCTTGGCGTCCTGGCCGCCGAGCTCGATCACGCTGCCGACGTCGGGGTGGAGGGTCTCGACGGCGAGCGTGACGGCGTTGACCTCCTGCACGAACTTGGCGCCGAGGCCCGCGCAGAGGGGGGCGGCGCCGGAGCCGGTCATGAACACGCGCCACGCGCCGCGCGGCGACTCCGGGAACGCGGCCTCGATGGCCTCGACGAGCTCGAGGACCTTCTCGGGCTGCTTCGTCTGGTGGCGCTGGTAGTCGCTCCAGAGGATCTCGTGGCTCCGGGGATCGACGACGACGGCCTTGACGGTCGTCGAGCCCACGTCGATGCCGATGACGACCGGATCCTGCCCCTGTCTCCCCATGCCGGCTCTCTCCCCTCTGTCAGCGCGCCCCGAGCCGCCGACTGACTGGCCAGTCAGTCGTTATCGGTACACCTCCTGGCATGGAGAAGTAAATCTCTTTGTGGGCGGCCTCCATGCGGCGAGCTCACCGCCGCGCCGGACGCAAATGTGGGCCCCGCTGCGCGGTCAGTTGATTTCCATCCAGGGCGGTGAGCCTGGCGGGTGGTAGAAGCGCTCGCGATGAAGAAATTCGAGCGCCGCCAGGAGCTGCTGCGCGCGGCGCGGAGCGTCTTCGCAGAGAAGGGGTACCACGAGGCGAAGGTCGACGACATCGTCGCGCTGGCCAAGGTCGCGAAGGGGACCTTCTACCTCTACTTCCCGGACAAGCGGTCCGTGTTCGCGGAGCTCGTGCACGGGCTGTTCACGCGGCTCGGGGGGGCGATCCTGCACGTCGACCCGGCGGCGGACGTCGACGCGCAGATCAAGCACAACATCCGGGCGATCGTGGCCGTGCTGCTCGACGACGCGGCGCTGACGAGCATCCTGCTCTCGTACTCGGCGGGGCTCGATCCGGCGTTCGTGACGCAGGTGCGGTCGTTCCACCAGGAGGTGAAGCGGCTGATGGTCGAGGCGCTGGAGGAGGGGCAGCGGCTCGGGATCGTGGAGCCGGGGGACACGAAGCTCTACGCGACGTTCACGATCGGGGCGCTGAAGGAGGTGCTGTTCGAGAACGCCATGGGGGAGGCGGCCCGGCACCGGGAGCAGATCGTGACGGCGCTCTTCGACGTGATCCGGCGGGGGTACCTGCGGATCGACGGAGATCGCCCGGCGCCGGCGGAGCAGGCCGCGAAGGGCGCGCGGGTGACCGGCGGGTCAGCGAAGGTCACGCGCCGCGGACGAAGCGGCGGATGAAGTTGCGGAGGACCTGGGCGCCGGGGGCGCCCTCGGTGAGGCCCTCGAGCAGGGCCTCGACGTCGAAGCGCTCGGCGCGGAGGATCTCGATCCGGGCCTCGATGTAGCCGGCGAGGATCTCGCGGTCGATCTCGGGGTGGAACTGCACGCCGTAGCACGTGCGGGTGAAGCGGATGGCGTGGTGCTCCTCCCGGTCCGACCGGGCCAGGCTGACCGCGCCCTCGGGGAGCTTGCCGACCGTGTCGACGTGGGTGACGTTGGCGTCGAAGGTCGCGGGGAGGCCGTCGAAGATGGGGTCGTCGGCGCGGCGCTCGATGCGGACGGTGCCGATCTCGCGGCCGCGGGGGTTCTTGACGACCTCGCCCCCGAGGGCCTGCGCGAGGATCTGGTGGCCGAAGCAGATGCCGAAGGTGGGTGTGCCGCGCCCGGCGACCTCGCGGAGCCAGGCCTCGGTCGCGAGCATCCAGGGCTCGCGGGTCGGGACGTTGGCCGCGGAGCCGGTGATGACGAAGGCGGCGGCGTCGCCGGGGTCGCGGAGGTCGCCCGTCCGCGCGTCGATCTCGTCGTAGCCGCCGCTCCAGGCGTCGCCGACGGCGCCGCGGATCATGTCCGAGAAGTGGCCGCGGCGCTCCAGCATCGAGGGGACGGGCTCGCCGGTTCGGACGATGACGATCTTCTTCATGTCGAGCGCGGCGCAATGCTAGCAGAAGGCCCGGCCCACGATGTCCGCGGTCCACGTCCTCGATCGGCCCATCTGGCGGCGGTTTCGTCCGAAGTACCTGGCGCGCGCGGCGGCCCACGTGCGCGCGGGCGGGCACGCGGTGATCACCCATCCGGACGACCGGATCGAGGTGCTGCTCGGGGTGGACGCGGAGGGGAGGATCGCGGAGCTGGGGCTATGGGCGCTGCTCGCGATCGAGATGGCGCAGTGGCGGCGCGTGCACGACGGGCCGGCCAAGGGGCTCGCGACGGCGCAGGTGACGCGGCGGTTCGAGGGGTCGGTGCTCGACTGGTGCGAGCGGGACAGCGTGCACCCGGGGTCGGTGCGGAGGATCGAGCTCGACTGCCTGGCGTGCGCGGCGTGCTGCCACGATCCCTTCGTGCTGCTCGACGACGCGGACCTCGATCGCTGGCGGCGCGCGGGGCGCGCCGATCTCGCCGGGCCGGCGTACGTGCGGCAGGAGAGCGGGGTGATCAGCCTGCGCCTCGCGCCGAGCGGGCGGTGCCAGCACCTCGAGGAGCGCGCGTGCGGGATCTACCCGATCCGGCCGGACAACTGCCGGTCGTTCGTGGCCGGGAGCGAGGCCTGCCTCTCGGCGCGCGAGGACACGCTGGGCATCCGGGACGGGGCGCCGCAGGATCGCTGACCGGGGAGTCAGAAAAGAGAGAAGAGAGGATGCACAGGGAGACGGGGAGGACGGGGAGGTCAGAAAAAAATCCCGAAAATCTCTCTCTCCCCGCTCTCCCCGCCTCCCTGTGAATTTCTCTCCGGGATCCTTGCCAGGACCTGGGAAGCGCGGCGCTATGCGGGCGGGGCGTCGCGCGCGGGGGCGGCGCCGGGGGAGGAGCCCAGGGGGAGCTTCGGGAACCAGAGCGTGACGAGGAAGCCGGCGATGCCCAGGCCGGCGATGATCCAGAAGACCTTGTCCAGGCCGATCGTGAGCGCGTGGCCGAGGCGCTCGGCGAGCGCGGGGTCCATGCCGCGGATCCCCTCGGGGCTCAGCAGGCGGCTCGCGGCCTCGGCGGGGATCGAGGGGTCGCGGGCGAGGGAGGCGTTGAGCACGCCGCCCATCACGCCGACGGCGAGGGCGCCGCCGATGGTGCGGAAGAACATCGTGCTCGCGGTCGCGATGCCGCGCTCTCGCCAGTCGACGCTCGTCTGGACCGCGATGAGCAGCGCGGTGTTGGACAGGCCCATGCCGACGCCGAACGCGAGCGCGGTGAGGCGGATCTGGTTCAGCGTGTCCCCGGTGCCGAAGAGCGCGAGCGCGACGGCGGACGCGGCGGTGACCGCGAGGCCGAGGCGGATCAGCGGGCGGAAGCCGACGCGCGGGATCAGGCGGCCGCTCACCGCGCTCGCGATCGGCCAGCCGATCACCATGGGGGTGATCGCGGAGCCCGCGTCGGTGGGGCTGCCGCGGAGCACGCCCTGCACGAAGAGCGGGACGTAGGTGAGCGTCGCGATCATCGCGCCGCCGATGATCGCGCCGGCGAGGTTGGAGACGAGGATCACGGGGCGCGTGAAGAGCAGCAGCGGGAGGACGGGCTCGGCGGCGCGGCGCTCGACGAGGAGGAAGGCGGCGAGCAGGATGGCGGCGGCGGGGGCCGCGGCCCCGGCCGCGCCGCCCGCGCGGCCGGCGGCGAGCAGCAGGGCGATGACGCCGCCCGAGAGCAGCGCGGCGCCGAGGAAGTCGAGCGAGCGGCTGCGCAGCTCGACGCGCTCGTGCAGCGAGCCGGTGACGATCGCGGCGGCCGCGACGCCGAAGGGGATGTTGACGTAGAAGACCCAGCGCCAGGAGAGGTAGTGGACGATGACGCCGCCGAGCATCGGGCCGACGAGGCCGAACAGGCCCCAGGCGGCGCCGAAGATGCCCTGCATGCGGGCGCGCTCCTCGAGGTTGAAGATGTCGCCGACGACGGTGAGCGCCATCGGCTGCATCGAGCCCGCGCCGAGCCCCTGGATCGCGCGGAAGACGATGAGCTGGGTCATCGACGTGGCCGCGCCGCTCGCCGCGGAGCCGAGCAGGAAGACGACGATGCCGAACAGCAGGATCGGCTTCCTGCCGTAGATGTCGGCGAGCTTGCCGTAGATCGGGACGGTCACCGACGAGGCGAGCAGGTAAGCGTTCGCGACCCACGCGTACTGGTGGATACCGCCGAGGTCGCCGATCACGGTCGGCATCGCGGTGGCCACGACCGTGGCCTCGAGGGCGCCCATGGCGAGCGCGAGGATGAGGGCGAAGACGGTGAGGCCGCGGCGGGTCTGTCGCTGTGGAGGCATGAGGTCCGCCGCACCATCTGGTGCGGCCTCCCCGGCGGGGCAAGCCGCATGAATGACGAGAGGCGCGGCGAGCCCTCGTTCTGTGTTAGGGTGGTTGCCCTTCTCCGTCTTGATGAGGAGCGCGCGCGGGGGGCCCGGTGGGCACTGTCATGTGCCCGGGGGGGCTCTCTGACCTGACCCAGAGCGATGGCAAGAACGACGATCCACGGCACCGGACCCCTCGACGACATCCGATACGGCCGCTCCCTCCGGGGCGCGGGCGCCCTGCTCGCCCTCGCGGCGGGCCTCCTGATCCCGCGGGCGGGCGCGGCCCAGGACGCGGACGCGCTGCGCAAGGAGGGCGCGAAGCTCATGGGCGAGGGCAAGCTCGCCGAGGCGTGCCCCAAGCTGGAGGAGAGCCAGCGGCTCGCCCCCAGCGCGGGCACGCTGATCGACGTCGCGGCCTGCCACGAGAAGCAGGGGAAGATCGCGACCGCGTGGCAGGAGTTCGTCGACGCCGAGGGCGAGGCGCGCAAGGCGGGCAACAGGAAGATCCAGGCCGACGCCAGGGCCCGGAGCGCGAAGCTGGAGCTCAGGATCCCGCGCCTCACCGTGAAGATCGCGGCCGCGGCCGAGGGGCTCGAGATCAAGATCGACGGGGTGACGCTCGATCGATCGAGCTTCAACCAGCCCTCGCCGATCGATCCAGGCGAGCACAAGGTCGTCGCGTCCGCGCCCGGGAAGAAGGCCTGGGAGGGCTCGGTGAGCGTCAAGGCGGCCGAGCGCAAGACGATCAGCGTGCCCGCGCTGGCGGACGACCCCGGCGCCGCCGCGGCCGCCCCGGCGCCCCCGGCCGCC
>CAYQYG010000253.1:0-13057 GCA_964421485.1 uncultured Polyangiaceae bacterium | reverse complement strand
CGCGCCGCGCAGAGCGCACGCGCTCGAGCACATCGAGAGTCCCAACGAGCGCACGCGTGAAGACTTCGCCACGCGCGTGTCGATCGACGGCAGGGTGCGGCCCGAGGCCGTCGCGTTCCGGGATCACGACTTCCGCCGGCCCGCGTGGAGCTTGCTCGGCGCGTCGCGCGCTCCGACAGAGGAGCGCGCCGCGCTCGAGCGATGGCTCTACAGACCCGGTGCGTTCCTCGTCGAAGGCGCCGCGGCGCGCGCGGAGCTGCATGACGATCGCTATGGCGCGCAGCTCGCCGCGCGCGCGCTCGAGGCCGAGCGCGCCGACTGCTGCGTGGTCTCCTTCGAGACGAACGCAGCGGATCTCAGGCCCGGCACGATCGTCACGATCGAGGGGCACCCTCGACCCGAGCTCGATCCGCGCGTCGGGTTGCTCGTCACGTCGATCGCGATTGACGGCACCCCGCTGGGCGACTGGACCGTGCGCGTCACCGCGGTCCCGGCTTCGACGCCGTGGCGGCCCGCGCGGCGCACGCCGAAGCCGACCGTGCACGGTGTCGAGACCGCCACGGTGATCGGCCCAGCCGGCGAGGAGATCCACACCGACGAGCACGGCCGTGTCCGCGTCCAGATGGCCTGCGTTCGACGACAAGGAGCGCAGCCTGGCGTGGCTCCGCCGGTTCGACGATCGGTGACGGCGGTGACGGGCCCCGGCTCGAGCACGAATCTGTACGCGGCTCCCGGAGTGGTGGATGAATTGATACTGTCGCGCACGGAGAATCGCATGGAGGAGATAGATGAAGAGGACTGAAATCATGGACATGGGATCGAGGCGGGGGACGAGGCAATCCATGGGAACGAGAGGCGCGGCGGCGCTCGGCGCTGCCATGCTGGCGACGTGGGGAGCGGTGGCCGTCGCGGGCTGCTGGCCCTTCGTGGCGGACCAATGCGAGCTCCGGTGCGTGTCCGGCGCGACGAGCACCGGCGCGGGAGGGGGCGGCGGCGGCGCGGGGGGCGCGGCCGATCTCTTCGTCGATCCGGTCGCGGGGCACGATGACTGGCCCGGGACCGAGGAGGCGCCGCTCAAGACGCTGAAGAGGGCGCTCACGCTGGCCGCGGGCGGCGCGACGGTGCACCTCTTCGGTGGAACGTACGACGCGGCGAGCGGGGAGGACTTCGCCGCGCCCATCGGCGACGGGGTCACCATTGCGGCGATCGCGCCCGGTGAGGCGATCCTCTCGGGGGCGGGCGTCGAGACCGCGCTGTTTTTCGAGGGCAGCGGGGCGGCGGAGGGGCTGCGCATCGAAGGCTTCGCGGTCGGGGTGGCCGCGCAGGCCGGCGCCGTGGCGCTGGAGGCGGTCGAGCTCGCCGGCAATGCGACGGCGGTGTCGCTGACAGGCGCGGCCGAGGTGGCGATGATGGCCGGGGTCATTCGCGACGGCGCGGCGGGGGCATGGCTGTTCGACGACGCGAGCCTCACGATGACCGGCGGGGAGATCCGCGGGATCGGGGAGGTGTGCGGCGCGTTGGCCGCCTGGGTGGACGGCGCGGCCCTGCTCGATCTGGATGGGACCCTCGTGCAGGACAGCCTCGGCGTCCTCCTGGTGTCGGGATCGGCGCACGCGAGGATCACAGGGGGCGCGCTGAGCGCGGTCGGTTGCGGGACAGCGATCCATGTGGCCGATGTCGCGGGGCTCGAGCTCCAGGACACGGCGGTGACTCAGGGCGGCGGCGCGGGGGCGGTGATCACGGCGGAGGAACAGGCCGAGGTCTCCTTGGTCGGCGGCGTCGTGCTCGCGGCGGACAGAGCGGTGGAGGGCGCGAGCTACGTGTGGCTCGACGGCGTCGCCATCACCGGCGGGCCGGGGGCTGACCGGGCCGTGATCCCCGGCGCGAGCGGCGTGGCGTGGGTGAACAACGCGGCGATTCACGGCTTCGCGGTGGGGCTCGACGTCGCGAGCGGGCAGGCGCTCATCCGCGGGAGCGATCTGTCGGACAACGGGATCGGCGTGCGGACGGCGAACGCATTCATCGATATGGGGACGGAGGCGGACCCCGGCGGAAATACGCTGATCGGGAGCGCGCAGGCGGGTCTGTTCGTCAGCGCGGGCTCGGCCTGGCTGCACGAGGCGGTCGGAAATACGTGGATCGCCTCCAATCAAGGAACGGACGCCAATGGCCAGTTTCCGCCGGGGACGGCGGTCGTGGGACCCTTCGGAACGAGCGGGGCGGCGCCGCACAATGTCGTCATCCAGACCGCCGGAGCCGGGGTGAGGCTCGCGGCCCCATGACGGATCTCAGGCTGGAGGCCGCGGGCGGGGCCGGAGGTGAGCCGGCAGAAAAATGATCGGCTCGGGCGATCTCGGGCGCAGGACGGGACGATCGTCCTATCTATCCATCGAGGGATGTCTCCGGCGTCGGGGTCTTCGCGCGGTCGCCGGAGCCAACCCTCGCGCTGGGCTCGGTCCTCGGCGAGGGGGGCCGCGCTGCGCATCGTGGATGGAGGCGGCGACGAGGATCTTGGGCGAGCGGCGAGCGGCGAGCGGCGAGCGGCGAGCGGCGAGCGGGGCGGGGAGGCTGACATGCACAGGGGCGAGGAGATCTGGCCGATGAGAAGCGGGACGATGAGGGGCGCCTCCTGCGCGCCGGCGATGGCAGGACCTTGCAGGAGCGTGGTCGCGAGCCCTCTGCGCATCGAGGCGGCGGGCGGCTCGCATGTCGGCGAGGTGCGGGCGAACAACGAGGACAGCTTCGCGGTGCTCCCCGAGATCGGGCTGTTCATGGTGGCCGACGGCATCGGCGGGCAAGCCGCGGGCGAGATCGCGTCGCGGATGGCCGTCGATATCGTCCGGAGCTGCATCGAGGAGGACGATCCGGACGAGACGTGGCCGTACGAGCGCAACATGGAGGCCGACCGGGACGAGGCGCGGCTGGTCTGGAGCCTGCGGAGAGCGAACCGGGAGATCGAGGCGGAAGGGCGGCGCATCGCGGGGAAGCGCGGGATGGGGTCGACGTTCGCGGGGGCGCTGGTCAGCGGCGAGAGGGTCTACCTCGCGCACGTCGGCGACTCACGGATCTACCGGCTGCGCCGCGGGCGGCTCGCGGCGCTGACGCGGGATCATACCGTGCTCGAGGAGCTCTTGCGGCAGCAGGCGGGCGCCGACCCGGGAGCGTGCGACCTGGCCCCGGAGATCGCGTGCCGCCTGACGCGGGCGCTCGGGATCGACAGGGCGGTGGACGTGGAGACGCGCGTCGAGGCCGCGGAGGCGGGGGACGTGCTGCTGCTCTGCTCCGACGGCCTGTGGGGGCCCGTGGACGAGGACGAGATCGCGGCGACGCTCGCGTGGTCGGCCTCGATCCCGGCCGTCGTCGCGGGGCTCATCGGGCGGGCGCTGGAGCACGGCGGGCCGGACAACGTGACGTGTGTGGTGGTGAGGTTCGGCGCGTGGTGAACCCCGGCGGGCGCCTTGCCGCGTGGTCGTCGCTTCCAGGTTCGCCGTAGGGCCGCGCGATCATTCAGGGTCGGGGGGCCATTCCGCTCCCTCCCACGGCCACAGCCAGGGGCGCACCCAGTCGAGGAGGATCGGGGCCATCGCGAACGCGCGGTCGCGCAGGTACCGGTCGTCCTCATTCGGAGGATGTAGCAGCCAGGACCGGAGGATGCAGAGGTAAGGGCGCTTCGGATCGAGCTCTTCACGCAGCCGATCGAGCGTCTGGCCGCGAGGTATCGCGTCGCCGAGCAGGTCCGCCAGGAAGTGACGAACCCGAGCCAGCTTGTGGATCTTCTCGGCCTGGAACCGAGACATCTTCAGTGCGCGTTCCGTGTCCGATGCGCGCGCGTCATCGGGATCGAACAGGCACGCGCCGGTCCTCGAGTCCCACCGGAAATGCCTCAGCGGCTCGTCCCGCGTCGGGATGATGAGATGGTCGCTGGGGACGTCATGATGGCTGCGAGCGTTATTGCAATGCTCGCAGCAAGCCAGCAGGTTCTCCCAGTCGAACATCACCGCCGGGATCTTCTTCTTGGGCTCGACGTGATCGAAGGTATGAGCTTCGGCCGCCTCGCACCACGCGCACTTGTGGTGCTGCCAGCCCCGCACCGCGGCGAGCACGATCGGGCCGACGTCCTTCGCCTTGCCGGCGCCCTTCACGAACTGGTCCCAGCGGCTCGTGATCTTGCCGTCTCCGGGCTTCAGATCACGGGTCATGTCCTCGCGCCAGGTCCTGTATCGCTCTCGGAGTGAGCTGTCCTCAAGACAGGTCTCGATGTGGGGGCGTTCGAGGAAGATCATGGCCGCTGCATCCCTGGCCGAGCGCTCAGGACGCGGTCCGGCGCACCTTCGCCAGCGTGTTCTTGATGTACTTCTCGGACTCCTCGCGGAGGCGGAATTCCTCGCTGGACTCACCCGGAGCCGTGAGCAGATGGCCGAGCTGGGTCTCCAGGCCATGGAGCTCGCGGAGCTCCTCCGCGGGGAGCTTGTTGAAGGCGGCCTTGCCTGCAAGGGTATGATAGCGTGTGAGCAGGGCCTCGGTCTCCACGTCGACGGTCTCGGTCATGCCGAAGAGATCGCTCGTGAGGATGCGCTCCGCGCGCCATCCCCGAACCGAGGTGACGGGCTGGACGACCTGCACCGCGTCCGCGGGGGTCGCGGCGGCGTCGCGCTGGTCCGT
Organism: uncultured Polyangiaceae bacterium; assembly: GCA_964421485.1. Taxonomy (GTDB): domain Bacteria; phylum Myxococcota_A; class Polyangia; order Polyangiales; family Polyangiaceae; genus CAYQYG01. The sequence continues at coordinate 8,395 of CAYQYG010000253.1, read as the reverse complement.
GGTCCGCAGCATGAAGAGCCCCCCATTGCTCGCGGCCTGCGCGACGAACGGGCTGTGGGTCGAGACGATGAACTGCATCCTGGGGAAGACCTTCCGGAGCATGTGTCCGATCCGGCGCTGCCATGTCGGGTGCAGGTGCGCGTCGATCTCGTCGATGAGCACGACGCCCTCGACCTCGACGGCTCCTCCGGAAGACTTCCAGGGATCTTCTGCGCCGGTCCCGGCGCTGTCCTCGTGCTCCTCGAAGATGTGCCGTAGCAGATCGATCACGAGCGCGAGGAAGCTTCTGTAGCCGTCGCTCAGCTCCGAGAGCGCAATGGGGGTGTTGCTCCCCGTGACGAAATGTGCGCGGGCCGAGTCGACTCGATCGATGCGCACCTGGCCGGGCAGGAGGCTGTTGATGATCGCCTTCAATCGGTCGAGCGCGTCTGCATAGCGAACGCGCTCCACGCGGTCGGGATCATTGGCCTTGTGGTGCAGCTCAAGCAACCACGGCTCGCACCGTACCAGCGCCACCGATTCGTCGAAGAGGGATGCCATGCGCCACTGTCGCGGGTTGGTCAGCCGGGCAACCACGTCGTTGTTGCCGCCTGACAGCCGGCGGAAAGGGCCGTAACCGCACGCGAACCACCCTCGCTTCTTGATGGCATAGACGCTCTTCAAGACCTGGTTCCTGTCCTTGCCGGCCAGCACGAACTGCGGAGTATCGTAAGGAACACCGGCATACTCGACGCTCTTGTCCGGCATCACCGCGATCTGAGGCTTGAACGGGCCCTTCTGTGCCCGGTCGGCCATGTCGTCGGGGCCCTTGGTGATCGTGGCATGGATGGTGCCATGGTCCGGGACCCCCCGGCGGACCCACCCTTTCGGTGTGAGGAGTTGAGGCCACGCGTTGGGACCGACGAGCGCGATCCCCATCGCCTGGAGGAGCGTCGATTTCCCGGTGGCGTTGGCGCCGAGCAGGACGTTCCAGCCCGCGAACGACCCGCTCTCGTCGATGGGGAAGTCCAGCGTGACGTCGTCGAAACACTTGATGCCGGCGAACCTGAACTGCTTGAGGTACACGGTGGGGCTCCTGGGCGGCGGAGCATAGGCGTACGGTCGATCCGGTGCAAATCCCGATGCCGGCTCGGCGCTCGCCGGGACCGCGGTGGAGAAGAGCCTCGCCGGTCGCCACGGCGGAGCGGCGCTGATCGTCAGGTGAGCCCCAGGACCGCGAGCGCGACGCAGGCGACGAGCACGCCGAGCTCGATCCGGGCGCCGAGCTCGGCGCCGAGGCGGCGGCGGGCCACGTCGCCGAGCAGGTTGCCGGCCACGTTCGCCGCGGTCAGCGCGGCGGTCCAGGGCAGCGTCGCGGGCGTGATCAGCCCGCCGGCGCCATAGGCGAGGATGCGGCCGACGTGCATGGACACGCCGGCGGCCGCGGCGGTCGCGACGTAGGCCGCGCCGGTCAGGCCGGTCGAGAGCAGGAGCGGGCCCACCATCAGGCCCGCGCTGCCGATCGTCGCGCCCACCGCGCCGATGCCGAAGCCGGCCGCCGCGATCCAGGCCGCGGCGGCGCCGCGCCGCTCGGCGCGCGCGGCCTCGCGGGCCGGCGCGCGCCGGCGGCGGATCGCCTGGACCACCCCGCTCGCCGCCGCGCCCACGAGCAGCACCCGGAGCATCCCCGCCGGGATCGCCGGCAAGAGCGCGCCCCCGACCACGCTCCCCGGGAACGCGCCGATCGCGAACGCGGCCGCCACGCGCCGGTCGATCGCGCGCCGGTTCAGGTGCGCGCGGTGCAGCATCCCGACGAGCAGCGCGGGCGAGGTGAGCGCCAGCGCCTCGGCGGGCGTCATCGTGAACGACAGGGCCAGGGTGAGCAGGATGCCCCCGCCGAGCCCGGCGACCGTGGTCAGCGCGCCCGCGAGCACGCCCATCGCGAGGAGAAAGAGCTGCATCTTCGGCCTCCTGCCCCTCCAGGTAGGGCTCGGCCGGCAATCGGTCCAATCGATTGTTTCTAGAGCTGCTATAAACGATCCTGATGATCGACGAGCTCCGCCATTTCCTGCTCATCGTCGAGCACGGCACGTTCACCGAGGCGGCGCGCCGGGCGCACCTGTCGCAGCCCGCGCTCACCGCGTCGATCCGGCGGCTGGAGGCGGCGCTGGGCGCGCGGCTGCTCGCGCGCGGCCCGGCCGGCGCGGAGCCCACCGCGTCGGGCGCGGCGCTCGTGCCCCGGGCGCGCGCGGCGCTCGCGGCGCTCGAGGACGGGCGCCGCGCGGTCGCCGAGATCGAGGGCCTGCGCGCCGGCGAGGTGCGCCTCGGCGCGGGCGCGACGGCGTGCACCTACCTCTTGCCGCCGATCCTGGCCGAGTTCCGCGCGCAGCACCCGGGCGTGCGCTTCCTCCTGCGCGAGGCGACCGCGACCCAGATCCTGGGCGCCCTCCACGACGGCGAGCTCGACCTCGGGGTCACGACCGCCGACGAGGGCGATCCGTGGAGGATCGACGAGCTCGTGCTGATCGCCGCCCCGGGCCTGCCGCGCGCGGCGAGCGCGCCCTTCGTGGCGTTCGCGCGCGGCACCACCACGCGGGCGCTCCTGGACCGCCATTTCCCGGACGCGGACGTGGTGATGGAGCTCGGCAGCATCGCCGCCGTGAAGGGCAACGTGCGCGCCGGCATCGGCGTCGCGCTCGTCAGCCGCGCCGCCGTGGAGCACGACCTCGCGGCCCTCCGCCTCGTCGAGGTGCCGCACCCCGCGACGCCGATCCAGCGGCCGCTCCGCATCGTGCACCGGGGCAGAGACCGCCTGCCGCCCGCCGCCGCGCGCCTCCGCGCCCTGCTGCTCGATCGCCGCGCCCCGCCGCGCGAGCCCCCCGCCCGCCGCCGCTCCGCCCGGTGACGCCCTGCTCAGCCGCGCGCGCGCGGCCGGGCCTCGTCGATCGTCCCGAAGACCCAGTCCCACAGCGGCGACGACACCCCCCACCGCGACTCCGCCCCGACGTGGTGGTGGATCATGTGGTGCCGCTTGATCCCCCTGGCGAGCCGCGAGCGCATCGGGAAATGGTGGATGGCATAATGCATCCCGTCATAGGTCAGGTACCCGAGCACGAGCCCCACGAACAGCGGCTCCGCCCGCGCCGCCCCGAGCGCCGCCCGGAGCGCGACGTAGAACGCCGCCCCGAGCGGGATGCTCAAGCTGAGCGGCATCACGAGCCGATCCGGATCGCTCGGAAAATCATGGTGCACGCCGTGGATGATGAAGTGGACCCGCCGCTGCCACGGCCGCGCCCCCACCCAGTGGAACACGAACCGATGGAGGACGTATTCGACGAGCGTCCACAGAAACGCCCCCGCCACCACGAGCGCGGCGATCTCGAGAGCGCCGAGCCTGCCCCGGACGGCGCGCGCCATGAGCCAGCCGATCAAGGGCAACCAGAACACGAACGGCGTGGCGGGATGAATCCGCGAGATGCGCTCGATCCAGGCAGTCTCGAACATCCTGCAAGTCACCGCCGTCGCGGGCGATCGGTCGCGCGCTGCAGTCAGAGCAAGGTGCTTCATTCGGTGACGCCCCGGCGCCCCATTCCAAGAACCGTTCCCCTCACCCGGCAAGAGGTCGAGGGGGCCGAGGAGGTGCCCCCCCAGACTGGGCCGATCCCCCCGCGCGCGACATCGTCGCCCGGCATGAGGCGCGCGCATCGGAACCATAGCCCCGACCAAGTCCGCCGCGGCGGGGTTCGGGGCGTAGGGCGCCGAAGGCGACCCGAAGCCCCGAGCGATGACCGAGAGGCGGGACCCGGTCTGGGGGGGCACCTCCTCGGCCCCCTCGACCGTCGCTGAAGCCCGGATCCACGCCGGCCTCAGCACGACGCTTCCGTCCCTCCGCCCCCACCGGTACAGTGCGCCCCCACCTGGAGGCCCCCTTGTCCCTTCTTCGACGCACCGGACCCTTCTGCGCGCTCCTCGCCCCCGCGCTCCTCGGCTGCTCGCTCTCCAGCGACCCCGCCCCGGGCCTCGGCCTCCAGCCAGGCTGCAACCCCCTCGCCACCAGCGACGAGTGCCTCCTCCCGTTCCCGAGCGCCTTCGTCCAGCGCGACGACGCCTCGACCCCCACCGGCGTCCGCGTCGACCTCCCCGCGGAGAAGCTCCCCCTGCGCGACGGCGCCGTCCCGCTCGACGTCGCCCCGTACAACGCCGCGGACGGCTTCTCGCCCGTCATCCCGATCCTGCTCCACTTCGGCGTCGACATCGACACCGCCCCCTTGCCCGGCCTCCACCACATCGAGGACTCGCTCCGCGACGGCAGCCGCATCGCCATCTTCGACATGGAGACCGGCGAGCGCGTCCCGTACTTCGCCGAGATGGACCGGAACCTCCGCGACGGCTACGACGGCCGCTACGCCCTCATCCTCCACCCCATGACCCCGATGCGCATGGGCGCCCGCATCCTCGTCCTCGTCCAGCGCGGCCTCACCGACGCCGCCGGCCGCGTCATCGAGCCCACCCCCGCGTTCGAGGCCATCCGCGACGGCGTCGAGACCGACAGCGCCGAGCTCGAGGCCATCCGGCCTCGGTACGACGCCCTCTTCAGCTTCGCCGCCACGCACGGCTACCCGCGCCGCGAGCTGCTCACCGCCTTCGACTTCCAGGTCGCGAGCGAGGACTACCTGCTCGGCTCGGTCCTCTCGATGCGGGAGAAGGCGCTCGAGATGGCCGGCGACACGGGCCTCCCGTACGTCATCACGGACGTCCAGGAGGACCCGAACGACCAGATGGCCCGCATCGTCTTCGGCGATTTCGAGGTCCCGACGTTCCTGCGCGAGGACGACACATTCGAATACGACGCCGAGCACCATCCCGTGCTGCAGCCGGCGAACCGGTCCTATCCCTTCACGATGCTGATCCCGAAGAAGGCCGCCGACGGGCCGCTGCCGCTCGTGGTGCTCGGCCACGGCATCTTCGGCACGGGCCGCTCGTTCCTGACCGAGGGCGGCGACGCGGAGGCCATCCAGGCGCTCGCGAACCAGCACGGCGCGGTCGTGATCGCCACCGACTGGATCGGCCTGTCCACCAATGACGTCGCCCGCGTCGGCATCGAGGTCGGCAACAACCTCGACCGGATCGGCGTCGTCACCGATCAGCTCCAGCAGGCGCTCATCAACGCCCTGGTCATGACCAAGCTCGCCCGCGGCGCGCTCAAGGACGACCCTGCGATCCAGGTCGGCGCGGGCCCGCTCATCGATCTGACGAGGACCTGGTACTGGGGCGCGAGCCTCGGCGGCATCGAGGGCTCCTCGTTCGTCTCCATCTCCGACGACATCGCGCGCGCCGCCTTCGGCGTCCCCGGCTCGGCGTGGAGCACCATGCTCTCCCGGTCGGTCGTGTTCCCGCCGATCCGCAACTTCCTCGAGCCCCATTACCCCGATCCCCTCGATTTCCTCCTCGGCACCACGCTGGTCCAGGCGCGCTTCGATCACGCGGATCCGGCGAACGTCACCAAGCTGATGTTCGAGCGGCCGCTGCCGGACGCGCCGCCCGGCCGGACGGTGATCCTCCAGGAGGCGATCGGCGACTCGCAGGTCCCCAACATCACGACCGAGATCCTCGCGCGGTCGATGGGCGTGAAGCTGCTCGCGCCGGCGGATTACGAGGTCTTCGGGCTGCGATCGACGCCGTCGCCGACCGTGGACTCGGTGCTCGCGCAGTACAAGATGGAAGGGCACGACGACCCTGCGCCGCCCGAGGACAACACGCCGCCCGAGGCCGACAATGACGTGCACCACGGCATGAACTTCCTGCCGAGCGTGCACGCGCAGATCGTCCACCTCTGGTTCGAGGGGGAGGTGAGGCAGTTCTGTGAGGGATCCTGCGATCCGGACTGAGCCGCGGCGCCGCGGCACTGTCGAGAATCCCCATCGCCCCACCGCTGACCTGCGGTAAGCCTCGGGCATGCGGATCTCCTGGCTGCGCCCCGCGGCGCTCGCCCCCCTCCTGACGGTCGCCGCCCTCGCCGCCTCCGCGGGCTGCAAGGGCGGCGACGGCGCCTCGCCCGACAAGGCCAAGGGCCCCGGCAAGGCGGGCATGACCTTCCCCGTCGAGGTCGCGCCGGTCAGCGCCGAGCGCGTCGAGTACGCCGTCCCGGCCGTCGGATCCGTCGAGGCCTTCGAGCAGGTCCAGCTCACCGCCCGCGTCGCCGGCGCCGTCGAGGCGGTCCGGTTCATGGAGGGCGATCGCGTCAAGAAGGGCCAGATCCTCGTCGAGATCGACCCCGCCCGGTACAACCTCGCGGTGCGCGCCGCGAAGGCCGCCCTCGAGCGCGTCGGCGCTGCCAGGGCCGAGGCCGAGGCGGGCCTCGGCCGCCGCGAGGCCGAGGGCGCCGACAGCGTCTTCAGCAAGGAAGAGGTCTCCACCTGGCGATCGCGTGCCACCACGGCCGCCGCCCAGGCCGCCGAGGCGAGGGTCGCCCTCGATCAGGCGCTCCTGAACCTCCGCGACGCGTACGTGCGCGCCCCGATCGAGGGGAAGATCCAGACGCGCACCGTGCAGACCGGCCAGTACGTGCCCGTCGGCACCGTGCTCGCGACCCTGCTCCGCCGGGACCCGCTCCTGCTCCGCTTCCAGGTCCCGGACGCCGACGCCCCGCGCGTCAGGGCCGGCATGCTGGCCCGCTTCACCGTCAAGGGCGACGCCCGCACCTTCACCGCGAAGCTCACCCACGTGGCCGACGCCGCCGACCCCGCCACGAGGATGGTCGCCGTCACCGGCGAGGTCGAGGGCGAGGGCAAGGACGACCTCCGCCCCGGCGCGTTCGCCGAGGTCTCCGTGCCCGTCGGCGCCTCCGACGGCGCCCCCGTGATCCCGCTCACCGCCGTCAGGCCAGGCGAGCGCGGATTCCTCGCCTTCGTGGTGCAGGACGGCGTCGCGAAGGAGCGGATCCTCACCCTGGGCCTCCGCACCCCCGACGGCCGGGTCGAGGTCAAGGACGGCCTGAAACCCGGAGAATCCCTCGTGATCCGCGGCGCCGAGGCCCTCCGCGACGGCTCCCAGGTCCGCATCGCCCCGCCCGCGTCGTCCTCCGTCCCCGGCTCCGCGCCCGCATCCGCGCCCGGCTCCGTGTCCGGCTCCGTGCCCGCGCCCGTTCCCGCGCCCGCATCTGCGCCCGCATCCGCCGCCGCGCCCGCGGGAAGGAGCGCCCCGTGAGCCTCACCGAAGCCTGCCTCAGGAAGCCCGTATTCGCGTGGATGCTCATGGCCGCGACCATCGTCTTCGGCCTCGTCGCGGCCTCGCGCATCGGCATCAGCCAGTTCCCGGACGTCGATTTCCCGACCATCAACGTCTCCGCCACGCTCGAGGGCGCCGCGCCGGAGGTCATGGAGCACGACGTCGTCGAGCCCATCGAGGAGGCCGTCGTCCAGGTCGAGGGCGTCAAATCGATCACCTCCTCGTCGCGGCAGGGCAGCGCCTCCATCACCATCGAGCTCGACCTCTCGCGCAACGTCGACGTCGCGCTCCAGGACGTCCAGACCAAGGTCGCCCAGGCCCAGCGGCGGCTGCCGCGCGACCTCGACCCGCCGGTCGTCTCCAAGACCAACCCCGAGGACCAGCCCATCATGTGGGTCGGCCTCTCGGGCCCCTTCGCGCCGCAGGTCATCGCCGATTTCGCCCGCTATCGCCTCAAGGAGAAGCTCCAGACGGTCCCGGGCGTCGGCGAGGTCATGATGGGCGGCTATCTCGAGCGGAACGTCCGCATCTGGATCGACGCCGATCGCCTCAACGCAAAGGGCCTCACGGTCGCCGACGTCACGGCCGCGCTCCGGCGCCAGCACGTCGAGCTGCCCGCGGGGCGCCTCGAGACCGAGGGCCGCGAGGTCAACGTCCGCGTCATGGGCGAGGCCCTCGATCTCCAGAGCTTCAAGCGGATCGTCGTCCGCGAGCAGGCCGGCGCCACCGTCTACCTGGAGGACGTCGCCGTCGTCGAGGACGGCTTCGAGGACGTCCGCCGCGTCGCGCGCGTGAACGGCGAGCCCGCGCAGGGCCTCGGGATCAAGAAGCAGCGCGGATCCAATGCGGTGCAGGTCGCCGACGGCGTCCGCGCGGCGCTCGACGACATCGGGAAGACGCTGCCGGAGGGCATGAGCGTCGGTATCAACTTCGATTCCACCAAGTTCATCGCGGAGTCGGTCCACGAGATCGAGCTCGAGCTGCTCATGGCGGTCGGGCTCACCGCGCTGGTCTGCTGGATGTTCCTGGGCTCGCTGTCGAGCACCATCAACGTCGTCCTGGCGATCCCGATGTCGCTGCTCGGCACGGTCGCGGCGATCTACTTCCTCGGGTTCACGCTCAACACCTTCACGCTGCTCGGGCTCTCGCTCGCGGTCGGCATCGTGGTCGACGACGCGATCATGGTGCT
>CAYQYG010000252.1:0-13077 GCA_964421485.1 uncultured Polyangiaceae bacterium | reverse complement strand
ATCGAATACATGTAAGAGCGCTGGCTCCGGGGTCGCCGGCGGGCACCTTTTACCCTGGGAGAGGAAATATTCAATGCACCAGCTCCGTACGCTGACGATCCTGGCGGGCGCGGCCATGCTCCTGGCCGCCTGCGGCGACCAGGGCGTGGACGGCGACACCCTCGACGCCCCGGGGCGGGCGGCGCCCCCCGCGCTGCCGGACGCCGCGAGCATGCCCCGGACCGATCTCGATCGGACATTCGATCAGGCCGCCGAGGAGCTCGGCGTCCCCGCCCCGCTGCTGAAGGCCATCGGCTTCGTCGAGACGCGCTGGCAGATGGTCGAGGGCGAGGAGGAGTTCGAGGGAATGCCCCCGGCCTACGGTATCATGGCGCTGCGCGGCGAGCGGCTGGAGCGCGGCGCGGCGCTCGCCGGCGTCCCGGTGGAGGAGGCCAGGACGGACGCGCTGGCCAACATCCGGGCGGCGGCGGCGCTCCTCCGCGAGGACGCGGACGCGGTCGGGATCGATCGGGCCGACCTCGGCGCGTGGGCGCCGATCGTGGCGGCGGGCAGCGGAATCGAGCAGCCCGAGGCCCAGGCCAGCTACATCCACGACGAGGTCTACCGGGCGCTCCGCGAGGGGGTCGTGGTGGAGACCGAGGCCGGCGTGCTCGGATCGCTGCTGCCCGCCGGCGCGGAGATCCATTCCATCGCGGCGCCGCCCGTCCAGGCCGCCGGCCCTGACTATGCGGGGTCCGTCTGGAGGCCGTCTCCCAACTACAACTCCCGCCCCGCCGGCGACATCGGAGAGCCGGGAATGATCATCATCCACACCTGCGAGGGCTCGTACGCGGGCTGCTGGGGCTGGCTCACCAACGCCGCGTCCGGCGTCAGCGCCCATTACGTGGTCAACGAGAGCGGGAGCGAGATCTCCCAGCTCGTCCACGAGGCGAACCGCGCCTATCACATCGGGGCGACCTACGACTGCTCGCTGAACAGCGACGTGGAGTGCTGGCGGAACGGGTACTCGTCCAACCATTTCACGGTCGGCATCGAGCACGGCGGGTACGCGTCCCAGGCGTCGTGGCCGCTCGGGCAGATCAACGCCTCCGCCGCGCTCGCGTGCGATATCACGAGGGACCACGGCATCCCGCGGGACCAGTACCACATCGTCGCGCACGGGAAGCTCCAGCCGTACAACCGCGTCGATCCGGGGCCGAACTGGCCGTGGAGCGACTACATCAACAAGATCAAGGCGAGCTGCGGCGACACCGGCGGCGGCGTCATCATCGACAGCAACAACGCCAACAACGACACGAACAGCTATTACATCTCCGTCTCGTCGAGCTGGACGGCCTCCACGAACGTCGCGGGGTATTACGGCACGGGCTATTACGTGGCGAGCACCCAGGCCATCTCCGACGGCGCCTCGTTCTACTTCTACCTCCCGAGCGCCGCGACCAGGACGGTGTCCGCCTGGTGGACCGCCGCCGGCGACCGCTCGACCAGCGCGCCGTTCGTGATGTTCAACGCGAGCAGCACCAACCTCGGCACGGTGAGCGTCAACCAGCAGATCAACGGCGGGAAGTGGAACACGCTGGGCACGTTCAACTTCACCGCGGGCTGGAACAGGGTCGTGCTCTCGCGGTGGGCGCCCTCGGGGGCCGTGGTGATCGCCGACGCCGTTCGAATCCATTGATGCCGGGGCGGGGTTTGAGGCGGAGGGCGCGCCAAGTGGAGCGCGACCCGGAGCCCCCAATGTCTGGCCGGTCCGCCGGGGGCCTGGCCTCCGCGCTCGCGCTGGCCCTCGCCGCGGGCGGCTGCGCCCGCGAGCCGGGCGGAGGCAGCCCCGCCGGCGCGGGCGCGCCTCCGCCGGCTCCCTCCCCCTCCGCGAGCCACACGCCCGGGGCCGCGCGCGAGGAGCCCCGACCCGCGCCGGCGGGCGCGGCCGGCGCATCGGAGGCGGCCGACGGCGACGCGCGCGACCCAGACCCCCTCCCCGAAGCGGAGCGGCGCGCCATGGTGGGGCAGATCGCGTTCGTGTCCGAGCGCGACGGCAACCCCGAAGTGTACCTCATCCGCCCCTGGGGTGAGGAGCAGCGGCTCACCCGGAGCCCCGCGGCCGAGTTCCCGGCCGCCCCCGCGCCGGACGGCACGGCCTTGCTGCTGGTCTCGGTCGAGGAGGATCCAGAGCGCAAGCTCCACCTGGAGCAGCTCGTGGTGCAGCCGCTCGACGGCGGGCCGCCCAGGGCCATCGGGCCGCGCGTCGGGCGCGCCCGGAACCCGAGCTGGTCGCCCGACGGCCGGTGGCTGGCGTTCGAATGCGACGCGGAGAGCTTCAGCGATATCTACCGGATCGGCCGCGACGGCAGCGGCCTCCGGCGGCTCACGCGGAGCGCCGAGGGCAACTTCGAGCCGGCGCTCTCGCCGGAAGGCGCGCAGATCGCGTTCGTGTCGAGCCGCGACGGGGATCCGGAGCTCTATCGGATGCGCGCGGACGGCGCCGGACAGGAGCGGCTCACCGCGTTCCACCGCGAGGACTGGAGCCCGCGCTGGTCCCCCGACGGGAAGCGGCTCGCCTTCGTGAGCGACCGGGAGGGGCGCGAGCGCATCTTCGTCATGGCCGCGGACGGCACGCGCCTGTCGGCGCTGACCGGCTCGTGCGCAGGGCCGGACGCGCGCGGGCTCCCGCCCGCCGCCGGCGCGGGCGCGGCGCCCCCGCCCCCGCCGCCCGGCGAGATCGAGCTGGCCTGGGCGCCGGATGGGGAGCGGATCGCGTACGTCACGCGCGGCCCCGGCACGAAGCCACGCGTCTGGGTGGCCGATCTGACCACGCGCGCCTGCACGCCGCTCACCGGCGCCGCCCACGGCGCCGAGGCGCCGGCCTGGTCGCCCGATGGTCGTCATCTCGCGTTCGTCTCCAGCCGCGGAGGCGACCCCGATCTGTACCTGATGCGCGCGGATGGTACCGGGCAGACCCGGCTCACCCACGCCAAGGGGGCCGACTGGCTGCCGCGCTGGATAGCGCCCGCCCGACCCCCTCCCCCCTCCCACGTGCGCCGGAGATCCTTGTGAATTCGGATGATGACACGTGGGCAGAGCGTCACGGGGGGCGGCGGCCACCCAGCAGATAATAGAGCTTCGTCGCGAGGGCGGGGTCCAGCGTGCAGAGGACTCCATATTCGGTGTTCGCCTCCGCGCGGCGGTTCAAGGCCAGGTAACAGGTGGCCAGCGCGTAGCGGACCTCGGCGTCGCGCGGGTCGATCCCGGCGGCGCCTTGCAGCCACGGGAGGGCCTCGGCGCTCCGGCCGAGCGCCTGCATCGCGCCTGCGATCCGGCGGATCACCTGCACGTTGCGCGGATCGAGGCGGTACGCCTCCTGGAATGCGCGCAGCGCGAGCTCGGACTTGCCGGCTTGCTCGTACAGCTGGCCGAGGTGGAGATAGGCGGGGGCGTCGCGGCGGCCCGCGTCGATGACCCGCTTGTAGGCCGCTGCCGCCTCGTCGAAATGGCCGGCCGACTGGTACGCGGCCGACACGCGCTGGAGGAGCGCCGCGTCGGCGGGGCGCTCGCGCGCGGCGGCGGCGAGGAGGGGAGCCGCCTCCTCGAAGCGACCGAGCGCCTCGTGGGACGCCGCGAGCGCGAGGGCGAGGTCCACGTCGTCGGGCATCGCGCGGCGCGCCGCCGTGAGGTGGGGGACCGCTTCTTCGTGATCGCTCCGGCGCGCGAGGAGCATGCCGAGCCGCTGGTTCGCCACGCCGTCGTCGGGCTCCTCTGCGATCAGCGCCTTCCACGCGGGGATCGCTTCGTCCGGCTTCCCGGCCGCCTCCAGCGAGCGCGCGAGCATGCAGCGCGCGAAGGTGTCCCTGGGGTCGATCTCGACGGCGCGCCGAAGCGCGACCGCGGCCTCCGCGGGGCGCCCCAGGACCGCGAGGCTCTTGCCGTGACGGAGCGCGATCTCGAAGGAGCGGGGGTGCGCGCGGGCCGCGAACTCGAAGAGCTGCGCGGCCTCCGCGTGCCGGTTGTGGTTGCTGTAGAGGTCGCCGAGGAGGAGCGCCGCGTCGAGCGAGGTGGGCGCCGCCACGAGCGCGCCGTGCGCGGCGATCATCGCCTCTTCCGGTCTGTGCAGCTCCACGAGCGCGCGGGCCAGGCAGAGGCGCGGCTCCTCGCGCTGCGCGTCGGCCGCGATGGATCGCTGGAAGCGCTCGATCGCCGCGTCGTGATGGCCGTCCTTCGCCGCTCGTTCGCCCGCCGCGAGGTAGATCGCCGAGAGCCGCTCCGCCGTGCCGGGGGGCGCGTCCGGGAGGGCGCGCGCGCGCTCGTAGGCGGTCGCCGCTTCGTCGAAGCGCGACACGTCCGCGAGGGCGTCGCCGAGCCGCGTGAGCCACGAGGGATCCTTCGGGGAGAGCGCCGAGCGCGCGGACAGGACGTCGACGGCCTCGAGCTTGCGACCGAGGTGGACGAGGCTGCTCGCGAGCTGCTCGAGGGCCGGCTTCGAATCCGGCGCCGCGCGGCGGACGATCGTGAGCGCGCGCACCGCGTCCTCGTGACGACCGAGCGCCGCGTAGCAGGCGCCGAGGCGCGCATTGGCCGCGAGGTGGGAGGGTTCGACGCCGATCACGCGCTCGAGCGCGGAGGTCGCCTCGTCCACGCGGCGCTCCGCCTGGTACGCGGCGCCGAGCTCGAGGAGGACGTCGAGATCGGCGGCGCCGCCCGCGACCGCCTGCTCGAGCGCGGCGGCGGCCTTCGCGGGGTCCCCGGCGGCCGCGTGGAGCTGGCCGAGCGCGCGCTGCTCCCTGGGGGTGAGGGGCCGGGCGCGCGCGACGTGCTGCCACGCGGCGATGGCCTCGGCGGTGCGACCCTGCGGCCCGAGGAGCTCCGCGCGCGCGGCGTGCGCGCGGGCGCTCTCGAGGGGATCGCTCGCCCCCAGCGCGGCGGCCTGGGAGAGGGCGCCCTCCGCCTCGCGCGCGCGGCCGAGCTGCATGCACGCGAGGCCGAGGCCGAGCTGCGCCGCGAACACGCCGCGATCGAAGCGGAGCGCGGAGGAGAACGCGACGGCCGCGGGCTCCGGCATGCCCAGCTCGGCTTGCAGCTCGCCGAGGAGCACCCACGCGGCGACGTGGTCCTGCCGCCGGGAGAGGGCGCCCCTCACCGCGTCGATGGCGTCCTTGGGGCGGCCGAGGCTCGCGTACGCGCGGGCCAGCGCGAACGCCGGCTCCGGATCGGTCGCGAGGAGCTCTGCGGCGCGCTCGAGATCGCGCGCTGCCTGCGCGGCGTCGCCCGCCTCCGCGGTCCGCCGGCCGCGCTCGAAGCGCAGCTTGCCGAGGGGCTCGGCGACGCCCGCGAGCTGTGGATCGATCGACCGCGCGCGCTCGAAGGCGACGATCGCGCCCTCGTGATCCTGGGCGGCGAGGCGCGCGTCGCCGAGCTGGCGGTGCGCGCGCGCGTCGGACGGTGCCGCCGCCACGAGCTGCTCCGCGGCCTCGACGCTCGCGGCGCCGAGGCCGAGGCGCGCGCGGGCGTTCGACAGCTCGAGGAGGACCTCAGCGTCGCCGGGGCGCGCCGCTAGGGCCTGCTCCAGCGCGGCGCGCGCCTCTTCGTGGCGGCCCAGCGACGCCGCGAGGCGACCGCGCGAGAGGAGCGCGTCAGCGTCGCCGGGCGCGAGGCGGAGGACCTCGGCGAGCGCCGAGAGCGCCTCCTGCCTCTCGCCGATCGCGAGCAGCGCGCCCGCGAGCAAGCGGCGCACGTCGATCCGCGCCGGGTCGATGCGCGCGGCGCGCTGCAACGGGTGGACCGCGTCCGCGGCGCGGCCGAGCGCGACGTAGCAGGCCGCGGCGCCGTAGATGGCGTCGACCGCGTCGATCCGGGCCGCGAGGGCGCGCTCGTAGAGCGAGGCCGCCTCCGCGTGGTCGCGGCGCCCGCGCAGGAGGTCGCCGACGAAGATCGCGGCCGCGGTCGGGTCGGCAGAGACCGCGAGGGAGGCGCGTCCAGCCTCGATCGCGCGGTCGATCCTGCCCAGGGCGGCCTCCCGCTTCGCGGCCTCGAGGTGGAGCCCGGCGAGCCGCGGCGCGACGTCGCGGGTGACGTCCGGCGCGCGTGGATCCAGCGCGAGCGCCCGCGCGAGCGCGGCGATCGCCTCGGGCTCGCGGCCGGCGTCGGCCAGACCGAGGCCCAGGAGCCGCGCGACGCGCGCGTCGTCGGGGAACGTGCGCGCGCAGAGCTCCAGCGCGGCGATCCGATCCGCCGCGCGGCCGAGCTGCGTGAGCGCCGCGACGCGCTGATCGTGGAGCTCCAGGTTGCGCGGATCGTTCGCGATCGCGCGGCCGAGCGCCTCCTCCGCCTCGTCCCAGCGCGCGCACCGCGCGTACGCGAGCCCGAGGAGCGCGCTCGCCGTCGGGTGGCCCGGGTGCAGCCGCACGAGCTGCTGGAGCGGCTCGATCGCCGCCTCGAACCGCCCGCGCCTGATCTCTGCGGTGCCGAGGGCGAGCAGGAGATCGCGATCGTCGGCATACGACGGGCGCGCCGCGTGGAGCTGCTCCGCGCACGCCTCGTGATCCTCGAGGCGCGCCGCGAGGAGGCCGAACCTCCGCGCCTCCTCGGCCGACAGCGCGCGGAGCGCCGCGAGGCGGCGCAGCGCCGCCGCCGCCTCGGCCACGCGCCCCGCGGCCTCGTGGAGGCGCGCCAGATCCGCGTGCACCTCGGCCGCGTCGGGGCGGATCTCGGCCGCGCGCGTCAGCTCGGGGACGGCCGCCTCCGCCTCGCCGAGGCGCATCCGCGCGGTCGCGAGGCCCACCCGCGCCTCGAACGAGCGCCCGTCGTACCGCGCTGCGCGCGCGAAGGCTTCGGCCGCCCCCGCGTCGTGGCCCAGGCGCGCGCGGAGCTCGCCGAGGAGGAGCCACGCCCCCGCGTCCTCGGGCGCGCGCCGCGTCGCCTCCTCCGCCGCGGCGAGCGCCTCGTGCGCCTTGCCCTGCGCGCGGTACGCCCGCGCGAGGGCGAGGCGCAGCGGCACGATCTCCGGCGCGAGCGCGAGGGCCGCCGCGAGATCGGCCTCCGCCCCCGCGGCGTCGCCCTCCGCTTCGCGCCGCGCGGCGCGCTCGCCGCGCAGCTCGTCGAGCCGCCGCGCCACGTCGCCGCGCGCCGGATCCAGCTCCCGCGCCCGCGAGAGCAGCGAGATCGCCTCGTCGGCTCTGCCCGCGTCCGCGAGCGCGAGCCCGAACCGCGCCGCGACGACGCCGTCGTCCGGGCGCGCGCGGAGCGCCCGGTCCAGCGCGCCGAGGTGCGCTTCGGTTCGCCCCAGGCGCTCGTACGCCGTCGCCAGCGCGAGCAACGCATCGCCGTCGCCCGGACGGAGCGCGATCGAGGGACCGCCCACGTTGAGCAACGCGGAGTCCCGACCCACGTCGAGCGATCGTTCGAGCGCCAGGGCGGCCTCGCGGGCGTCCCCGAGCCCTAGGAGCAGCTCTCCCAGCGCGCGCCAGGCCTCGGCGTCCTCCGGGGAGAGGCGCACCACCTCGCGGTAGCTCTGCGCCGCCTCCGCCGCGCGGCCGTGCGCGCGCAGCGTCCTCGCGAGCGTCGCGTGCGCGTCGAGCCGCTCCGGATCTGCGGTGACCGCGCGGCGGAGCATCGCGATGCCCTCCTCCGGCCGGCCGAGCGCGAGGTGCGCGTTGCCCGCGCCGGCGAGCGCCGGCACCGAGTCGACGCGGTTTCGCAGCGCGATCTCGTACGCCTCCAATGCGCCGCGCGCGTCCCCGTCGGAGGCGAGCACGTCGCCGAGGAGCAGCGCCGCGCCCACGTTCGACGCCTCGATCCCGATCACCTCGCGCGCGGTGGAGGCGGCCTCGTGGACGAGCCCGCGCGCGGCGTACGCCCGGGCGACGTCGAACAGGAGCGCCGGCTCCTGCGCCGCGAACCGCCGGGCCTTCGCGAGCTCGCCTTCGCCCGCGCCGCCCCCGGGGCCGGACGCGCCACGGTCAGGCGCGTCGCCGGCGCGCGCGAGGTGGAGCTCCGCGAGCCGCCGCCGGAGCTCGAGGTCCGCGCCCTTCGCGAGCGCGTCCGCGCGCGTGAGCACCTCGATCGCGTCGTCCCGAAGGCCGGCCGCGTCGTACGACCGCCCGAGCGCGCGGTGCGCGTCGAGATCCATCGGCGAGAGCCGCACCAGCGCCTCGAGCGCGCTCCTCCGTCCGGGCTCGTCCCCGAGCGCCGCGTACTCGGCCACCAGCGCGGTGAGGACGTCCGCGCGCGGCGCCTCCTTCGCGCGCGCCGCCTCGAACGCCGCCGCCGCCTCCGCGTGCTGACCGAGCCGCGCGTGCGCGAACCCGAGGCGCGACGACACGTCCGGGTGCCCCGGCGAGGCGTCGCGCAGCCGCATCAAGATCCGCGTCGCCTCCGCGTCGCGCCCGAGCGCCTCCAGCGAGGTCGCCAGCGGATCGAGCAGCGCCGCGTCCCCCGGCCACTTCGCGAGCGCCGCCGTGAAGGGCACCACCGCGTCCTCGTGCCGCCCGGCCGCCGCGCACAGGAGGCCGAGCCTCCGGTTCTCCTCGGGCCCGAGCCCGCGCATCCCGCGCAGGTCCACGAGCGCGCCGATCGCGTCGTCGCGCCGCCCGGCCGCCTCGTACAGATCCGCGATCTTCGCCTTCGTCAGCGGGCGGTCGGGCGCCATCTCGATCGCGCGCTCGAGCGCCTGGATCGCGTCGGCGACCAGATCGACCTCCGCGCACGCGAACCCGAGCCTGGTCATCGCTTCGATCCGCTGCGGCGGCGTCAGATCCGCCGACCCCACGGCCTTCCGGTAGGCGTCCACCGCCTCGCGCGCGTACCCGCCGTCCGTGTACAGCTGCCCCAGGAGCAGCCACGATCCGCCGTGCTCCGGGTGCGCCTTGAGGTTCTGCCGGAGCGTGTCCAGCGCCTCCTGCGAGCGCCCCAGCGCCTGGAAGCAGCGCGCCGCCGCGAGCGGTCGCGCCGCGTCGTCCGGTGAGAGCTCCCGCGCGCGCTGGAATGCCGCGAGCGCCCCCGCGTGATCCCGCTTCGCCTCGAGCTCCCCCGCGCGCGCGAGCAAGAGCTCGTCGAGCCGCGCCCGGATCTTCGGCGGCGCCTCCGCGAGCAGGAGCGCGCGCTCCAGCGTCGCGATCGCGGCCTCGTCGCGCCCGAGCGCCACCTCCGCGGCAGCCAGCTCCCACCGCGCGTCGACGCTCCTCGGCGAGAGCTTCACGAGGTGCTCCGCGGCCTCCGCGGCCTCCGCGGCGCGCCCCTTCGCCAGGAGGGCCCGCGCGTACGCGAGCAGGAGATCCTGATCCTCAACGTGGGTCGGGGATCCGCGTTCGCGGTCCCCTCCGGGGCGCGCCCGCAGCACCGGCTTCGCGCACCGGATCGTCTCGTCGTGGCGCCCGAGCCGCGCGTACGCCAGCGCGAGCGCGCGCCGCGCGTCCATCCGCTCCGGCGTGAGCCCGAGCAGCCGCTCGTACGAGGCGACGCAGTCCTCCAGCCGGCCGAGCCGCCCCTGGCACCTCGCGATCGCCTCCACCACGTCGAGATCGTCCGGCAAGAGCCGCGCGAGCGTCGTCAGCGCCGTGAGCTCGCCTTCGTCCTCGCCGAGCGCGAGCCGGCACGCCGCGAGCCTTCGCAGCGGATCCGCGTCGAGCGGCCGCACCTTCGTGAGCCTGAGCAGCGTGTCGCGCGCGTCCGCGAACCGCCCCTCCGCCTGCTGCGCGGCGCCGAGCGACGCGAGCGCCGCCGCGTCCTCGGGCGAGAGCCTCACCGCCCGCGCGAGCGGCTCCAGCGCCTCCGCCGCCTTTCCGAGCCGCATCCACGCGGCGCCGAGCCCGAGCTGCGCCGTGAACCGATCCGGCTGCGTCCGCACCACGCGTTCGAACGCGTCGCGCGCCGCCGCGTCATCGCCCGCGCTCTCGCACAGCTCCCCGAGCAGGTGATGGAGGTCCGCCCGATCCGGCGAGATCTCCGTCGCGCGCCTCGCGGCCGCCGCGGCCTCCGCGTGCCGCCCGAGCGCGCGCAGCGCGGTCGCGTGCTCCACGCACAGATCCGCGTCGCCTCGCTGGTAGATCCGCGCCCTCTCCAGGTGCCCCGCGGCCTCCGCGTGCTCCCCGTCCGAGAGCGCGCGCCGCCCCGCGGCGCGCAGCATCTCCCCGAGCGGCACCTCCAGATCCACCATGCTCGGATCCAGCGCGAGCGCGCGCTCGAGCCGCGTGATGGCCTCCGCGTCCTGCCCGATCTTCCGCTGCGCGAGCCCGAGGCGCCGGAGGAGCGACGCGTCGCCCGGGCTCTTCGCGACCGCCGAGAGCAGCGCCGCCGCCGCCCTCTCCGGCTCGTCCGCGCGCTCGTGGCACGACGCGATCAGCGACCACAGCGCCGGGTCGTCCGGCTCCTCCTTCGTCGCGGCCTCCAGGTGCGTGAGCGCCTCGTCGTGCCGGTCCAGCCGCACCAGCATCTCCCCGAGCCGGCGCGCCGCCCCCGCGCGCCCCGGATCGAGGGCCATCCCCGCGTATTGCGAGGGCACCGCCTCGCCGTCGCGCCCCCCGAACGCGAGCGTCTCCGCGAGCCCGAAGTGCGCCTCGGCGTCGTTCGGCCGCGCGCGCAGCCGCTGCTTGAAGGCCAGCACCGCGTCATGGACCTCGCCCCGCGCGCGCAGCACCTTCGCGAGCTCACCCCACGCGTCCGCCGGATCCGTCGCCGTGCGCGTCGCCTGCTCCAGGTGCCTCGCGGCCGGCGCGAGCTCCCCGGCCTTCGCGAGCAGCACGCCGAGCAGGTGATGCGCCTCCGCGAGCCCCGGATCCAGCGCGATCGCCGCCCCGAGCTCCCGCCTCGCGTCGTTCGCCCGGTTCAGCGCGATCAGCGCCCGCGCGTGGTGGAGGTGCGTCTCCGCTCCCGGTGGCCCGATCGCGAGCGCCTTCTCCAGCGTGCGCTGCGCCTCCCGCGGCGAGTCGAGCTCCAGGTAGGCGAGCCCGAGCGCGCGCAGCGTCTCCGCGTTCCCGCCCTTCAGGTGATCGGCCCGCTCCAGCGCCTCGACGGCCTCCTCGTGCTTCCCGAGCTGCAGATAGAGCTTCCCCAGCGCCTCGCGGTACCGCGCCTCCTTCGGCATGAGCGCCGCGGCCCGCGCGAACGCCTTCTCTGCGAGGTCGAGCTTCCCGAGCGTCTGCCGGCACGCCCCGAGCTTGAACAGCGTCTCCGGCATCTCCGCCGAGCCCGGCACGAGGAGATCGAGCGCCTCCTCGAACGCCTCGATCGCGTCCGCGTGCCGGTTCTGCTCCGCCAGCAGCGTCCCGTAGAGCGTCACCGCCGCCGCGTCCTCGGGCCGCCGCCGCAGCGCTTGCCGCACGTCCGACAGCGCGTCGTCGCTCTGCCCCAGCCGGTGCCGGCTGTCCGCGAGCCACAGGAACGCCTCTCCGTCCGTCGCGTCGAGCCGCGTCGCCGCGGTGAGCGCCGCCGCCGCCGCCGCGTGATCCCCCATCTTCCGCAGCGTGGCCCCGAGCCCGCGGTGCGCGTCCGCGCGCCCCGCGTCCGCGTCGATCGCGGCCTCGTACTCCCGCACCGCGTCCCTGTGCTGCTCCAGCTCGCCCGCGCACAGCGCCGCCCCGAGGTGCGCCTCCACGAACCCCTTCCGCCGCGACGAGGCCTCGCGAAACGCCGCCATCGCCTGCGGGATCTGCCCGAGCGATCTCAGGTGCGAGGCCAGCTCGAAGTGGAGCCCCGCGTCGTCCGGCTTCACCGCGATCGCGCGCCGCAGCGCGCCCGTCGCGTCCGGCGCGCGGTCCATCCGCTTGTACGCCTGCGCGAGCAAGAGGAGCCCCTCCGTGTCGCTCCCGTCGAGCCGCACCGCCTGCTCCAGCGACTCCGCGGCCCCCTGCAGGTCCCCCGCGCCCATCCTCGCGCGCCCGAGCGCCGCGTGGTGCCGCGCCGCCGTCGGAGCGAGCTTCGTGGCCCGCGTGAGCGCGTCCACGGCGGGCTCGAAGCGCTTCAGCGCCGTCAAGCTCGCCCCCAGCGCCGCGTGCACGTCGGCCTTGTCCGCGAGGCTCTTCGCCGCGCGCTCCAGCGCCGGCGCCGCCTTCTCGTGATCCCCCACCGCGGCCAGCGCGCGCCCGCCCGCGAGCTGGAGCTCCGCGTCGTCCGGCCGCAGCGCGACCACCCGCTCGTACGCCGCCGCGGCCCCCGGCGCGTCCTTCACGGCCTCGCAGGCCCGCGCGAGGGCCACCCACGCCTCCGGGCTCTCCTTCCCCTTGGGGACCCCTTTCGCCTTGGTGACGTAGTCCTGCAGCGCGTCCCGAGCGAGCGGGAACCGGTAGAGCTCCGACGCCGCGAGCCCCAGGCGGAGGAGCACCTCCGTGTCGTCCGGCGTCTGCGCGCGCGCCAGCATCAGGAACTGGACCGCGTCCTCCAGCCGCTGGGATTTCAGCGCCACGTCCGCGGCCCCGCGGAGCAGCGCCACCATGTCCGGCTTCAGCGCCAGCGCCGCGGCGTACATCTCCGACGCCTTCGCGTTCTCGTTCCGCTTCGCGTACTCCTGCGCCAGCGTGACGTACGGCGCGACGAGATCGCGCTTCAGCCGCGTCGCCTCGAGCAGGCACGCCTCGGCCTCGGCCCACTGCCCTTGTTCGGCGAGGCACGCGCCCAGCGCGGCGTGGGCCTGCGCGTAGTCCGGCTGGTCCTTCAAGGCGCGCCGGAACGCGGTGATCGCGTCGCCGGTCTTCCCGAGCTTCCAGTACACCTCGCCGAGCCGCGTGCGTGTGTCCGCATCCCTGGGACGCAGGAGCAGGCCGTCCTGCAGCACGCCCAGGATCCGTTCAAGGTGGGGGTCGTTCATGGCCTCGTCGGGTCGCGTCGGTCACCGGTTGCCCGGCGACGTCACCGGTTCGAAGCCGAGCCTACCGCGAACCCCGCGCCGATTGCCTGTTCCCTGCGGATCGCCCTCCCCGGCCCCGGACGCAGCGCCGGATCTGATGAAAATGCCGTGGTGGATCCGAGGGCGTGCCGGGCGGCGACGTCCGGCTCAGGGGACCGAGGGGGGCCCTCACCTCCACCGGGCGTGAAATTTCCCCACGAGCCGCCGGGGTCGTGGGCTCGGACCGGCGGGCGCAAAGGGCCCCGCGC
>CAYQYG010000251.1:0-13106 GCA_964421485.1 uncultured Polyangiaceae bacterium | reverse complement strand
CCCGCGCCGCCGGCCCCGCCGGTGCCACCGGCGCCGGCCCCGCCGCCGCCTGCGCCCCCGGCGCCTCCGCTCGCGCCGAACACGTGGCAAAAAGCCCGGTAGTCCTTGACATCGTCCCTGTCTTCGGATTCATCGAAGGAGACGACGAGCTGGTTCTCTCCTATCCCTGCAGAGATATTGGTAGGCGGGCTCGGCCCCAGCAGATCCAGCTTTCCGTGCGTCTCGTCGCCCCACACGGCGTATCCCGAAAGCGTATCGCTGTTGCGCTCCTCGTAGATGAGAAAGAACGCTCTGAACCCGTGCGCATCGGACGAGGTGTCCTGGCAATCGCTGAGCCCGAACGCGGCGGCCACCTGGGCCGCCGTGATTCGGACCTCTTCGGCGGTGTCCGGGCTCGGATCCTCGCTGACCTGATAGCAGGCATCCGGGGGGACGCCGTCCCGGGCTTCCTTCGCCGTGCAATCCTCGGAGCCGGGGCCGATGTACACTCCGAGCTTGTCGCTCGCGGTGAGCCCGGTGAGCCCGAGGGAGAAGATCAGGTCGTTGCCATTCCTGCAGTCGCTGTAGTTGACCGTGAACGGCGCTTCGGTGTCGCCGCGGCGGTCGTCGCGCGTCGTGGTGCCGATGGTGACGGTCGCCTGCGCCCACGCCTCGCCTGCCGTCCCGGCCAGCGCGGCGCAGACCCCGATCCCCGCCGCCACCCGCCCCAGCGAGCGCCGCCTCCGCCACGTCCCGGCCGCGTCCTCCGTCGTCTTCATCCGCGCGTCCTTTCAGCACACCTCGTGCCATGCCGCAAACATTCGCGCCGCCCACCCCGCCCCGCGCCCCTCTTCCCTCGCCGCGACGTCCTGACAGCCTCCGCCCCCCGGCGCTGACATTCTGACACCCTGCCGGCCACGCCCCCGAGCTTAGTACAGCGCCGTCCGACTTCCTCCCTCGATCGCGCTCTCACGGAACAATCGAGGGGCCCGATGCGGCGCGTCCGTGGTGCCGCTCATCCATCCTGCCGGAGCTCTCGTCCCTCTCATCCGGCAAGAGGCCCCGGTGCCCGAGGGGGTCCTCACCGGAGGGGCCGGGTCGGAGGCGGGCCACGACAGGGGCCCGCCGTAGTCCCGGCCCCGGGAGGTGAGGGCCCCCTCGGGCACCGGGGCCGGACGTGGTCGCTCACCCATACGTCGACAGGGGCCCGCCGTAGTCCCGGCCCCGGGAGGTGAGGACCCCCTCGGGCACCGGGGCCGGACGTGGTCGCCCACCCAAGACCTCGGATCCGCCGCACCGCTCTGGCACGACGCCCCCCAACCTGGGAGCGCGCCCTCACCTCGAGTAGCTTCACCCGGCAGTGGACCCGACGAAAGTCGCCCCGGCGGCCAGCAGCCAGCTCACCGGCGCACCTCCCGGCGCAGGCGCGCCGCCCGCGTCCGGCCGCCCCCCCCGCGCCCCGACGACCGAGCTCCTCGGCATCTCCCTCACCCGCGTCGAGCTCGAGCGCACCGCGCTCCTCTTCTGCCTCCTCTTCCTCGCCGCCCTCATGCTCGTCGTCGGCCGCACCGCCCGCGACGCCCTCTTCCTCAGCAGGTTCCCCGTCCGCTGGGTCGCCCCCATGTGGATCGCCTACGGCGCCGCGTCGTCCCTCGCGGCCCTCGCGTACGCCGCCGTCGCCGACCGCCTCCCGCGCGCCCGCTTCGCCGTCGCCTTCGCCCTCTTCGGCGCCGCCACCTACGCCGCCCTCCGCGTCCTCATCGGCGAGGAGATCCGCGCCGCGTACCTCGTCTTCTACGTCTGGTCCGAGATCATCGCCAACTTCACCGCCGTCCTCGTCTGGGCCATCGCCCAGGACCTCCACGACCCGCGGAGCGCCAAGCGGCTCTTCGGCCTCATCGGATCCGGACGCGTCCTCGGCACCATCGCCTGCGGCCTCGGCGCCGGCGCCGTCGTCCCGATCATCGGCACCGACAACCTCCTCCTCGTCCTCGTCCTCGCCCTCCTCCTCGTCGCCTGGCTCATCCGCCTCCTCGCGGCCCGCCACGCCCTCCCCGCGCTCCCCACCCCGGGCGAGCAGGCCACCCTGGCCCGCCTCCAGCACATGCCCGTCTGGCGCTCCCGCTACGCCGTCACCGTCGCCCTCTTCACCCTCGTCCTCTTCGCCGTCCTCACCATCGGCGACTACCAGTTCAAGGCCATCGCCTCCGCCACGTACCCTGCGCGCGACGACCTCGCCCGCTTCATGGGCTTCTTCTACGGCGCTGTCGGCGCCTTCGGCCTCCTCGTCCAGCTCGCCGTCATGCCCCGCCTCCTCCGCCGGTGGGGCGTCCTCGGCGGCATGCTCGTCATGCCCTCGGCCTTCGTCGCCGCCACCGCCGCGCTCCTCGGCGCGCCCTCCCTCGCCTTCGCTGCCATCCTCAAGGCCTCGGACAACGGCCTCCAGTTCACGGTCCACGACGCCACCACCCAGCTCCTCCTCTTCCCCTTCCCGCCCACGCTCCGCGAGCGCGTCCGCGCCCTCGCCTCCGCGGTCGCCAAGCCCCTCGGATACGGCCTCGGCGCGCTCCTGCTCATCCTCGTCGCGCCGCCGCCTTCGCCTGCCGCGTCTGCCCCCGAGGCCGCCGCGCGCCTCTCGTACTGGTCCCTCCCGCTCGGCCTGCTCGCGATCGGCCTCATCCCGCTCGTCCGCCGCGGCTACCTCGACGCCATGCGCCGCACCCTCATCCGGCGCGAGGCTGACACCGCCGACGTCGCCTACGGCCCGCACACCCGCGCCATCTTCCTCGAGGCCCTCCGCAGCCAGGACTCGCCCCAGGTCCTCTTCGCGATCACCGAGCTCCGCAAGCACGACGCGCCCCTCGTGCGCGACGAGCTCACCGCGCTCGCGCGCCACCGCTCCGCGCGCGTCCGCGCCCTCGCCGTCCGCCTCGCCGCCGAGCTCGACCACCCGGACGGCGCCGCCCTCGCGCGCGCCGCGATCGCCGACCGCAGCCCCGACGTCCGCGCCGCCGCCGTCGAGTCCCTCGCCGCCATCCTCCGCGAGGACGCGCACGACGAGCTCCTCGCCCTCGTCACCCGCGACGGCGGCGGCGACGACGCGCTCCGCGCCGCGGCCATCGCCGCCCTCGTCCGCCATTGCGGCCTCGACGGCATGCTCGACGGCGCCCCGCGCCTGCGCGCCCTCCTCGAGAGCCCCTCCCCGACCGACCGCGTCGCCGCCGCCCACGTCCTCGGCCGCGTCGGCGCCGCCTCGCTCCAGCGCGCCCTCGCGCGCCTGCTCGCCGACCCGGATCCCGGCGTCCGCCGCGCCGCTGTCCGCGCCGCGGCCTCCTGCGCCGACGCCCGCCTCCTCCCTCGCCTCGCCGACGCGCTCGCGGATCGCGCCCTCGCCCTCGCCGCCGCCCGCGCCATCGCCGCGCTCGGCGACCCTGCCGTCCCCGAGCTCGAGGCCCGCCTCGCCGACCCACACGCCCCGCGCCCCGCGCGCCTCGTCATCCCCCGCGTGCTCGCCCGCATCGGCACCCCCGGCGCCCTCGCCGTCCTCCTCTCGCGCATCGGCGAGCCCGACGACGCCGTCCGCCAGAAGGTCCTCGCCTCTGCCTCGCGCCTCCGCCTCGCCCTCCGCGCCCCGCCTGCCCCCTTGCCCCTCGTGCGCGCCCGCATCGACGTCGAGCTCACCGAGCACGAGCGCGCCCGCGACGCCTACCTCGCCGTCCGCGCCCGCGTCGCCGGCCCGCTCCTCGAGCAGCACGTCTTCATGCGCCTCCGCAAGGGCCTCATCCGCGTCCTCCGCCTCTGCGAGCTCGCGTACCCGCGCGAGACCGTCGCGCTCGCCCGCGCCCACCTCTTTGGCCCCGACCCCACGCTCCGCGCCAACGCCTTCGAGATCCTCGAGTCCCTCCTCGATCGCCCCGTCCGCGAGCGCCTCGTCAAGCTCGTCGACCGCTTCCTCGACCTCCGCGCCTCCCCCCTGCCGAGGAGCGCCGCCGGCCTGGACAGCGGCGCTCCGGAGCGCCGCGCCGGCCCTGCCCGCGACGACGTCGTCGCCGCCTGGATCCGCATCGAGCTCGCGCGCGGCGAGCCCTACGGCGCCGCGCTCGCCCTCGACGCCGTCGCGCATCATGGCATCACTGCCGCCGCGGGCGCGGCCCTCGCCGCCACGCGCGACCCCGACCCCTTGATCCGCGAGGCCGCCGCGATCGCCGTCGCCGTCACGCGCCCTCCGGGCGCCCGCGAGCGCCTCACCGCCCTGCTCCGTGACGACGACCCCGCCGTCGCCCGCTACGCGCTCTACTGGTCCTCGACCGGCCGCACCGGCCTCGATCGCGACGACACCATGTACACCACGATAGAGAAGATCCTCTTCCTCCAGCGCGTCCCCCTCTTCTCGCGCGTCGCCGGCGACGACCTCGTCGCGCTCGCTCGCGGCTCGATCGTCGTCGCGCTCCAGAAGGGCGACCTCATCTTCCGCCAGGGCGAGCCCGGCGGCTCCCTCTACTCGATCATCTCCGGCAAGGTCAGCCTCACCATCGACGGCCGCGAGATCGCCGTGCTCGGCCCCGACGACGTCTTCGGCGAGATGTCGATCTTCGATCGCGAGCCCCGCACCTCCACCGCGACGGTCGCCGAGGACGCCGAGCTGCTCCGCGTCTCCGCCGAGGACTTCCACGAGGCCGTGCACGAGACCGTCGAGATCGCCGAGGCCGTCATCCAGATCCTGAACCGCCGCCTCCGCGACGCCGACCGCCTCCTCGTCGAGGCCCGCTCCCGCCTCTCCCTCCTCGCCCAGGCGCCCGAGCCCCCCCCGCCGCCCTCCGAGGCCTACTCGCGGCGCGAGGATCGCCCCAACGTCGACGATCCCGACATCGAGTGAGCCCTGGCCCTAGCGCACGATACGGATCTCCACGGCCCCCGCCTTGAGATCGTCCTTGAGCACCACCTCGTAGCGATCCGACTCGAGGTTCCCTGCGCGGAAGATCAAGAGGATCGCCCGCGCCCGCTTGTCGGACACCTGCGCGCTCGCCCCCTTCGTCCCGATCTGCACGCTCACCTGCTCGAGCTTCGGGTTCGCGCGCATCGTCGCCGCGACCTCCTCGAGCGCGAGCCTCGACTCCGGCGTCACCTCTCCGTCGTCCCTGAACTTGATCGGCGGCTTGATCTTGAACCCGCTCGCCGACATCCGCGCGTACCGCGGGCACCCGAACGGATCCGACCCTGGCTCCTTCGCGCAGCTGTCGATCGGATCCGGCAGCAGATCGTTGTCCCCGTCCGGGCACCCGTTCGCCTTCGCCTGCTCGTGCTTCACGCCCGCCCGATCCGGACAGGAGTCCTCCGCATCCCGCACCCCGTCCGCGTCCTGATCCGAGGCCGGGCACCCCCGCTGCGCCGCGTCCCTGCTGTCCGGCCCCGCCTCGTCCGGGCACGCATCCGCCTGGTCCGAGATCCCGTCGAGATCCCTGTCCTCCGGCCCTTTTGCCTTGACCTTCTTCGCGTCCTTCTGCCCGCCTCCGACGAGCGCCACGCTGAAGAGCCCCCGGAACTCCCCCGATCCCGCGACCCCTCCGAACACCGGCCCCCCTGCGATCCCCAGCCGGACGCTCCCCAGCCGCAGCCTCATCGCCGCGAGCGTCTCCACGAGGAGCCCCATCGATCCTTCCCCGCTCGGCGCCTCGTCGTACACGACCGCGACCGACGGCTCGACCCCCATGGAGAACGCCGGCACCGGCAGCACGTGCGCCGCGAACGCCGCCGCCCCCCGGTCCCCGTCCCGCTTCATGAGCAGCCCCGGCGACACGCTGAACGTCGCCCCGTACAGCAGCGTCCCCACCTCCCCTGCGGCCCCGAGGTCCACCTCCCCCCTGAACCTCCCGTCCGACAGATAGGCCCCCTCGGATCCGGTCGGCACCCAGACCCTTCCACCCAGGAACAGACCGAACGCGCTCGTATCCACCGCCCTCACGTGCGCCCCGAACCGGATATCCCCGGCTCCGCCCGAGCTCGTCGGCGCGCTCGCCTGCTGCCCCCCGTACGAGACGGTCCCCTCGTCCTTGCCCTTGACATAGAGCGCCACTGGCAGGCTCATGTCCACGGCGAGCCAGCCCCGCGGCGAGATCGACGCCGCGATCCGCGCCAGCAGCGCGTGGTCGACGAGGTCCCCCACCGGGTGCTCCTCCCCTGCCGCGTCCACGCCCACCGCCTGGAGCGGCCTCGACGCGTACTCGAGCCCCAGCCCCACCGCGTATTCCACGGCGTAATTCCCCGGCGCGTGCGGCCCCTCCGCGCGCGTGAAGACACTGTCCGGCGACGCCGGCTGGAGCGGGTCGAGCCGCACGCCCGAGCGCACCGGCGCCCCGCGCGCATCGCCGGAGCCGATCGCCACCGCGCCAAGGATCGCCGCCGCGCACCACCCGCATACCCGTCGCATGGAACTGTCACGTTACAGCCAGCGCCCTGCTCCGGGGAAGCGGCGCGCGCGCGACCCATCGCGCGCGCCGCCGCCCCCGGCTCAGGGCGCCACGCAGGCGGCGAGCGACCAGCTCACGAGCTCCCCCACGTCCGTGTTCGCGTCGTCGAACACGCGCAGCGTCCAGGCCCCGGCGGCGGACTGCCCGCCGAGGACGCCGAGCGGCTGCTCGGGGCTGAAGCACCCCGTGAACGGCGGCGCGCCCCCGGTCACCGGCGCGGCGCAGAGATCATCGAAGATCGTGGCCGTGTAGTCGTCGCCGCCGCCGCCGTTGTCGCTGGAGAGGCTCACCGCCGTCCCCTCGGGGGAGACGAGCGAGATGTCCAGATCGGCGTCGTAGGTATGGGTGAGCGAGAGGCGCGCCGCGACGCGCTGGATCGTGCCGGCCTGCGTCCCCACGATCCCGCTCGTCGTCATGGCGAGATCGGAGATGCTCCGCGGCACGTTGGCCGAATTGTACACGTGGAGCGACGCCCCCGGCCCGCACGGCGCCACCGCGCCGGCCAGCTCGCAGTCCGTGTCCGCCAGATCGATCGCCAGATCGCCGTCATTATCGATCCCGTCGCCGCAGCTCGACTCGGCCAGCGCGCACGCGCTGGGGAGCGGCGCCGTCGTGCACTGGTACCCGGCCTCCACCTGGCAGGCGGCGGAGCAGCCGTCGCCCGGCAATGCGTCGCCGTCGTCGCATTGCTCCGCGCTGTGGAGCACGCCGTCCCCGCAGATCAGCTCGATCTTGCACGCGGCGGAGCAGCTGTCGCCGTTCGCCGTGTTGCCGTCGTCGCACTCCTCGGACCCCTCCACCGCCCCGTCCCCGCAGAGCGAGAGGCGCGTGATGACCAGGGTGTACGCGTCGATGATCCCGTCATTCGCATACTCATTGACGCGGACCAGATAGTCGCCCGCGGGCAGCGCCTGGAGGGCCGTGTTGGACGTGGGATCGAGGAGCGAGCAGTTCTGGATGCCGCCGTCGTCGTCGCCGGCGATCACGGTCGTGCAATCGGACGCGCGGAGCTCGATCACCGTATCGATCCCGTCCGCGCACGCGCCGGGCCCGACGCCGCTGAAGGTCTCGAGCCGGACGTCGGCCGCCGCGGGCAGCGTGAACATGAAGAAGTCCACGTCGCCGGCCGGCTGGATCGAGGCGAGGACGACGGTCTCGGGGTCCGGCGCGTACGGGCCGTTGGGGGACCCGCACGTGTCGTTCGCCCCCTGCTCGATCACGCAGACCGGCGAGGCCACGCACGCGGCCGAGCAGCAATCCCCCTCGTCCTGGTTGCCGTCGTCGCAGCCCTCGACCCCCACCTGCAGGAACCCGTCGCCGCACGCGGCCGGCACGCAGGTGTCGAGGCACGCGTCCCCGTTGTCCGCGTTGCCGTCGTCGCATTGCTCCCCCGCGCTGGCCACGCCGTTGCCGCAGCCCGTCGGCGTGCAGTTGGAGTCGCAGCCGTCCCCGTCGACCGTATTGCCGTCGTCGCACGCCTCCCCCGCCGTCAGGACGCCGTTGCCGCAGCCCGTCGGCGTGCAGTCGGCGTCGCAGCCGTCCCCGTCGACCGTATTGCCGTCGTCGCACCCCTCGCCGCCGCAGGTGAACCCGTCGCCGCACCCCGCCTCCACCGCGCTGCAATCCCCCCTGCACCCGTCGCAGTCCACGGCATTGCCGTCGTCGCAGACCTCGTCCCCCGCCACGACCCCGTCGCCGCACGCGCCCGCATCGCCCCCCTGTCCGCCGTCGCCCCCCTGGCCCTCGCCGCCCAGCCCCCCCTGGCCCCCCTCGCCGCTCCCGCCCCCCTGAGCGCCCGAGCCTCCGGCGCCGAACGTCGTGTCCACGTCGGGGCTGCATCCGGCGAGCCCCAGGGCCAGAACGATCAAGTGCTTCGAGAGACGCATCGGGACCTCCAAGACAAGCGGCTCGCGAGGCGCCGCGCCTCGCTCCGATCGCGGCGCGCGCCGATCGCGACCGAGCCCCCGCTTTTACCGGACCGGCCGCTCGGCCGCAACGGCGACGCCGCGCGCCCCGATCCGCCGGGAGGTCCAGGTCTGGGTGCAGCCGAGCGAGGCGGCCGCCGCGAGGACGAGAATGGAGATCTTCATGGCGGCCGAGCGTCGCACAGGGGATCGCCCGGCACAAGGCAACGCGGCTGCCGGCCATGCCATTGAATTCGGTCACGCCGATCCGGGGCCGGGCCGGACCGCCCCCGACCTGGCTTGGCCTCAGATCCGACCCGCCCCGGCGTCCTCGAGCGCGGCCATCTGGGCGCGGACGGCGGCCACCTCGGCGGCCAGCCGCGGCGGGAGGTCATCGGGCGACCGGAGCGCATCGAGGGCGCCCGCGACCTCGGCGGGGACGCCGGAGAACACGCTCGCGGGGCACGCCATGAGCAGCACGGTGGCGAGCTCGGCCCCGTGCGCACGCAGCGGGTCGAGGCCGGCGCCGGCCGCGGCGCTCTGGGGCCCGGCGGCGTCGAGGGCCTCGCGGATCAGGGGGAACAGCGGCGTCTCGCGGATGGCGGCGAGCGCCTCCTGCGTGGAGGGAGGCAGCGCCGCGGGGTCGCCGGCGGGCGCGGCGCGCTCGGCGATCGCCGCCGCCACCCGCGGCGAGAGCTCGCCGAAGAACGCGGCGACGGCGGCCTCGACGCTGGCAGGACGGCGCGCGGCGATCGCGGCGGGCAGCGACGCGCGGAGCTCCGCGGCCACGCCGCGCCACGCCGACGCGTCGGGCGCGACGCGGCAGAACGAGCCCGGCGGCGCCTCGCCGCGCGCGAGCATCACGTAGCCGCGCGGCCGGGAGGTCACCGGATCGTGGGGCTGCATGGCCTCCCAGAGCAGCCCCAGCGGCACCCAGTGCGGCGGATACTTGAAGCGCGCGACGTCGAGCAGCAGCACGAGATCCCGGCCGGGGTGATAGCCGCCGACGGGCGAGTAATGGCCTTCGCCCGTCTGCCCGAGCACGCCCCGCGAATACGCCGCCACGAGGTGCGGCTCACCCGGCGTCGAGCAGGCCGCGCGCACGTCCTCGCGCAGCGCGTCGAGGCTCGCGCGGTCGGCCTGGTGGAGGGTCGCGCGCGCGCCGTTGCAGCGGGCGAGGCACACGAGATCGGGCATGGTGACGCCCTCCTTCATGACCTGATCGAGCGGCCGGCAGCAGTCGAGCATCTCCTCGCTGTACCAGCGCCACGGCCCGCGCCACGCGCGGCCGGGATCGATCGCGAGGGCGTTCAGCACCACCACGAGCGTGCCGAGACCGCAGAGCGCCGGCGCTGCCTGCGTGTGGAACTGCTCGGCGAGCGGGAAATATCCCTCCATCGTGCCGGCGGCGAGGGCCTCGCGGAAGAGCAGGCGCCCCTCTGCGGAGGAGAACGCGATCTGGTGCTCGGGCAGAGGGCGCCGGTAGACGCTGCTGTCGCTCACCCGTGCGATCCTATCCATGGGCCGCGCGCTGTCCACACGACCTCGCCGGCGGCGCTGGGTGCGGGCGCCGCTGGCGCGGACCTTGCGCATCGCGCCGATGCCGATGCGCAGCATCGCGCGCACATGCGTCCTGCGATCTCGGAGTGTTGCGCGAACGAAGGGCTGGTTCTGACCGAAGCAGGTGGATCCTCGGAGAAAGAGAGGACGGCAAGGGCGCAAGGGACGCAAGGGAAAGAGAGGGAGGCGTGCTCCTCCGAGACCGAACGAACGTCCCTGGAACCACCGCATCTCTCCAATCCACAATCCTCTTGCGCCCCTTGCGCCATTGCGGTCTCTCTGCTCGCGGTGCGCTGTCGGCGGATCCGCAGATCGGATCCGTGGATCGCCGAGAAGTGGCTCTTTTATCGGGTGGATGTCGACGTCAACTTCGACCGGCCAGCGTTTCCGGAACGAAACCGGCCAGCGTTTCCGGAACCCGGAGGCGATGAACGGCGCCGCTGACATGCCCCGGCGCCGAGCGCCTCGCCGCTCAGGGCCGGGCGCGCCGCTTCGCGGGGCGATCCTCGGCGGCGCCGGCCTCGAGCACGGCATCGGCCTCGCTCCGCGCCTCCGTCGTGTCCTCGGCGGCGCCCGCCTCGACCCGGCGCCGCCGCGTCGCGCGCAGGAGCGCGCCCTCGTCGATCGTCCCGGCCGCGGCGCCCTCGAGCAGGCGCGCCACGTCGGGATCCGCCGCGGTCCGCGCCGCGGCCTCGACGCGCGCCGCGTTCGACGGATCCAGCGCGCGCAGCGCGATCGCCGCGGCCGCGCGGCGCTCCGGCGGCGAGCCCGGGTCCTCGAGCACCACGGCCAGGCCCTCGGAGACCAGCGCCGGCGCCCGATACCCGCCCGCCCCTCGCCCGAGGCGCGCGAGGTCCTGAATCCAGTCGGCGATCGGCCGACCGCGCCGCTCCAGGCGGTCGAGACCGATGCCCGCTGCGCTGAGGTGAGGGCGCGCCATCGCCTGGCGCAGGCGATACGCGAGCGCCTCGGCCCCCCAGCGCTCGTAGCTCGTATCCACGCCCCCGATCCCGGGGGTCATGGCCGGCTCGAGCTGCACCCGGACCGATAGCCCCCTGCCCTTGCGGAGCGCCACATCGAGGCGGGACTCCTGAGGCTTCACCCCCGTGATATCGGCGAGCGGGATGAAGCGCCTGCCCCAGAAGCCCGTGACGAGCAGCCCGTCGGCGCCGATCGACAGCTCGCGCGTGCGCAATAGCCGGTGGAGCAAGAAGAGCACGGCGATACCGAGCACAGGCTGCGCGGCGAGCGCGAGGATCTGGCCCGCGGCGAGCACCCCGGAGAGCAGGCGCTCCACGTTTCTGGCAAAGACGAGCAGACCTCCAAGCACGAACGGGATGGCCAGGAAGATCCCGATCGCGGCCACGCAGCCCCGCGCGCCGGGCGGGATGATGCCGGCGATCGGAATGCGCATCACCCGCTTGCCGAGCGACACGCCCGCGAGATCGAGCAGCTCCTCCGCCCGCGCCGCGTCGCCGCAGCCCACGTGCAGCTCGTGCGATCGCGCCGTCTCGAGCACAACGCGATCGAGGCCGTTGTAGAACCCACCGGCGACGCTCCCGAGGGGCACCCTCATGCGGGCCTCGCCGCTCTCGACGACGACGAGATCGTCCCCGCGCCGCTCGATGCTGCCCTGGACCGAGATGGGCTTCCGGGCGAAATATCGGTGATATGCGACGGCCGCGGCCAGGATCGCCGCGAGCGAGAGCCCCGCGGCGAGCGGGGCGAACGGCAGGAACGCGAAGCTCACTCCCCACGCGAGGACGAGCGGCACCCAGAGCAGCCGCGCCCGGCTGCGATGGCGCTGGAGGACGACTTCGCCGGGTCTCATCGTGATCGGAGCCGCCCGCGGCGCGAGCGACCGCCGGGGCCGCCCCGGGCCGCCGCCGGACGAGCATCCCCGAGGCTATCACGGAGTCTGACCCCCGGAATCGCCCACATGACACCACGAGCCCCTCGGAGGACGCTGCAGCTCGCCGAGCCGCGCCGGTCAGGGGCGCGGGCGGACGTGGTCGCGCTGGCCCGCGCGGCGGGCGTGGAGCCAGGCGCGGGCGGCCTCCGAGAGCTGCGCGAGCGCGCCCGCGCTGAAGGCGCCGCGCAGGCCGCCGCCCTCCACGAGGAGCGCGGTCCCGGCCGGCGCGCCCGCGCCGGTCTCCGTTCGAGGATCCATGGTGGCCGCGATTCGAGCCGGCCCGGGGCCGGGCGTCAACCTCGCACGGGGCAGCCGGCCTGGTGGTAGCATCCCGGGGGTCCACGTGGAGCTCCGCCCCGATGCCGTCCTCGCGAGCAAGCTGCGCCTGCTGAGGCCCCTCGGGCAGGGCGGGATGGGCGTCGTCTGGGCCGCGCGGCACCTCGCGCTCGAGACCGAGGTCGCGGTGAAGCTCATCCGGCCCGAGCGCGTCGCGGCCGACCCCGCGCTCATCGCCCGCTTCGAGCGCGAGGCGAGGGCCACCGCGCGGATCGCGCACCCGCACGTCGTGCAGGTCATGGATTACGGCGCCGTCAACGACGCGGTCCCGTACATCGTCATGGAGCTCCTCCGGGGGTTCTCGCTCGCCGAGCTGCTCGAGCGCGGCGGGCGGCTCAGCTTCGCCACGGCCAGGTCGCTCGTCGAGCAGGTGGGCAGCGCCCTGGAGAGCGCCCACGAGCGCGGCGTCGTGCACCGGGATATCAAGCCCCACAACGTCTTCATCACCGAGGGGAGCCGCGGGTACCCGCTCTTCGTCAAGGTGCTCGATTTCGGGGTCGCGAAGATGCTCGGCGACGCGCAGGTGCCGGGCGCGAGCGCCGCGCTCACCGAGACGGGGATGGTCATCGGATCGCCGCCCTACATGAGCCCGGAGCAGCTCGAGGGGAGCAAGGACGTCGACCTCCGCTCGGATCTGTGGTCGCTCGGCGTCATCGTCTACGAGGCCCTGACGGGCGCGCTGCCGTTCCAGGGGAGCTCGTTCATCACCGTGGGCGCGGCCGTGCTGAAGGGGAAATACCGGCCCGCCTCGGAGCTCCGGCCGAACCTGCCGGCCGGGATCGATGATTGGTTCGCCAAGGCGCTCTGCGTCGACCCCGGCGGGCGCTTCCAGTCCGCGCGCGAAATGGCGGGCGCCTTTCTCGATATGGACGGCCCGCCGAGCGAGGCGCCCGCGGGCGATGCGGAGCCGCCGGCGCACGCCACGACGGCGGCCGCGCTCGCCGACAC
>CAYQYG010000250.1:0-13119 GCA_964421485.1 uncultured Polyangiaceae bacterium | reverse complement strand
CCCCGCGCCGCCGCCGGGCTCGGGCGCGCCGCCGGCGGGCTTGCCGTGGTCCCAGGGGTTCGGCTGGGTCGCGCCGGTGATGTGGGCCATCACGGCCTCGCCGCCCGGCACCATGCCGGCGAGCACGCCCATGCCGGCGCCCTTCATGGCCCGCTCCGCGCCCGCGGCGCCGCCGTGCAGGTAGCCCTCGACGCCGGCCTTGGCGATGCCGAGCCCCGCCGCCGCCACCGCGCCCGCGATGCCCTTCGATCCGACCCACGAGAGCGCCCTCGAGATGCCAAGGTTGATCACGCCCCGGATGGGGTTGCCCGCGTGCTCGACGAGCGCGCCCGCGACGCCGACGAACTCGGTGCCCACGCCGACCATCATGTCGCCGGCGACGCTGATGCCGTGATAGCCGCCGATGAGGATCGTCCGCGAGCCCACGCCCTCGAGCATCGCCTGCACGACCGCGGTCGAGTCGCTGGCCGCGATGACCCGCGACTGGTCGGCGGTCACGCTGTGGCGCTCGTTCTTCGCGGTCTGCGTGACCATCTTGCCGCCGACGGTCGTGTCCTTGCCGAACGTCGCCTGGATCTTCAGGTGCTCGCGGCCCGCGGCGTCGTCGAAATGGATCGCGTTCCGGCCGCCCGCGCCGGGCGAGCTGTCGGTCGCGAAGCTCGTCATGGTCTTGTTCGCGGGCAGCGGGAACGGCGGGGGCATCTTCGCCGTGTAGGACCGGCCGAGCACGTACGGGCGGTCCGGATCGCCGTCCTCGAAGGCGACCAGCACCTCCCAGCCGACGCGCGGGATCAGCATCGATCCCGGCACGTTGGGCTGCATGGTGCGGATCGGCAGGCTGCTCGTGTGGTCCCCGGGGCCATCCAGGTCCCAGTGGAAGCGGCAGAAGACGCGGCCGAGCGAGTCGGGGTGGATCTCCGAGCCGGCCGCGCCCGTGGTGAAGGCGCTCTGCAGGCCGTCGATGCGCGGGCGCGGCGTGACGCGCGGCAGCCGGAAGGGCACGTCGCGCGGGATCGCCTCGATCTCGGCCGTGTGCAGCCGGTCGCGCGCGTCGAACCTGTGGCGGACGGCGACGACGACGTGCTCGCCCGAGGGCGGCGGCGCGCCCGCCCCGCCGAGGAGCGGCTCGACCTCGAAGCCGAGGCCCGGACCGAGCGCGTGCGAGGTGGTTCGAAATGTGACCACCCTCGCGTCGGCGCGCAGGCTCTCCAGCCGGACGCGCGCGCGCTCGCCGCCGGCGCGGGCGTCGCGGAAGCGGCCGGGCGCCTCGAAGACGGCCTCCTGCCGCTCGATCGGCGCCCCGTCCTCGCGCGACGCCTCGAGCTTCGCCGCGGGCCTCTCCGGGTCGTGATCGCGCAGCAGCACCTTGCCCGGCCGGCGCCGCCGGACCGCGCGCGGGTTGAAGAGGCAGGGCCGCTCCGCGATGACCAGCCCCTCGTGCGCGACGAGCGCGAGCTTCGCGTCGAGCGCGTCGGGCGCGCCGGCCGATCGGTCCTCGACGGCGATCCGCTCGGCCCCGTCCTCGGCGAAGGAGCGGAGCCACAGGCCTTCCTCCTCGCAGAGGCGCCGGACGAAGGCCGCGTCGGTCTCGTCGTATTGCACGACGTACGCGCGCTCGGGGTGGTCCTCGGCGAGCGAGGTCTCGATGTCCCCGGGGGCGTAGCCGCCCTCCTGGAGCAGCTTCTTCACGAGGTCGGGCACCGTGAGGTGCTGGTAGACGCGCGAGCGGCGCCGGAGCTCGAGCAGCGCGAGGCGCGCGCGGACGGTGACGCGGTAGGCGCGCGCGCTGTCGGATCGCGAGGTGGCGATCGCGGTCCAGCGCGTGACGACGCCCATCACGGTGCGCTCGCCGTGCCGCGAGGCGAGCGTCACCGCGGCCGGGAGGCCGAGCGCGGCGGACGAGGGGATCGGCGAGGGGGACGCGATCACGGCCTCCAGACGGAAGGCCTCGCCGAGGCGCTCTTCCCCGGAGAGCTCGCGCACGTCGACCTGGAGCGAGGGATCGGCGAGGGTGATCTGGACGGGCATGGCTAGGGCGGCGGCGTGGCCGCGGGGGTTGGGGTGGGGGCGGCGGGCGGCGGGTTGAAATCGACGTAGGTGCCCGGGTTGTCGACCGGGTTCGTGACGCCCGTGAGGGGGTCGACGGAGCCCGCCTTGTCGCCGACCCACAAGCCCCCGCTGGAGTTGGCCCACACCGTCCGGTTCGGCGCGTTCACGGGCGCGTTGAGCTCGTTGGCGAGCTGCTGCGCGAACCCGTCCGGCAGCCGGCCGACGTTGCAGGAGTTGAGCCGGACCGGCGTCCCCGGCGTGTAATCGCTCTGCCGCTTGATGATGGCCGCGAGCTGCTGCGGCGTGAGGTTGGTCCAGTTCCCGTTCGCGTCCTTGAACCCGACCGAGTTCGGGGACCCGTGCACGTTCACGTCGTAGTAGCCCGGCTTCGCCGGCGCGCGCTGGGAGTACTGGATGTACAGGTCGAAGGCCGGGCTGCCGACGTTGCAGTTGAGCCCGAGCGGATCGACGTGCACCACGGGGCTGCCGCAGAACCCGGCCGGGTTGCGGCTGCCGTGCAGGCCGAGCGGGTCCGGGCTGAGCCACCGCGCGGTGGCCGGATCGAAGTAGCGGAAGCGCGCATAGCAGAGGCCGGTCTCCTCGTCGTGGTAATGGCCGAGCAGCCGGAACGGGCTCTCGACCGGCCGCGCGCGCCGCGCGCCGCCCGCGCGCACCGCCTCGGCCGCGCCCCAGGCCGAGGTGGTGATCGACCAGACGATGTCACCCCGCTCGTCGACGAGCTCCCTCACGGCGTGGAGGTGATCGTGCACGCAGGCGAAGACCTCGCCCTGCTCGGCCTGCAGGATCGGCGAGAAGGTCCGGGGCTCGTGCACGTGGACGCGCGTGCCCCGCTCCGAGTCGATCTCGGCGGCGAGGGTGCGCCCCTCCCAGAGGTACCGGACCGTGCGCGGGCGCGGGAGCTCGCCCCGCTCGAGATCGGCCTGGGTCGTCTCCGGGATGATCTCCTTCAGCACGCGGCGGCCGTAGGCGTCGTACGTGAAGAGCACGCGCTCGCCGGACGGCGGCCGGACCTCGCGGAGCCGATCGCGGCAGTCCCAGAGGTACTCGGTCTCGCCCTCGGGCCCGCGGCGCAGGGTGCGGCGCCGCGCGTCGTCGTACTCGAGCTCGGCGTCCTCGGTGCGGACGAGCACGTTGCCGGGGCGCATGAGCCATGGATGCGCGGGCGCGTCGCCCCGGTGCACGCCGACGACCGAGCCGGCCGCGTCGTAACGGATGACCTCGCGCGAGGCGCCGCGGCGGACCTCGACGAGCTGGCCCACGCGGTCGTGATCGTACCGGACCGGGCCGCTCCGCGAGTCGTCGACGCCGAGCAGCCAGCCGCGCGCGTCGTACTCGTACGCGCGATCCAGGAGCGAGGGCCGGGTGGTCTCGCCGGGCCGCGCCGCGCCGAGCACGCGCTGGCGGACGAGCCGGTCCATCCGGTCCCGCTCGGAGATCACTTCCATGCCCGCCGCGTGCAGGCGGCGCGAGCGCTCGTTGCCGAGCGCGTCGCGGGTGATGGTGACCGCGCGGCCGTCGTGATCCACCCGGACGAGCTGGCCCAGGAGGTCGTACTGGTAGCGGGTCGTGACGCCGCCCGGGAGGATGCGCGCGGCGATCTGGTTGCGCGCGTCGTACTCGTAGCGGACCTCGTACCCGTCCTGGATCTCCGCGACCTGGCGGCCCAGGCGGTCGTACTCGAAGCGGACCTCGGTCGGGCCGCGCGCCTCGTCCACGACCGCCCGGATCACGCGGCCGAGCTCGTCGCGCTCGAAGATCAAGGCGCCGTGCGGCGAGCCCTCCTCGAGCACGCGCCCGGTGGCGTCGGTCTTGAAGGTCCGCCAGGCGCCGTCGTTGCGATCGATGCGGAGCGGCCGCTCGTTCCTGGCGTACTGGTACCGGATCACCCGGCCGTCGAACGTCCGCTCCTCGCGCAGCTTGCCGGCGCGGTCGTACCGGTACTCCCACGCCTCCTGCCGCGGGTTCTTCACCGCCCGGAGCCGCTCGAGGCTGTCGTACTCGCTCGTCCAGGCCTGCCCGTCCTGCATGGTCTGCCGCCGGAGCGAGTGGACGCCGGCGTGCTCGAGCGCGATCCTGCCGCCCACGGGGTCGCGCTCCTCGACGAGGCGCCCGAGCGCGTCGTACGCCTTCTCCACGACGGCGCCGTCGGGGGAGGTGTGCCGGATCATCCGGCCGAGCGCGTCGTACTGCATCCTGAAGGCGCGGCCGAGCGCGTCGGTCACGGAGGTGACCCGGCCCATCGGATCGAACGTGTACGCGGTCCGCTCGCCCAGCGGGCCGAGCTCCGCGATCGCGTTGTCCTGCTCGTCGTATTCGAACGCGGCGCAGAGCCCGTCGGGGCCGGTGACCGCGAGGACGCGGCCGCGGCCGTCGTAGGAGAGCTCGTAGCCGAGGCCGGAGGGGTACGTCGCCCGGACGAGCGCGCCGCGCGCGTCGTGGTGATACTCGCTGGTGAAGCCGCCGGGGTCGATCTGCTTGATCTGGAGGCCCTCGTCGTATTCGAGCAGGGTCTCGCGGCCCTCGGCGTCGGCCACCCTCGTGACCTGGCCGCGCTCGTCGCGCTCGATCTCGACGGCGTTGCCGAGCGCGTCCTCGACCTTCGTGAGCAGGAGATCGTCGTCGTACTTCAGCTTGCGGGCGAACGCCCCGTCGGTGCTCGCCTCGAGCACGACCGCGCCGCGCCTGTCCCAGCCATAGACGCGCGCCGCGGGCGTGCCGGTCAGGGTCGTCGTGCCCTTCTCGACATCGTATTCGAAGCGCGCCGCGTGCAGGCCGCCGTCGCCCCGGGTCCGGACGCAGCGGCCGGTCTCCAGGTCGTACTCGTAATGGATGGACAGGCCGCCAGGGAGCGTCTTCTTCACGAGGCGGTGGGCGCCGTCATAGGCGTAGCGCAGCCGGCCGCCGAGCGCGTCGGTGACGCACTCGAGCTCGCCGCCCTCGCCGTAGGCGTACGAGACGACCTGCGCCGCGGCGCCGAGCGACCAGGCCTCGACCTGGAGGATCCGGCCGCGGTCGTCGTGCGCGAGGCGGAGCTCCCGGCCCGACGGGCCGACGACGCGGACGAGCCTGTCGCCCTCGTAGACCAGCTGGACGGTGTTGCCCCACGCGTCGCGCGTCGCCCGGAGCATGGCCGGGCCCCCGGGCGCGAGCGGGGCGAAGGCGCGGGTGAGGCGCCCCTCGAGCGTCGCGACCTCGAACGCGTCCTCGCCGGTGCGCGTCAGCGTGAGCCGCTTGCCGCGGTGATAGGCGGAGGCGCCGCGCTCGATCGCGGGGAAGCGGATCGGCTGGCCGTCGGACGCGCGCAGCGCGAGGCCGTCGCCCTCCGGCGCGACGGACTGGTGGAGGTTGTGCGTCCAGCCGCCGCGGCCGAGCGGCGTGCGCTCGGCCGCGCGGCTCGAGCTGTAGAGGCGCTTCCACTCGACGGGGATGAGCCCGCGCAGGACGAGATCGAGGTCCTCGTCGAAGACGTCGCCGGTCGCGGCGGAGACCGGATCCATCATGCCCGCGGGCTGCGCGGCGGCCCCCGCGGCGTGGGCGCCGAGCATCTTGAGGAAGCCGGCGCCGACGAGCTTGGTCGTGAGCTGCGCGACCTTGCTCGTGCCGGTGGGCACGTTCAGGTACACGCTGTCGAACGAGCAGCAGACCTTCTTGCCCTCGGCCTTGACGCTGTCCGCGCCGGTGAACGTCGCCGCCTTCGCGTCGACCATGTGCGTGACGACGTCGCCGCCGGTCGGCTGGCAGGTGATGTTGCCGGGCTGCTCGATCTTCATCGCGCTCTCGACGACGAGCGCGGGGGATCCCCCGACGGAGAGCTTCGACGCGGTGCCCGTCGCGGTCGACGAGCGCGCGATGTAGAGGAACGGCGCCGGCACGGGTCCGGCCGGGGGCGTCGGCGGCGCGAGGCTCGTGGCCGGCGCCGGCCCCGGCGCGACGTGATCGCTGCCTGTCGTCGCAATGTCCCGGATCGCGATCGTCGATGACATCAGACCTCCGGCGCAGAGGGCCCCGCGCTCAGGGCAGCTCGACCTTCGAGGAGAGGATCCGGACGAGCGCCGCCATGTCGATGACCAGCCGGTCGCCCGTGAGGCGCAGCGCGCCGGACTGCTCGGCCGAGAGCGCGGCGGCGCCCACCTCGATCGAGAGCGCCCGGTCCGCGCGCAGGCGGAGCTCCCTGGCCTCGACGGTGACCACGCCGTCCCCCTCGTCGCGCGCGGCGGCGAGCGAGGTCTCGAGCGCCCCGGCGATCTCGGGGCCGCGGGGCGTGTCGGACGCGATCACCATCCGCCCGCGGCGCAGGCAGTCGTCGGCGAGCGCGGGATCGACGCCGTCGGCGAGCGCCGCGGTGACCCGCCGCCCGTCGGTCGTGCGGAGCTGGTAGGCGCGCCCCGCCTTGAGCTCGATGAACGCGCCGTGCAGCCCGGGGCCGAGCGCCTCGGGGCGCTCCCGCCGGCCCGGGACCTCTGCCAGAAGCCTTCTCTTCGCCATCCTCCGCGCCTCCCTGGGGCAGCTCGCCTCGCCGCCCGTCTCCGCCTAGCCGAACCTGGTGCTCTTGCCCTGCGAGCTGCCGACCGAGCCGTCGAACTTGCCGTTCACGGTGATCTTCGCGGGCGTCATCTCGACGGTGACGCCGCCGGCCTTGATCGTGAGCTTCGCCGTGGCCTCGACCAGGATCTCGCTCCCGGTGAAGCCCGCAGTGCTCTTGATGTCGTAG
The DNA here is from genome assembly GCA_964421485.1 of uncultured Polyangiaceae bacterium. GTDB lineage: Bacteria > Myxococcota_A > Polyangia > Polyangiales > Polyangiaceae > CAYQYG01. Next base: position 6,338 of record CAYQYG010000250.1, on the reverse strand, counting down.
GTCCCGAACCCCCGGAACGTGTCGCCATAGGCGCCGCTCGCCGTGACGGATCGGCTCGCGTACTTCTCCCAGAGCATGCCCTTCACGCTGATGGAGTAGCCCGAGCAGTCGATCACCATCGGGCCGCCCACGTGCAGGCCAGAGGCGCCGCCGACCGCGACGCCCGCGCTCGCCCCGGCCGTGGTCATCCACTGGCCCGCGTTGACCACGAGCGAGCCGCCCTCGACGAAGCGCGTCTGGTGCTCGATGGGGATCTGCGTCTCGATGCCGCAGACGATGCGCGCGAACACCGAGCAGTCGGTCGCGCTGTCGCCGCCCGCCACGATGAGGCGCATGCCACCGACGAGCACGACCTCCGAGCTCGCCGTGTAGCTGAGGTTCGCGCCGATGTTCGCGGAGCGGTAGGCGGCGACGGCGAAGGTCTGCGACCCCTCCACCGCCTGCTGCATGACGGCGCCGACGCGGAGCGATCGCGCCGCGCCGACGTTCAGGGTGTCGGCGGCCTTGATCGCGGTGACCTTGTCGTTCTCGCTCCGCTCGTTCCAGTCCTTGGAGGCCACGAAGGCCATGCCCTCGGCGCCCGCGGTGTCGTCGGTGGCGATGCGGTTCAGGCTGCCGCCGCCCGGCGTGGTCTGCGTGCCGAGCGCGCTCTTCACGCGGCCCGCGGGCAGCCCCTCGGGCGGCGGCGCCTGGCCGTGATCGAGGCGGCCGAGCACGATGGGATCGTCGCCTCCGCCGCCCGCGTAGCCGACCAGGACCTCCCAGCCGACGCGCGGGATGAAGATGGATCCCGACGTCGCCGGCTGCGCGGTGCGCGCCCAGGCGGAGCTCGTGTCGTCGCCGGGGCTCCGGAGGTCCCAGCGGTGGCTGACGCGCACGCGGGCGTGCTGCTCGGTGTGGATCTCCGCGCCGCGCGGGCCGGCCACGGTCGCGGTCTGGACGCCGCCCATGCGCGGCGCGCGGGCGCGCGGCGGCCGGTAGCCCGCGTCGATCGGGACCGCGGTGAAGCTCGACCGGTACGATCGCGCGCCGCCCTCACGCTCGTCGCCCGCGTGCCGGACCTCCACGAGGAGCCAGCGGCCGTTCATCTCGTCGCGCGCGCCGCCCTGGAGCTCCACCACGCCGCCGGCCCGGAGCGCGCGCGCGCTCGTCTCCGCCGTGAGCGTGAGCCTGCGCGCCCGGAGCTCCGCGAGGCGCGCCTCCGCGAGCGCCTTGCCCGCCGAGGGGTCGCGGTAGCCGCCGGGGTACTCGAGCGCCGAGAGGCCGCGGCCGCCGTCGCCGGCGCGCGCGGTGAGGTCGAGCAGCGGCCGCTCGAAATCGTAGTCGCGCAGCGCGACCTCCTCGACCACGGCGCGCCGCGCGACGCGCGCCGAGTAGACCGCATCGTCGGCCGCGAGCCCGCCCTCCTCGCGGAAGGCCAGCGTGAGCCCGAGGTCGTCGAAGCCCGAGCGATCGTCGGCGAGCACGACCGCCCCGCCGTCCTCCGCGAGGAAATAGGCGATGCCATCGTCGGCGAGGATCCGCGCGACGAACGCGAGGTCCGCCTCGAACCCCTGCACGCGCTGCGCGCGCTTCGGCGGCGCCGCGCTCGTCCGCACGTCCACCGAGATCCCGTGCTCGTCGAGGATCTCCTTCGCGATCTCGATCGCGTCCTTGTCCACGAAGACCCGGTGATCCGCCGCGTCCGTCGCCGCGGCGATCCGGGGCGCGAGCGAGATCACGCACGAGGCCGGCCCCGCGGCGATCTCCTCGATCACGGCCTGGATCCGCCGCTCCGCGCCGCCCGGCAGGGCCCAGGAGAGCGTGGCGTCCGCGCCGAGCCACGCGAGCGGATCCGCGGAGGACGCGGCGCGGTCGCTTCCTTGCTCGAGCGCGGCGCACTCGATCTCGAACGAGAACGGCTCGTGGATCGCCTCGCGCCCGCGGACCTTGCCCACGCGCAGGTCCACGCCGCCCGCGTCGGGCACCGAGAGCTGGAAGACCTGGGAGAGCGTCATGGCCTCGTTCCCCTCGCGCTCAGCCGACCTTGCCGCCGGCGGGGATCTTCACCTTGCCGCCGTCGATCTTCGTGGTCCCGCTCTTCGCGCGCAGCGCGCCCCCGCCGAGCTCCAGCGCGCCGGCCGAGAGCGAGCTCGCCTCGATGGTCACCTTGGTGCCCGTCACCGTGATCGCGCCGCCGCACGTCACGGAGAGCGTGTCCGCCTCCACCTTGCCGAGCGGCGCCGACGAGACGACGTCCGAGCCCGCCGTCTCCGTCGCGGCGCCGCCCGAGGAGATGCGCTTCACGCCGTAGACGCTGTCCGAGAAGGTGCTGGAGGTGGTGACGAGGTACGGGCCGCCGACGTGCTCGGCCCTCGCGCCCGCGATGACCTCCGAGACGCTGATGCCGGCCTTGAGCAGCGATCCGGCGGCGTTGATCTGCGCGAACGCGCCGCCCACCTTCATGTTCGACTGGTTGCACGTGAGGAGGTACGTCGCGCCGATCAGCTCGCCGTAGAGGCCGTCGGACTTGACCGTGCGGTTCGCCGTGATCCACTGCCGCTCCATGGCGGCCACGATGGTGACGGTCGATCCGCCGACCTTCGTGGCCCAGTCGGTGCCGACGTCGATGGCCTGGAAGGCGCCGATGAGTGAGCTCTGCGAGCCGCTCACGACCTGGGCCAGCATCAGCCCGACGTCGTGCGTCTCGTCCGCGCCGACCTGCGTCGTCGCGCTGCCGCCGACGGCCACGCTCTGATCGCGCGAGGCGTGGATCATGAGCTCCTGCTTGCCGGCGGAGTCGCTCATCCTGATCTCGTTCACGTTCCCGCCGCCCGGCGAGGTGGCCGACTTGAGCGAGGTCGTGGCCGCCGCGTCCGGGAGCGGGTAGGGGACGACCGCGGTCGCGTTGTAGACCCGCTGCAGCACGAAGGGCCGATCGGGGCTGCCGTCGAGGTACGCGACGGGCACCTCCCAGCCGACGCGCGGCAGGAACATCGAGCCGGTCAGCGACCATTGCAGGCACCGCGCCCACGCGCTCGATCTGTCGTCGGTCACGCCCGACGGATCCCACGGGAACCGCAGCTTGACCCGGCCCAGGTCGTCGACGTGGATCTCCTCGCCGGGCGGGCCGGTCGTGACCGCCGTCTCGATCCCCTCGACGCGCGGCCGGGCTTCGACGTGCAGGCGCGGCGCGGGCCGGAAGGGCGCCTCGCCGACGGGCACCAGCGTCGCCTCGACGCGGAAGGGCTGCGCGGCCGCGTCGTGCGAGGCGGGGCGGCGATACTCGATGCGCTGCGCGACCACCAGGCGGCGGCCGTTCATCTCCTCGTCCGCGGCCCCCTCGATCTCGAGCACGCGGCCGGGCTGCACGCGGATGCAATCGGTGACGGCCGAGGCCCGCACCTTGAAGCGCTGGAGCTGCTCCAGCCGGGCCTCCGCGCGCGCCTTCGCCGCGCCGGAGGTCGGCACGAACGCCGGATACTCGAAATGGAAGAATTCCCCGTCGCCCGCGCTCCCCTCGATATAGACGCCCGGGTTCCGGACGTCGAAATCGCGGACCGTCACGGCCGTCGGGGTCACCTCCTCGCTCACCTCGAGCGAGGAGATCGTGCGCACGCGGACGAGGCCCGTCGGGTCCTCGAAGGGCACCACGACGGGCGGGGAGATGCCGTCGTGCGAGCCCGGGCTGTCGCCGAGCACGAGCACGCCGCCCTTGCCCTCGACGTGATCGAACCAGTACGAGATCCCCTCCTCCGCGAGCAGCCGCTCGACGAAGCCCCAGTCGGCCTCGTCGTACTGCGTGATCTGCGGCCGCGACGTATAATCGCCGGTGAGCCGGAGGACCACGCGATCCGGGGGCACGCCGGCGTCGCGCAGCGTCACCTCCACGACCTCGCGCGCCGACTTGTCGAGGTGGACGCGATAGCCCGACCGGAGCGTCAAGGTCCACGGCGGGGCCGACAGCGAGAGCGAGTAGCGGTGGCCGGCGCGCTCCTCGCCCTCGTAGGTCATCTCGACGATGATGAGATCGATGACGCGCGCCGAGCCCTCGAGCTCGTCCACGAAGCGCAGCGTCGCCGCCGAGCCCGGGGCCGCGTCGAGGTCGACGTCCGCGCGGTCCACGAGCACCTCGAGCTCCCAGCGCGGCAGGGCGTTCATCGCCTCGTCGGCGCGCAGCGCGAGCACCGCGGCGGCCCCGAGAACGCTGCTCTCTATCTCGACGCCGTCCGCCGCCATGACGCCCTCTCGCCGCCGCCCACGTAGACCGACGGCACCATACCGACGATCGCCTGTGCGGCGCGCGGTGCGGCGCGTGTTGCGACGCGCGTCCAAACGTCGCTATCATGCCCGCGAGCTGCCTACAACAGGGCGCGCAGCGGAGGCTCTCGATGGCAGGCTCATGGATGATCGACGCGGGCCATGATGGCCGGCTCAGTTCGACGCTCGGGGCTCCGGGGCGCGCGCCATGCGGCGCGCCCTGCGCCTCGAGCCCCGGGGTAAGTTGAGCGATCTCGTCAACACGACGCCCTACGCCGCGCTCGCGGTCCCGATGACGGAGCCGAGCGGCCGGCAGGTGGTCGTCGCGATCGTGAAGGCGACCTTCACGATCCAGGGCAACGGCCGCGTCGCGCTCGCGGACGCGCAGTCCCCCGTCCGGCCGAACGAGGTCCCGTACGACCTCGATCGGCCCTCCTCCAGCCTGCGCTACCCGTCCGATCTCTGCCCGATGAAGCGCGGCGCCGACGTGGTCGTGGTGGGCGAGGCGGTGTCGCCGCGGCCCGTGACGGTGATGGACGTCGCGGTGCGCGCGCGCGACCTCACGGCGCCGCTCCGGGTGCACGGGCCGCGCGTCTATTACAAGGGCGTGATGAAGGTCGCGGTCGGCGCCGCGGCCCCGTTCGAGCGCGTGCCGCTCGTCTACGAGCTCGCCTACGGCGGCGCGACCGCGGACCTCGGGCTCATCGAGGACCGGAACCCCGCCGGCCTCGGCGTCGCGCGCAGCGCCTCGGACCTCGTCGGCGCGCGCGCCCCGCAGATCGAGCACCCCGCGCACCCCATCACGAGCGCCTCGGACCGCCCCGCGCCCGCCGGCTACGGCGCGATCCCCGCCCACTGGTCGCCGCGCCGCGAGCGCGCCGGCACCTTCGACGACCGCTGGCGCGAGGAGCGCATGCCGCTCATGCCCCCCGATTTCGACGTCCGCCATTTCAACGTCGCGCACCCCGCGCTCGCGCTGGAGGAGCCGCTCCGCCCGGGCGATCCGATCGCGGCGCTCGGCATGACGCCCGAGGGCCTGCTCCAGATCGAGGTCCCGGCGCTCCGCGCCGTCGTCTGGGCGCGCTTCGACGGCGGCCCGCCCGTGCGCGCGCGCCCCGCGATCGACACGCTGCTGCTCGAGCCCGGCGAGCGCCGCTTCGAGCTGGTCGTGCGGCAATCCTTCCCCATCGGCCGAGGCCGCGTGGTGCTCCGCGAGCTCGGGGTGGACCTCGATGACGCCTGATCGCCGCGGCGGCGAGCCGCCCGCGGGCGTGCCGCTCGATCGCTACGCGGCCGTGCTGGCCATGAAGAGCGAGGAGATCCCGCTCGACGAGGCGATCCAGCGCGCCGGCATCGACGCGCGCGCGTGGCCCGCGGCCGAGCGCGCGTGGGAGGAGCGGATCGCGAAGGGCGACGAGGCGCTGCTGGGCGAGCTCGACGCCGCGCTCGCCGCGGCGCAGGACGGGCTCGCGCGCCCGGTGCCGCCCATCGACCGCGACCTCGCCGCGTGGCTCGATTTCCTCCGCCGCTGGGCCGAGAGCCCCGCGCAGCTCGAGCTCCTGAGATCGCTCGGCCTGCGCGTGGAGGACGTGTTCCGGCTGCAGCGCGCCTGGGGCAAGAAGCTCAAGGACGACGCCTCCCTGCGCCGCAAGGCCGGTCAGATCATGCAGCGCCCGCCGGGCCCGATGCCGGAGATCCGCCCCGAGCCGCTCGCGCTCGCTCCGCTGCCCGCGCGTCCGCCGGAGCCCCCCGCTCCCCCCGCGGACGACGTCCCGCCGCTGCCGCCGCTCTGCGCGCCGCTGCCGCTCCTCGACGAGGACGTGCCGCACCTGTCCGTCGAGCAGTACGCCTCGCTGTGCGTCGAGGCCTCGCTCGACCCCGCCGGCGTGCCCGACGTCCTCCAGCGCTACCGGATCACCCCCGAGCAGCGCGCCGCGCTCGACGCGCAATGGCAGGAGCGGATCGCCGGTGATCCAGGTACGCGCGCCGCCTTCGAGCGCGCCGCGGCGACGTACCGGCGATGGCTCCGCGAGCAGCGCGGGATCTAGAACACCGATCAGGTTGAAGATCCGAGAGATGGACCGCAAGGGCGCAAGGGA
>CAYQYG010000249.1:0-13199 GCA_964421485.1 uncultured Polyangiaceae bacterium | reverse complement strand
CCGGAGCCGCGCCCGTGCCCGTGCCCGGAGCCGCGCCCGCGCCCGGAGCCGCTCCCGTGCCTGGCGCCGCGCCCGCGCCCGCGCCCGTGCCCGGAGCCGCGCCCATTCCCGGAGCCGCGCCCGCGCAGCCATTGCCTCCGCAGCCCGCGCCGCCGCCGGGGTATGGCCAGCCTCCGCCGGGATATGGCCAGCCTCCGCCGGGGTATGGCCAGCCTCCGCCCGGCTACGTGCCCCAGGGCTGGGCCCCTGTCGCGGGCCCGCGCACGCTGCCCTATCGCGACGGCGCCGAGCCGCCTCCGGGGTATCGCCTCGAGGTCCGCTCGAACCGGCGCCTGATGATCGTCGGCGGCGCGATCCTCGGCGGCGCGTGGGGGGTCTCCGCGCTCACGGCGGGCACCGCGCTCAGCGAGAGCGACAAGAATGAAGACTTCTGGCCGCTGCTCCTTCCGGTCGCCGGCCCGTTCATCATGCTCGGCACCTCCGACGACGTGAGCCTGGACAACGAGAGCGAGCGCGCCGGCGCCACGTTCCTCCTCCTCGGCGGGATCACGCAGCTCACCGGCGCCGCCCTGCTCATCGGCGGCATCGCCTCGGACATGAAGATCTGGGTCCGCGGCGACATCCCGCAGAAGGCGGCGAAGGCCGACGCCGACCAGGGCCCGCGGTTCTTCGTCGGGCCCTCGGGCGGCGCGATGCGCGTTCGGTTCTGAGGCGCCGCACTCGCTCGGCTGCCGCTACGCGGTCCGGTACCGCGCCTCGAGCACGGAGGCGCCCTCGGGCACCTCGCGCTGCACGCCGCGCTCGGGGTTCGCGACGAGGTGGCGCAGGATCCAGAACACCGTCTCGAGGTCCCCAGCGCCGGCGGCCGCGGCGACCTCCTCGAGCGTCATCGCGCGGCCGCCCGCGGCGGCGAGCGCGGCGATCACGCGCGCCTCCAGGTCGAGCACCGCCTGCGCGGCCTTCTTGCCGGCCTCGACGCCGGGCTGGTGGTAGGCGTTCACGTTCACGAGCCACGCGTAGAGGCCCACCGCGCGCTCGTAGAGCGCGATCAGCATGCCGAGCGACCTCGCGTCGAGCGCGTCGATCGAGATCGTGATCGACTCGCGCCCGCCCTCGGAGAGCGCGCGCCGCGTGCCCTGCAGGAAGCCGGAGAGGTAGTCGCCCGACGTGATCCCGGGCTCCACCTCGACGACCTCGCCCGCCCTCGCGCGGTCGCGCAGGACCTCGATGAAGGTCGCGAAGAAGTTGTCGAGGCCGTCGCGGAGCTGCTGCACGTAGGCGTGCTGATCCGTCGAGCCCTTGTTGCCGTAGACCGCGATGCCCTGGCACACCTCGCGGCCGTCGAGATCCAGCCGCTTGCCGAGCGACTCCATCACGAGCTGCTGGAGGTAGCGGGAGAACAGCTCCAGCCGGTCCTTGTAGGGCAGGATGACCATGTCCTTCTTGCCGGCCCCGCCCGTCGCCGACAGCCAGGCGAGCGCGAGGAGCGCGGCGGGGTTCCGGCGGGTCTCGCGCGAGCGCGTGCGCTCGTCCATCGCGCGCGCGCCGGCGAGCAGGCCGGCGACGTCGAGGCCCTGGAGCGCCGCGGGCAAGAGGCCCACGGCGGAGAGCTCGCTCGTCCGGCCGCCGACCCAGTCCCACATGGGGAAGCGCGAGAGGAAGCCGTGCTCGGCGGCGTGGCGATCGAGCTCGCTGCCCTCGCCGGTCACGGCCACCGCGTGCGCGCCGAGCGAGAGGCCGAGGCGGCGGTAGGCCGCGGCGAGCTCGAGCATGCCGTTCCTGGTCTCCTTGGTGCCGCCCGACTTCGAGATGATGATCGCCAGGGTCGCGCCGAGGTCGTCGCCGATAGCGTCGAGCGTGCGGTCGAAGCCGTCGGGATCCGTGTTGTCGAAGAAGAAGGGCTGGAGCCGATCGGCCGGGGAGCCCAGGGCCGAGGCGGCGAGCTGGGGGCCGAGCGCCGAGCCGCCGATGCCGACCACAAGGAGCTTCCTGAACCGGGCCGCGCGCTCCGGGCGCACCCGGGCGGCGTGCACGTCGGCCGCGAACCGCTGGATGCGCGCGCTCGTCCCCTCGATCGCGGCGCGGAGGGCGGGCTCGGGCGCGAGCTCCGGGGCGCGCAGCCAGTAGTGGCCCACGCGCCGCCGCTCGTCGGGGTTCGCGACGGCGCCGGCCTCGAGCGCGGCCATGCGGGCGAGCGCGTCCTGGATTCGGGGCTCCGCGCGTTCGAGAAAGCCCTCCTCGAAGCGGATCCGGCTCACATCGAGCCAGAAGCCGAGGCCGGCGTCATGGAAGAGCAGCGCGCGGAAGCGGGCGAACAGGTCGTCTTGCATGGGCCCCATATACCCCCTACAAGTCCGCGCGGGGGCTGGCAATGCAGACCGCCCCACGTCATTTGCAGGACCGACCAATGCAGCTTGATTTCGGAGTCAACGCGGGGTTCGTCGAGGAGCTGTACGCCCGGTACGTCGAGAACCCCGAGTCGGTGGACCCGGGGTGGCGCGCGTTCTTCGAGCAGCGCGGCGACGGTGGAGCGGCGGTCCCGGCCGCGCCGGCGATCGTGCAGGCGCGGCCGCGGGCGGCCGGGGTGAACGGGGCGCCGGCGGCGTTCGCGCCCGGCCGGGCGGCGGCGGCGCGGGACCTCGAGGTGCTCGCGCAGGCGGCGCTCCAGGCGCGGGTGGCCCAGCTCATCAACGCGTACCGCGTGCGCGGCCACCTCTTCGCGCACATCGACCCGCTCGGCGTGCCGCCCGATTCGCCGCCGGAGCTCGACCTCCGGAGCTTCGGGCTCGAGGTCGAGGACCTCGACCGGCCGTTCGCGACCACGGACCTCGCGGGCGTGCCGCCGGTGCTCACGCTCCGGCAGACCATCGATCACCTCGACGAGACGTACTGCCGCTCGATCGGCGTCGAGTTCACCCACATCGAGGAGCCGGAGCACCGGAAGTGGCTCCAGCAGCGGATGGAGTCGACGAGGAACCGGCTCGAGCTCGACCGCGCGACGCAGCTCCGGATCCTGACGAAGCTCTCCGACGCGGAGATCTTCGAGCAGTTCATCCACCGCGCGTACGAGGCGGGGACCAAGCGCTTCTCGCTCGAGGGCGCGGAGAGCCTGATCCCGCTGCTCGACCTCCTGGTGGAGCGCGCCGGCGAGCAGGGCGTCTCCGAGATCGTCCTCGGCATGGCGCACCGGGGGCGGCTCAACGTGCTCGCGAACATCATGGAGAAGAGCCTGCGGGAGATCTTCGCGGCCTTCGAGGACAAGGACGCCGAGCGCTACCTCGGCGGCGGCGACGTGAAGTACCACCTCGGGTACTCGACGGACCGCGAGGTCGGCGGGGGCAAGACGATCCACCTCACGCTGACGTTCAACCCGAGCCACCTCGAGTTCGTGGACCCGGTGGTCGAGGGCCGGGCGCGCGCGAAGCAGGACCGGGTGCTGGCGCGCGAGGGCGCGGCCGCGGCCGCAGGGAGGAGGCCCGACGAGGGCCCGCGCTCCACCGGCATGCGGGACGACGTGGGGCGCCGCATGACGCCGCCGCCGGGGGCGCGCCGGCGGGTGATGCCGCTCCTGATCCACGGCGACGCGGCGTTCATCGGGCAGGGGGTCGTGGCCGAGACCCTCAACATGATGGACCTCGAGGGGTACACGACCGGCGGCACGGTCCACGTCATCGTGAACAACCAGGTCGGGTTCACGACCACGCCCGGCGAGAGCCGCTCGACGCGCTACGCGTCCGACATCACGCGCATGCTGAAGGTCCCCGTCTTCCACGTGAACGGCGAGGATCCGGAGGCCGTCGCGCACGTCGCGCACCTGGCGATCGATTTCCGCCAGCGCTTCGGCAAGGACGTGGTGATCGACATGTACTGCTACCGCCGGCACGGCCACAACGAGGGCGACGAGCCGCGGTACACGCAGCCGCGCATGTACGCGTCGATCGACAGGAAGCCGACGGTCCGCCAGGTCTACGTCCGGCGCCTCGTCGAGATGGGGCAGGTCAGCGAGCAGCAGGCGCAGGAGATCGTGGTGCGGCGCCGCGGGGCGCTCGCGGAGGCGCTCGACGAGGTGAAGCGGAAGGGCTTCGCGCCGGTGCTCTACTCGATGGGCGGCGTGTGGGCGCACTACCGGGGCGGCGGCGACGCGGCGACGCCCGAGGCAGAGACCGCGGTCCCGGCGGCGAAGCTCGTCGCGCTCTCGAAGCGGCTGCTCGAGCTGCCCGAGGGCTTCAAGCCGCACCCCAAGGTGGCGCCGCTGCTCAAGGCGCGGCACGACCGGCTCGCCGCGGGCGAGGCGTTCGACTGGGCGACGGGGGAGGTCCTGGCGTACGCGACGCTGCTCGCGGAGAAGACGCCCGTGCGGCTGTCGGGCCAGGACGTGCAGCGCGGGACGTTCAGCCACCGCCACGCGGTGCTGAGCGACGCGGAGACGGGCCAGCGCTTCGCGCCGCTCTCGCAGGTGGCCGAGCACCCCGCGCGCTTCGAGGTCTACAACAGCCCGCTCAGCGAGGCCGGCGCGCTCGGCTTCGAGTTCGGCTACAGCCTCGACTACCCCGACGCGCTCGTGATCTGGGAGGCGCAGTTCGGCGATTTCCTGAACGGCGCGCAGGTGATCGTCGACCAGTTCATCACGTCGAGCGAGGACAAGTGGCACCGGCTCTCGGGCCTCGTGCTCTTCCTGCCGCACGGCTACGAGGGCCAGGGCCCCGAGCACTCGAGCGCGCGCATCGAGCGCTTCCTGCAGAACAGCGCCGAGGACAACATCCAGGTCTGCAACCTGACCACCCCGGCGCAGCTCTTCCACGCGCTCCGGCGGCAGGTGCTACGGCCCTGGCGCAAGCCGCTCGTCATCGCGACGCCCAAGAGCCTCCTGCGCGTGGCCGCGACGTCGAAGGGGCCGCACCGCCCGGTGTCGACGATCAAGGACCTCTCCGAGGGCAGGTTCCAGCGGGTGATCCCGGACACGAGCGGCGTGGATCCGGCGGACGTGAAGCGGATCCTGCTCTGCTCGGGCAAGGTCTATTACGACCTCGCGCTCGCGCGGGAGGCGCGCGGGATCCGCGACGCGGCGATCCTCCGGCTGGAGCAGCTCTATCCGCTGAACGACGAGCTCCCCCGCGCGCTCGCGCCCTACAAGGACGGGACGCGGCTCGTGTGGGTCCAGGAGGAGCCGCGGAACTACGGGGCCTGGTACTATATCCTCGCGAACCTGCCCGAGCTCCTCGGCGACCGCCTCCCGCTCTCGTGCGCGAGCCGCGCGCCGAGCTCGAGCCCGGCGACGGGCTCGCGGGCGAGCCACCTGCTGGAGCAGAAGATGCTGGTCGACGAGGCGTTCGGAGCGGGCACATGAGCGAGGGTCTGCAGGACAGGTACGCGCCGGAGAACCGCTGCTTCGGCTGCGGGCCGGCGAACGAGAAGGGGCTGCGCATCAAGAGCCGCGTCGAGGGCGACGAGCTCGTCTGCGATTTCACGCCGGAGGAGCACCACCAGGCGTTCGGGGGCGTGCTGAACGGCGGCATCATCGGGACGCTGCTCGATTGCCATTCGAACTGGGCGGCGGCGTACCACCTGATGCGGGCGCGCGGGCTCGACGCGCCGCCGTGCACGGTGACGGCGGACTTCCACGTGAAGCTCAAGCGGCCGACCCCGCTCGCTCCGGTGCGGGTCAGGGCGCGCGTGGTGTCCGCAGCCGAGGCCGGGGGCCCGGGGGCGGAGCCGGCTGGTCCGGCGAAGCCCCCGGATGTCGACCGCGTCGAGGTCGAGGCGACGCTCGAGGCCGGGGGCAGGGTCACGGCGACGTGCGTCGGGACCTTCGTGGCGGTGAAGGAAGGCCACCCGGCCTATCACCGCTGGTAGGCCGCCCCGGAGGCCTACGCGATCGTGTAGCCGCCGTCGACGACCAGCGTGTGGCCGGTGCAGAAGGAGGCGGCGTCCGAGGCGAGGTAGAGCGCGGCGCCGGCGATCTCCTCCGGCTGCCCGTAGCGGCCGAGCGGCGTGCGGCCGAGCACCCGGGACACGAGGTCGTCGTTGGAGATGATCGCCGACGCGAAGCGGGTCTCGACGAGGCCCGGCGCGACGGCGTTGACGCGGATCTTGCTCGGGCCGAGCTCGACCGCGAGCGTCTGCGTCATCGAGATGACCGCGGCCTTGGTCATGCCGTAGATGCCCTGGAGGGGCGCGCCCATGAGGCCCATCATGCTGGAGACGAAGACGAGCGAGCCGGGCGCGCCGCGGTCCACGAGGTGCCGCGCGACCGCGCGGGCGACGTTCAGGTAGCCCTTCGCGTTGACCTCGAAGGTCTTGTCGAAGATGGCGTCGTCGGCGCCCATCATCGGGCCGAAATAGGGGTTGGTCGCGGCGTTGTTCACGAGCACGTCGACGCGGCCGAAGCGCGCCACGACGCCGGCGACCAGGGCCTCGACCTCCTCGGGCTTGCCGGTGTGGCACGCGAACGGATGGACGGTGACGCCCTCGGCGCGGAGGCGCTCGGCGGCGGCGGTGACGCCCGGGAGCTTGCGGGACGCGATCGCGACCTCGGCGCCCGCGAGGCCGAACGCGCGCGCGATCGCCTCGCCGATGCCGCGGCTGCCGCCCGTCACGAGGGCGACCTTGCCTTGCAGGTGAATGAGGGGCTTCATCGGCGGCATGCTCGCCGAAGTCGCGCGGGATCGCCAGCGCGACCGCCGCGATCGACGCCCTTGCAGGCGAGCCCATGCGCGCCGCGCTCGCTCGCCGCTGCGCTGCGCGTTCGCACTGATCCGCCCGGCCCCGTGGCACACGCGATGCTGACGATGCGGACGACGACGAGGACAGCGGCGTCCACACCGCACCTCATCACCAAGGGGGAAGCATCATGAAGGCACACGTTGGGATCGCGATCGCTACAGGCGCCCTGGCCACGGCGCTCGCCGCGCCGGCGCTCGCGCAGCAGCAGCAGTACGAGACCACGCCGCAGTACATGCGCGCGCCCCTCAGGGCCCCGAGCGAGGCGTTCGAGCTCGGCATCAACACCGGCTACACCCAGGGCTTCGGCGACATCGAGTCGGGTCAGTCGGTCGGGAGCGAGGCGGACGCGGGCCTCGGGGTGGGCCTGGACCTCGGGTTCCGCGCCAGGCCGGAGATCAGCGTCGGCATCACGGGCCAGTACCAGGAGTTCAACCCCGACAACAGCCTCGGCAACGGCGCGAACGCGCGCGGGTTGACCGCGGGCCTGGGCGCGACGTTCCACATCGCGCCGTACGACCGCGTGAACCCGTTCGTCACGCTGGGCACCGGCTACCGCCTCCTCTGGACCATGCCGGTCGGCCCGGCGAACGACGCGCTCACGCACGGCTTCCAGCTCGCCAAGCTGAACCTCGGCCTCGACTGGCGCGTGAGCGACGACGTCGCGCTCGGCCCGATGGTCGGCGCCGACCTCAACATGTTCCTCTGGCGCAACCCCGAGGGCGAGCGCGGGAACTACGCGATCGACGACGTCAGCGTGAACACCTTCCTCTACGGCGGCGTCCAGGGCCGCTTCGACGTGGGCGGCACCCGCACCACGCAGATCCGCGAGGTCGCCCGACGCTAGGCGGCGCGGGGAGCGGGCCGGCGGCGCCGAATCCGCTGGCCTCACGCGCGCCGGCCTGGGCTAGGATGCGGCGGCGGAGCCGCGCCCCGCCAACCATGAGGCTCTTCGTCGCGCTCGCCGTCTTCGAGGGCTGCCCCCCGGGGTTCCTGGACAGCCCCGACGCGCTCCGCCTCGCGCTCGAGGCGGCGATCGCGGCCGGCGGGTTCACCTGTCTCCAGATCGTCCTGGTCCCTTTCTCGCCGCAGGGTGTCACCGCGTGCGCGGTCGTCGGCGAGTCGCACCTGGCGCTGCACTCCTGGCCCGAGGAGGGGCGCCTGTTCGTGGACGTCGCCTCGTGCAGCACGCAGGAGAGCGTCCGCTCCGCGGTGAGGGCGATCGCCGCGGCGGTGCCCGAGGCCCGCCTCTCCATCCTCGACGAGCGCGTGCTGGACGCGGATCGCGGCGCAGCGGCGGCGGACCCGCCTTGACAGGGAATGCCCCCGGGGGTCTGCTCCCCCGCCTATGAGCGCGACAGCCGCCGCCGCCGACTCCCAGCACGACGAGGCCTCGGAGGCCCCCAAGGGCCACCCCACCGGCCTCTACATCCTGTTCGCCACCGAGATGTGGGAGCGCTTCAGCTACTACGGCATGCGCGCCCTCCTCGTCCTCTACTTCGTCAGCTACCTCGGCTGGCTGCCCAAGGACTCGTCCCAGGTCTACAAGTGGTACACCAGCCTGGTCTACCTGACGCCCCTGCTCGGCGGCTTCCTCGCGGACCGGTACCTCGGCCTGCGCGCCGCGATCATCACCGGCGGCGTGCTCATGGCGATCGGCCACTTCCTGATGGCCTTCGAGCCGCTGCCCGCGCTCTTCGCCGCGCTCGCCTTCCTCATCGCCGGCAACGGCTTCTTCAAGCCGAACATCTCCACGCTCGTCGGCCGCATGTACGGCCCCAACGACAAGCGGCGGGACGGCGCCTTCACCATCTTCTACATGGGCATCAACACGGGCGCCTTCTTTGCCCCGCTCGTCTGCGGCTGGCTCCGCGCCAACTTCGGGTTCCATTACGGCTTCGCCGCGGCCGGCGTCGGCATGGTCATCGGCCTCGGCGTCTTCTTGCTCGGCCAGGGCAAGGTGCTCGAGGCCGTCAAGGCCGCGGGCAACGACCTCCGCACCGCCCACCAGATGGAGGTCGAGGACGCCGCCAAGCGCAAGGCCGACCCCGCCCACGCCGCGCAGATCGACGACGCGGCCGCGCGCGACGAGCGCGACGCCCAGATCCCCGGCGCGGGCGGCTTCGCCGGCGCCATCTCGAGGGGCCTGCCGATCCTGATGATCGCCGCCTCGGTCCTCGTCCCGGCCAAGTACCTCTTCGACTTCTTCACCGGCAAGGTCGGCTGGAGCGACCTCATCATGCCGATCGCCTTCGCGGGCATCGCGGGCTGGATGGGCGTCACCCTCCGCACCATCAAGGGCGCCTCGCGCGACAAGAGCATCGTCATCTTCTCGCTGTTCACCTTCTCGGTCCTCTTCTGGATGGCCTTCGAGCAGGCGGGCAACGCGCTGAACCTCTGGGCCGAGTTCCACACCCAGCGGACGCTCCTCTTCTTCGACTTCCAGGCCGAGTACTACCAGTCGGTGAACCCGCTCTTCATCGTCGCGCTGGGCCCCGTGTTCGCGGCCATCTGGCTCATGATCGCCCGCCGCAACGTCGAGCTCACGATCCCAGCGAAGATGACGATCGGGATGGTGTTCGTGACGCTCTCGTTCCTGGCGATGGTCGGCGCGGGCGTGAGCGAGGGCGGCACCGTCACCTCCGTCCCGCTGAAGGAGCTGCCCGCGCAGGTCGACCTCACCAAGGTGAACGCGGGCCGCACGACCTACGACGCGGCGAAGGGCGAGCTCTCGACCCGCGGCACCTTCCCCTCCTACGCGATGACCGAGGCGCTCAAGCCCACGGTCAACGCCGACTACCTGAAGTCGATCGAGAAGCTCGAGGAGGAGAGCAAGAACGCCTCCGCCAAGCACCCCATCCCCGTGCAGCTCAGCCAGCTCCCCGCAGGCTTCGAGCTGCCCTTCAACGACAAGCAGAAGGAGAGCATCGTCGAGCGCTGGGACCCCGCGACCGCGACGCTGACGGTGAAGGGCTCGATCGACGTCGAGGCCAAGATCGAGCTGCTCCGGGCCGGCGCGCCCGAGGAGTACCGGAACGCCCTGAAGCAGCTCTCCGAGAAGGCGGCCGGCGCCAGCGCCTCGGGTCTCTGGCTCATCCTGAGCTACCTGCTCGCCACGCTCGGCGAGCTCTGCCTCTCCCCGGTCGGCCTCTCGATGGTCACGAAGCTCGCGCCCGCGCGCTTCGCGTCGCTGTTCATGGGCGTGTGGATGCTGGCCAGCTCCGTCGCGCAGTACGTGGGCGGCAGCCTCGGCGAGAGCTGGGGGACCATCACGCCGACGAGCTACTTCACGATCTTCGTCTGGACTTCCGGGATCGGCGCGGTGGTCCTCTTCCTGCTCGTCAAGCCGCTCAAGAAGCTCACCCACGGCGTCACCTGACGGCCGGGTCCCCTCCCCCTTTCCCCTTCCCATCCTCCTCGGCAGAAGCCCCGAGGCTCCCGGCCCCTCACCCGACCAGAGGTCCCGGGAGCTCCGGGGCCGAGTGGCCGGCGCGCGCCGCTGGCACCACGAGCCCGCCCGGTCGGGAGCGGGGCTCGAGGCGCACGGCGAAGGGGCTGGGCGGGAGGGGAGCTGCGGAGGGGGAGCTGCGAGCGCCGCCCGCGAGACGGGCGGCGCGCGATCAGGAGCGCCGAGGCAGGCTCAGGTGTCGATGCCGACCGGGGGGGGCGGCGGCGGCGGCGGCGGCGGCTCCTCGGGCGCCGGCGCGCCGGTGGTGTTCTTGCCGAACCGGCCGAAGCGGATCGGGCGCCCGATGCTCGACGTGGAGTTCGGGTAGTAGCCGCTCGAGGACGTCGGCGCGACGCTCCAGGTGTGCCCGATGATATTGCCCGTCAGGAGGTCCACGTAGATCCGGATGTAGCCGGTGCCCACGCCCTGCAGGCCGGTCGCGCACCGGGTGTCCGGATAGGTCAGCTGCGCCTGCGGGCTGCCGCAGCCGTGCGCGGAGCCGGTGGAGTCGGCGATCGGGAGCGCGTACTGGAGCGTGCCCGCCCAGACGGGGCTGTACGTGGACGTCATCAGCTGAGCCGGGCCCCGGACGACCAGCGCGTGGCCGGCGTAGCCGTTGTAGTTATCGATCACCATCACGTCGTTCGCCTGCACCTGGCCAAGCGAGGTGACCTTCCGCCAGTACGTGTCGTCCTCCTGCACGGGGGTGCCCACCACGGGGGCCGTGTCGACCAGATCGAAGAGCTGCGCCGAGGTCGGGCTGTTGTGACCCCAGAGGTGGTAGAAGTCCTGGGCGTTGGCGTTGTAATCCGTGGCGTAGCCGTTGCCGTGCTTCAGGATCTCGATCACGAAGCAGGCGCCCTTGGTGTGACCCACGTACGTCGACCAGTTGATGCTGCACCCGTTGTTGACGATATCGGTATCATTCACGGTGGCGTAGAGCAGGAAGTTGTTGACCGCCTCCACTGCCGTCATGTTTGCCGCGCTCGCAGAGGACGCGCCGAGCGTGAGAACCGAGCCGATCGCAACGGATGCAAGGGTTTGGCAAATGGTGTTCGTCTTCATGTTCTCTGACCTCTTGCACTGGGAGAAATGGTTGAGCTCCGGCCGGATGAGAGCTGTCTAGATGTCCTAAGTACCGTTTGAGCGCTTCCCCTCTGGCCGCGCCGTCGACTCGAGCATTGAGATACGTCGAGTCTGGCGCTGTACCATTTCTCCGCTTATAGGCCGCCGAGTCAACAAATTTTTGGGGCTCAGGCAACTTCATGCGCCTATCATGTGACATGATAGGCGCATGTGAGCGCGCTGCTCCACGGCGGCTCACGGGGTGGACCGATGTGCGCGAGCGGCGGTCTGGACGACCTTATGCGTGGTTCAGGGAGTGCCCGCGACGGGGGCGCCCCGGGATCAGGGGCCGGAGACCGGGCGGGTGAGGACGAGGGCGTCGGCCTTGCCGGCCGCGAGGCGGAGCTCGATCGAGCCGTGCACCGGGACGTTGCCGGCGCAGCGGCGATCGGAGGCGACCTGGCGCGCGCGGGTGAAGCCGCCCTCGCCGGTCGAGGCGTCGACGAGGCGGAGGTCGACGCCGGAGCCGCCCTCGTCGAGGGCCGCGATCACCTCGACGCAGCCGCTGGCCGGGATGGTGAGCGGGAGCGTGCGGAGGCGGCCCGTGTCGAGCGGGACGACCTGGGCGGCGCTCGCCGCGGAGGCCCCGCCCGCGGCGCCGCCGGCGCTCATCCGGCCGAGCAGGCGCGCGGCGGCGGCGGGGTGCGCGACGAGCGGCGGGGGCGCGGCGGGGTCCTTGCGGACCTCGACGGCGAACGGGCCGGGGCGGCCGAGCGCCTCGACGTCGAGCCGCGCGGGGCCGCCGGCGCCGCAGGCGTGCAGCGTCGCGAGCCCGCCCGCGCGATCGGTGGCCACGAGCTCGCCGCGGTCGCTCCAGAGCTCGGCGAGCACGTCCGCGAGCGGACGGCCCGCGATCACGTCGACGCGCGCGCAGCCGGCCGGCAGCTCGATCGGGAGGGTCGTCCGGCTGCCGAGCCGCGCCGCGCCGGTGGAGGTCTTCGGGGCCCCGAAGCCGCGGCCCTCGAGCGCGCGGCCGTGCGCGTCCCGCGCCTCGGTGAGCTCGCGCGTCTCGGTGACGCGCTCGATCGGGACCGCGCCGGAGATCTCCGGCTCCGCGCCCGCGGGGGAGCGGCCCACCACCACCGCGACGAGGCCCTGCGAGGCGCGCGCCCGGATCGCGATCGAGAGCTCGGTCGCGACCGCGGAGCAGAGGACCATGACGCGATCCTGGCCGCGCTCGCGGGCGCGCGCGGTGATGCGGCCGACGGCGTCCTCGGCGACGGCCTCGAGCGAGGCGACCTCGTCGCTCGGCGAGATCAGCACGTCGGCGCAGCGGCCGGCCTCGATCGGGACGGCGACGCGGGTCGCGGCCCGCGCGCCGACCGGGACCGCGACGCGGCGGACGTCGTCCCAGCGCCCGCCGATCGCGGCCCGGTGCGCCCGGATCTTCGCCTCCAGGCCGGGCCATGACTCGAGCCTGCCGCTCTCCTCGCCGGGGCGGCCGCGCGCGCCCACGGCCTGCGCGACCAGATCGGCGACCGCCGCAGGCACGCTCTGCACGCCGAGCGCGAGCGTGCCCGCGCCGGACATCACGCGCGCGACGACGTAGAGCCGCCGCGGGTGCGGCGGGCAGACGAGGATCGTCGCCCGCGACTCGGTCGCCTCGTCCGTGGAGAACGCGCTGCCGTCGTCCTCGAAGGCGAAGAGGTCGACGTCGCCGATCGTCGGCGAGGAGCGCGCGAGCGCGAGCGCGCACTCGCCGTCGGGGATCTCGACGAAGGCGCCGACGCGATCGCCCTCGGAGACCATATCGGCGCCGATCACGCGGAGCGGGCCCGCGCCGACCCGGGAGGCGAGCGCGGCGTCGTTCGCGAGCAGCCCGCCGCCGCCCACGCGGTCGGGCAGGACCCGGAGCGCGTGGGCGCCCCCGCCGGGCGGGGCCGCGGGGGGCGCCGGCGCGACGGTG
>CAYQYG010000248.1:0-13203 GCA_964421485.1 uncultured Polyangiaceae bacterium | reverse complement strand
CCCCCCCACCTGCCTGTACACTCTTTCCCTACACGACGCTCTTCCGATCTGAGCGCGAACGAGATGACGCCCGCGAGCAGCGCGTGGCGGACGTCGCCGAGCGCCCGGCGGTGGACGAGGACGTTCACCACGATCATGTGATAGATGTAGAGGCCATAAGAGAGGTCATTGCCGCGGAGCACGCGCTCGCTCAGCGACCTGCCCGTGAACGCGACCGACAGGGTCCAGCCGGCGAGGCCCACGTTCGAGAGCAGCGCGAGCAGGTAGCTCGTCTTCCGCTCGGGACCGAAGAGCCGGTCGAGGATCAGCATCGAGGCGATGTAGCCGGCCGTCCAGGCGAGCGCCTTGCCCTCGAAGAGGCGCCGGAGCCTGTCGAAGCTCCGGTGGGCGAGCACGCCCATCAGGAACATGTGCAGGTACGGGACCGACGTGACGAGGGCGAGCTTGAGCGCGAGCGCCTGGTCGTGATCGGGCCGGCGGACGATCGCGTACCACGTCGTGTACGACGCGAGCGCGATCGCCGCGAGGAGGAGGTCGGCGGTCCTCGCCCGGAGCCTCCGCACGGCGACGTACAGGACCGGGAGGGCGACGTAGAAGCCGAGCTCGACGGGGATCGTCCAGAGGCTCCCGTTCGGGGTGCCGACGCCGTAACCGCGGACCATGTCGGGGCTGTAGAACTGCCCTATGGTGAGCTGCGCCGCGATCCACGCGGCGAAATGCCGATCGGTGACGGCGCTCCATCCGAGGAAGCCGTGCCACCCGAGCGCGATCAGCGAGGCCGCGAAGGCCACCCAGAGCGCGGGGTAGATCCGGAGGAAGCGGTTCCACGCATAGGACCGGATGCCGCGCGAGCGCTCGTACGATTTCGATATCAAGAAGCCGCTGATGACGAAGAAGATGGGCACGCCCGAGAAGAGGTCGAGGACCTTGTTCACGGATCTGCCCGCGTCGCCGAGCTCGATCTTGAGGTGATAGGTGATGTGGAAATACGCGACCTGGAGGGCGGCGAGGAGCCGGAGCAGGTCGAAGTTGTTGTGGGTGTCGACGCGGGGCGGCGCGGCGGGGGCGGGCGGGCTCGCTGGGTCGGCGATCGTGGCCATGTATCGTCGCGCGCCCGCGCCGGTCAGGCCGGCTCGGCAATGGCCTGCGGCGCCAGCGCGGGCACGGTGGACGGCCTCTCCGGAAGGGAAAGCGTCGCCTCGGGCACGAGCTCGGAGAGGCAGCGCCGGATCGCGGCGTCGTCGCCCGAGAGGGCCGCTGCGCGGAGCGCGCGCAGGCCGCGCTCGAGCTGCTCCTGCGGGACGGGCTGGATGCGGCCGACGCGGATCTTCGGGTGTGGCGTCTCGGCGTAGGCCTCGCCGTTCAGGAGCAGCTCCTCGAACAGCTTCTCCCCGGGCCGGAGGCCGGTGAACTCGATCTTGATGTCGACGTCGGGCTGGAGCCCGGAGAGATCGATCATGTCGCGCGCGAGGTCCACGATCTTGACCGGCTCGCCCATGTCGAGGACGAAGATGTCGCTGTGGGAGCCGAGCGCGCCCGCCTGGAGGACGAGCTGCGTGGCCTCGGGGATGGTCATGAAATAGCGCGTCATGTCGGGGTGCGTGACGGTGATCGGGCCGCCCTTCGCGATCTGGTCCTTGAAGAGCGGGACGACGCTCCCCGTGCTGCCGAGCACGTTGCCGAAGCGCACCGCCACGTATCGCGTCGTGCTCGACCCGGCCCGCGCCTGGATGGCCATCTCCGCGACGCGCTTCGTGGCCCCCATGATAGAGGTCGGGTTCACCGCCTTGTCGGTCGAGATCATCACGAACGTGTCGGCGCCGGCGACGTGCGCGGCCTCGGCCACGGCGATCGTCCCGAAGACGTTGTTCTTCACCGCCTCGGGGCTGTTCGCTTCCATCATCGGAACGTGCTTGTGCGCGGCGGCGTGGATGACGACCGCAGGGCGGTGGCGGCGGAACACCCAGTCGAGCCGATCGCGATCGGTGATGTCGCAGACGACGGGGACCACCGAGGCGCCCGGGAAGCCCTGGCGGAGCTCGCGCTCCAGGAAATAGAGCCCGTTCTCGCTGTGATCCACGAGCACGACCCGGCGCGGGCGGAAGCGGAGGGCCTGCCGGACGAGCTCGCTGCCGATGCTGCCGCTCGCGCCGGTGACGAGCAGCGTCCGCCCTTCGAGGAAGGTCTCGACCTGCTCGACGTCGAGCTGCACCGGCGCGCGCCGGAGGAGGTCCTCGATGGCGATCTCGCGGATCGTGGGGACTCCGACGTCCTGGATGCGCTCGGCGATGCTGGGGACCGTCTTGGCCGCGACCCCGAGCTGGCGGCAGATGTGCACGATCTCGCGGGTGCGCTTGCCGTCCGCGGAGGGGGTGGCCAGGACCACGAGCTTGACGTCCCGCTCGACGACCACGCGCCGCAGCGTCGCCGCGTCCGCGGGGCCGAGCACCCGCAGATCGTGGACGAGCGCGCCGCGCTTGAGCGGATCGTCGTCGAGGAAGCCGCAGACCTCCCACTTCCGGTCGGGCATGCGCTGGATGTCGCGGACCAGGCTCTCGCCCGCGTCGCCCGCGCCCACGATGAGCGTCTGGACGGCGTCGGGGTTGCGCTTGCCCTGGCGGTGCTCGTGGAGCAGCCGGATGGCGAACCGCAGGCCGCCGACGAGGACGATCGAGGCGAGCCACTCTCCGACGTACACCGAGCGGGGCATCGGGACGCCGGACATGGTCGCGAGCACGATGAAGGCGCCCGTGCCATAGGTGCTCGTCTTGACCAGGTTCAGGAGCTCGGGGAGGCCGGCGTAGCGCCAGAGGCCGTGGAAGAGGCCGGAGGCATAGAACGCGACGGTCCGGCAGGCCAGCAGCACACCGAGCGCGTAAGGCCACGTGCGCGCGTACGGGAGCGAGAGCCCAATGCCGTCGAAGCGGAGCTCCAGCGCGAGCCGGAACGCCATCGACCACAGGCAGCCGTGGATCAGCAGGATCGCCGCCCGCCGGAGAAAGCTGAATTTCCAGGCTCGTTTCATGTGGGGCTCCCGATGGGTCGGGGCCTCTGGTGCGCGGCACCGCGGGGACATTCAGGACCCGGGGCGGCGGATTGTCGCGGAAGGGAGCCGCGTGCGCAAGGTGATCCACGAGACCCCCTCGCGGGCGCGCCCAGGGCCGCCGGTCACATGGGGTCGAAGAACGTGATCGACCGGAGATCGGCGCACTCCTGGCTGCCCGTTTCATCTCCGAGCAGATGAAGCGCCGGGACGCTCGGGAAGGCGCCGGCCACCGGGGACGCATCGGTGACGTCGCCTCCGTCGGCGCCGGTGACGCGGAGCCGCCGCTCCGCAGGTGTATTGGCCACCTCGATCCTGAGCGCCTGCTCGCGGCTCCAGCTGAGCGGCGGCGTGGACAGCACCGTCGCGCCCTCCGCGAGGACGAGCAGCGCATGATCCTGGGCCCGGAGATAGGCGCGGTTCGCAGGATCGAAGAAGATGAGGTCGTGATCGAAGCTCTGCTCGCCCGACGCGTAGTTGGGGGCGATCGTGATCACGACGTGGAAATAGCCGCCGGGCGCCAGGTCCGCCGGGACGGTGGAATAGAGCTTCTCCGCCTCCCGGGTGACGGGCGCGCCCGCGGTGAGGATGACCGACGAGGGGTACCGTCCCGTCTCGTGGCTCAGGAGGTCGAACGTGGCCGAGCCGACCCCGCTCGCCGACACCGCGGCGGGGCGGACCCGGTCGACGGCCACCCCCGAGCCCTCGGTGCCCGTGAACGAGACCCGCTGCCAGGTGGCCTGGGCCGTGATCAATACGGAGTTCTTGCTGGGCGCTGTGTTCGAGAATGTGTTCGACTCGATCGTGGCCTGGTTGCCCGCCGTCACGCCGGCGACCCAGGCCGAGACCGTGGCCTGGGCGCTCGGGTCCGCGGCGTGCTCCTCCACGACCGCCGTCTGGTTCGCCGCGTCGGTGTCGCTGACGAGGGCCGCCAGCAGGAGGCCGTCGGGGCCGAGCGCCGGCGTGACCGTTCCCAAATGGAAGAGCGTCCAGCCGGGCTGGGCGACTCGCGAGGTGGTGAGGCGGTTCGTGCGCGTGCTCTCGACGTTGAGCCCCCACTCCGTGGCCACGCGCCGGGCCCGCGGCGCGTTCGGCCCGAACCCGAGCCTGACCGTATCGGGCCCGGTCTGCACGGTCTTGTCGCTCGACGGGCTCTCCAGCGTGAGCCAGGCCGGGAGCGAATAGACGCCGGTGCCCGGATCCGGCGCGGTCGCTGCCCACTCCGCAATGACCTGAGGTGAGCCGCCGCCCTGGCCGCCGCCGCCCTGGCTGCCACCTGTCCCCCCTTCACCGCCGCTGCCGCCGCTGCCCGTGCTCGTCGATCCGCCGCCCCCGCTCGACGAGGTGGTGCCGGTCGTGGGGCTCGCCCCGGTGCCTTCGCTATCGAGCACGCACGTCGCGCTCAGGGCGCCGCTCGCGGCGAGGGCGATGACAGCGCCTGCGAGCCGCATGGGCGCTCCGCTGACCCAGACCGCGAGCTTCATGGGCCGCGAGCTTCGCGCCGCGCGGGTCTCGTGTCAACCCGGAGGAGGGCCGCGCGAGCGCTCGAACAAATTGCCGGTCGCGCGCAACGGAGCTTCAATTATCATCGGTCGTCGCGCGTCGAGGTCGAGGTCGAGGGTGCCGGAGAGGGAGCAGTCGGAGCGGCGGATCGCGGCGGGCGCGGCGATGGGCGATCACCTGGCGCTCGCTCGCCGCGAGCGCCCGCGCGATCGGGCCGGCGGCTCGCCGGAGCGGGGGGAGGCCGCGCTGGCCTGGACCCTCGCGCTCTCGGTCGGGGGCTCGGTCCTCGCGATCGGCGCGGTGCACGCGCCGGTGCTGCTCGCGCTGTCCGCGCTCGTCCTGGCGGCCGCCGCGCAGGGCATCCTCCTGCGCCGGCGCGCCGCGGGGGCCGCGGTCTGGCCGGCCCTGATCCCGCTGCTCCTGGCCGGGTACACGGTGCTGCAGGCCGTGCCGATGCCGATGGCGTGGCTCGAGCGGATCGCGCCCGTCCACGCGGACGTCTGGGCGAGGGCGCTCCTGCCGCTCGGCGAGGGGCCGCCGCGGCTCGCGAGCGTCTCGCTCGATCCCGGCGCCTCGCTCATCGAGGCCGTGAAGTGGGCGTGCTACGCCGGGGCCTTCTTCGCGGCGGCGGAGGTGGCGGCGCGGCGCGGCGCGGCGTGGGGCGCGGCCGTGGTGTTCGGGAGCGCCCTCGCGGCCGCGCTGACCACGCTGGCCCACGGGCTCTTCGGCGCGACCAGGGTGTTCGGGCTCTATGCGCCGCAGTTCGCCGTGTCCCCCTGGCACGTGGGGCCGCTGCTCAACCCGAACAACCTGTCCGGATATCTGAACCTGGGGGCGTTCTGCGGCGTGGGCCTCTACGTCAGCCGCAGGCCGCTCCTGCCGCGGTGGGCGGTCGGGCTCGGCGTCGCGACGATCATGGCGATCGGCCTGACGTCCGCGTCGCGCGGCGGGCTGGGCGCGCTGTCGATCGGGGCGATCGTGCTCGCGGCCCTGCTGTGGCGGCGCGATCTGCGCGGGGCCGCGCCGGGCGCGCTGAAGAGCCTCGTCGCGGTGGCGCTCGGCGGCGGGCTCCTGCTCGCCCTGCTCGGCAGCTCGAGCCTCACCTGGACCGAGCTGTCGGATCGCGATCTCAGCAAGATCGAGCTGCTCCGATCGACGCTGCCGATGCTGCGGGATCACCTGTGGCTGGGGGTGGGGCGCGGCGCGTTCGAGAGCACCTACCCCGTCTACCGCGCGGCGCCGGGGAACGTGGTCTTCACCCACGCGGAGAGCTTCCCGCTGCAATGGGGCTGCGAGTGGGGTCTCCCGGTCGCGGCCGCCGCGCTGGGCGCGTTCGGCTGGGTGTTGCGGCCCGGGCCGCTCGGGGTCCGGCGCAGCGCCGTCGCGGCCGCGGCGTGGACCGGGATCCTGGTGCTGCTCGCCCAGAACCTCGTCGATCTGGCCCTCGAGATCCCCGCCGTGTCCATCGCGGCGGTGACGGTGCTCGGCTCGCTCTGGGGCGATCGCCGGCGGCGGGGGATGCCGTCGAGGCGCGGCGGGGGCGTGGAGGAGCGGGCGCGCGGCCTGCTCGCGAGCCCGGCGGTCCGCGCGTGCGCCGTCGCGGGGGCGGGCGCCGCGCTGCTCGCGGCGGCCGCCTCCTGGGGCTGGCATGACGTCGCGAGCGACCGCGCCGCCGTGCGCGCCGCGCAGGAGGCGAGCGCCGCGGGCTCCGACGGAGGCGCGGCGCTGCGGCGGGCCCTGCGGGAGGCCATGGGGCGCCACCCCGGCGAGCCCTATTTCTCGCTCGTGGGCGCGCTGGCGGCGTGGAGGTCGCAGGCGGCGAACCCGATGCCATGGCTCCAGCGATCCCTGGAGCGCTCGCAGCGGAACGGGCGGGCGCACTTCCTCTTGGCAGAGGTGCTCGCCGCGCGCGGCGCCCGGCGGCAGGCGCTGCTCGAGCTGCGGCTCGCGGCGCAGGACGATCCGGAGCTCGTGCCCTCCGTGGCCCGGCTCGCGCGGCGCTGGACGCGCGATCATGACGAGCTCGCGCTGGCCGTGCCCGCCGGCGAGCCCGGCGCGGCGCTGCTCGGCGCCCTCGCGCTGCGGCTCACCGATCCGGGCGACGAGGAGCTCCGGCTGCGCTGCGCCCGCGAGGCGGTCGCGCGCGATCCCGGCGCGCTCCGATCTCGCTGGGCGCTCGGCGACGCGCTCCTGGTCGCCGTCGCGCAGGATCGCCCGCCGGGCGCGTGCGGCGGAGAGGCGCGGGCCGCGTGCGGCCGGGAGATCGAGGCCCAGGCCCGGGCCATCGAGGCGGCCGATCGCGGCTCCAACCTCGCCCTGGAGCTCCGGGCGCGCTGGCTGCTGCAGGACGGCCGCGCGGCGCAGGCGGAGGAGCTCCTCTCGGCGGCATGCAACCGGGTCGCCGATCGCCCCCCCTGCCTGCGCTTGCGGGTCGAGGCCGCGGCGCAGGCCGGGTCGGATGTCCGGCTCGCGTCGGCCGTGAAGAGCCTGCTCGGCGAGGCGTGCGGCGCGCCGGCGCCCTGCGCCGCGGCGGCCACGTGGCTCGGCGACGTCATGGCGGGCCGCAAGTGGTGGGGGGCCGCGGTGACGCATTACGAGCGCGCCATCGCCGCGGAGCCGTCCGAGGAGCGGTGGCAGAAGCTGGCCGACGCGGCGACCGCGGCCGGCTCCTACGTGCGGGCAGTGGAGGCGCTGGAGAAGGTCCTCCGCGGGCGCGGCGGGCGCGACGAGGCGCTCCAGCGGCGGATCGATGACCTGCGCGCCCGCGCGGCGGGCCGGCTGCTGGCGCCCTGACGGGCGCGGCGCCGGACGATCCCGAGCAGGAGGGCGGTCGACCACGCCGTGAGCCCGGCGCCGCCGCCCGGCGCGGCCAGCGCGCACGCGCAGCCGCGACCCCAGAGCAGCGCGTCGTCCCCCGCCGGCGCCCCACCTGCGCCCGCCCCGCCCGCCCCGCCCGTCCCTCCGGCGAGGCGCACCACCACGCCGTCGGAGGGGCGGTCCGGCGAGCGCCCCTGCGCCGATACGGCCCTGACGCCGACGTAGTACTTCGCGCCGTCCTCCAGGGGCAGCGACCCCACGGTCGCCGTCGTCGCCGCGCCGACGTCGATCCAGGCCGGCGACGTGAGGTACGCGCCCGCCGCGCCCACCACCGCGATCTCGTACGATTCGGCCTGCTCGACCGGGCTCCAGAGCACGTACAGCGTGTCGCGCGTCTCGATCTCGTCGAGGTCCTCGCCCGTGGCGCCGTGCGGCGGATCGACGTCCCAGACGAGCTCCGGCGCCGGGAGCACCTCGTGCCGGAGGCCATACACGTATCCGTCGGCCACGCTGACGACGATATCGTCGTTCCCGTCGCCGTCGGTGTCGGTGAGGATCGGCGCGCCGACGGGCGCCTCGAAGGCCCGCGCCCACCGGAGGTCGCCCGTGCACGAATCGACGGCGTACAGGTATCCGTCAGTGGACCCGACGAGCGCCGTCGGGGCCGCGTCCGCGCCGGTCAGGTTCGCCGAGACGGTCACGTCACCGAGCTGGCCGAGCTGCGCGCCGGCGGCCGCGGCCTCGTCCTCGCTCGCGAATACCTCCCCGCCGGCGAGCACCCGCGTGATGCGCTCCCCCGGCGCGGCGCCCGATATCGTGGTGATGGCGATCCTGGACGGGAACGCGAGCGAGCCCTCGACGAGCTTCTTCACCGGGCCGCACTCGGCGAGCGCGCCATACGGATACGGGCGATCGTCCTCGCCTTGCCACAGCGTCGCGCCGAGATCGTGCGACAGGGTCCGCGCCGGGTACTGCCCTCCCTGGAGCGTCGCCTCCGGCGCGCCGTCGCCGGTGGTGTCGGCGAGGAGCGGCATGAAATAGGCGAGGAAGCCGCCGCTGTCCGCGATCACGCCGCCGGTCGGTCCGGAATAGACGCGCGCGGTGTTGACCGCGATGGCCACGTCGTCGGCGCCGTCCCCATCCCAGTCGGCCAGCGCGCCCGGCGACGTGCCGTGCAGCGGGGTGAGGCTCTGCTGCCAGAGCGGCTCGCCGGTCGCGCGGAGCGCGAGGACGCTCGTGGTCCCCGCGCTCGGCCCGATCATCGCCGCGAAATCGGGGGAGCCGTCGCCGTCCATGTCGCCGGGGAGGACGTCCCACGCCGGCGGCGCGGCGAGCGGGACGTGGGCGAGCTCCTGGCCGTCCGCGCTCGCGGCCGCGATGGCGTACGCCGGGGGGTCGGTGAGCGGGTGGAGCCTGCGGAACGCGCCGATGCGCGCGGGGCCGCCGCTCCCCGCCGGGGCGATGCTCGCGCCGAACGTGTCCTGCAGGCGC
Source organism: uncultured Polyangiaceae bacterium (assembly GCA_964421485.1). Classification (GTDB taxonomy): domain Bacteria; phylum Myxococcota_A; class Polyangia; order Polyangiales; family Polyangiaceae; genus CAYQYG01. Next base: position 4,349 of record CAYQYG010000248.1, on the reverse strand, counting down.
CACGCCGGCTTGGCCGGGCTGACGTTGCTCGCGCCGGGGGCGTCGATGCGCACGAGATCGCCCCGCCCGTCCACGACCAGCACGCTCTCCGCCGCCGCGCCCGGGGTCAGCCTCGCGGCGATCGGCGTCCGGCCGAAGCTGAACAGGCCGCCGGCCCCGGTGTAATAGGCGCCGATCCGCATCCCGGGCAGCGTCTCCGTCCCCTCCGCGAGCAGGTTCTGCGTCGCGAAGCCGCCGTCCAGCAGCGCGAGGAAGCCGTCATTGCGCGCGACGGCGAGCCGCGCCGACGCGCTCACCCCCGCAAGCGCCGCGAGCGCCGTCACGCCGACGCCCTCGCCGAGGCCATAGCTGGCCGCCTCGACGGCGTCCCCGCCGGCCAGCCGGTATGCGAAGAGCCGCGCGGGCTCGGAGCTCGATGCGAGCACGAGCTCGGCCCGCCCGTCGGCGTCGAGGTCGGGCGTGACCGGACCCGCGCCGAAGGCGGAGCTGCGCGCGCGCGGCCTGTCGATCTGCGCGGTCGCGCGGCGGTCCGCCCGCTCCCAGCCGAGGCTGAGCTGGTGCGACGGGTCCAGTCGATAGCCGGCGACGTTCCCATCCATGGACGTCACGAGCCACGCGCCCGGCCCGTCCGGCGACGGCATGATCGCCTCCGCCCGGTGCAGCGGCAGGAGCGCGATCTCGGCGCCGGTCGCCGCCTCGAGGACGTGGGTCTCCCAGGAGTCCCCGCCCATGGCGCTCGCCGTCACCTCGAGCGCGCCGTCGCCGTCGAGGTCCCACACCAGCCGGTCGGCGGCGCGCAGATCGCTGAAGAACGGGCCCGGGAACGAGGTCTCCCACAGCACCTGGACGGGGCTCGGATCACCGGGGCGATAAGTGAGGACGAATACGCTCCGGGCCTCCACGCCGCTCACGGCCACGTTCTGGATGCAGACGGCCTCGTCGCCGGGCACGCCGTCGATCGGGGCGGCCTCGCAGCGCGCTCCGCCGATGTACGGCGCGATCACGCCCGAGTCGCCGAGCACCTGGCCGTCGCTGTGCAGGAAGAGCATGCTGTCGGAGGTGGGGAGCAAGAGGTCGGGGGCGCCGTCGCCGTCCCAGTCGCCGACGGTGTTCGCCGCGGACCCGCAATGGTCCCGGGGCGGCAGGGATCCGATCGTCTGGGGGGCTCCGGGGCCGTGCGGGAAGGTGTAAATGACGCCGGGGCTGGTCGTCTCCACCCCGCAGCAGCCGCAGCGATCGAGGAAGAGGTCCAGGCCGCCATTCCCGTCGAAATCGGCGAGCCGCCAGGTGCTGAGCGTCCCCATTTCGTGGATATCCTGCTGCCACGTGACGGAGCCCGTCCTCCCGTCCACGAGGCTCGCCCGGGAGGCGCTCAGCGCGATCACGTCGAGCCCGCCGTCGCCGTCGAGATCGACGGCGTCCGGAATCGAGATGAAGCCCTGGTTGGAGGTCTTCCACAGCACCTCGCCGTCGGGGCGCGCCAGCAGGATCCGCCCGCCGGCGGCGTAGAGCACGTCGAGCTCGCCGTCGAGGTTCGTGTCACCGACGAGGAGCGCGTGCATGGCGGGCGCTCCACCCAGGAAAGCGCGCCAGTACTGCCCAGGCCTCACGATGTCGCTCGCGGCGGGCGACGCCCCCGTGCGGCGCGCGTCGTGCCGCGCGGTCGCCCACTCCGCCCCGCAAGGGCTCGCGATCAAGATCGCCGCCGCGACATCGGCCAGCGCCAGCCACTCCCACCATCGCCGTAGCATCCGGGGAGTCTCGCTCTTTCACCGCGCGAGGTAAAGCCGCACCCGGCGCACCCGGCGGGCTCGAGGAGGCGCTCGGAGCGAACGCGAGCCGGCGGAGAAACTTCACGTTTACGAGCTGTTGCGCGGATCCGACGGAGCGCTTGAACTTTCGGCGCGGTCGGAGCACCTTAGGCCCGCCCAGACCCGGCTTCTGCCCCGCTCCCCAGGACACCACGTGACGCAAGACCCCTCCCCGGGACCCTCTCCGAAGCGCGTCGAGGGGCCGAACGGCGCCTCGGCGGTGAACATCATCGTGGCCTGGCGGACGGTGCGCAAGCACTGGGTGACGGCGCTGGCGACCACGCTGGTGGTCGCGCTCGCGGTCGCCTTCTACACGCTCGGCCAGACGAAGATCTATCAGGCCACGGCGACGGTGCAGTTCGATCCGAGCCCGCCGCGCCCGCTCGGCCGGGGCGTCGACACCGTCGTCGAGATGGGCACCGGCTCGTACTGGAATAATCGTGAGTATTATGAGACCCAGTACAAGATCATTCAATCGATGCGGGTGGCGCTAGCGGTCGTGCGCGAGCTCGATCTGAACAACGACGCCTCGTTCCTGCGGAACTTGCCGCCCGGCCGGCAGGCGTCCTCGATGTCGGTGGCCCCGGAGGAGGCGGCCGAGACGCTGCGCGAGCGGCTCACCGTCGAGCCGGTGAAGGAGAGCCGGCTCGCCGTGCTCCGCTACAACGACGCCGACCCCCAGCGCGCCCACCGGATCCTGACCGTGCTCGTGAACACCTACGTCGAGCACAACCTCGAGGACGTGCTCGCCTCCACCGACTCCGCGGTCGACTGGCTCCGGACGCAGCTCGACAAGCTGAAGGGGGACCTCGAGTCGAGCGAGATGGCGCTCCACGATTACAAGATCCAGAAGAACATCCTCTCCGTCGCGCTGGACGACCAGTCGAACATGCTGCGCGAGGAGATGAAGCAGCTCAACGACACCCTCACCGCCGTGCGCGCCAAGCGCGAGGAGTACGCCGCGCGCCGCGCGGAGCTCGCGAAGGTGCGCGCGGACGATCCGACCAACCTGCCCTCGTCGGAGCTGCTCCAGAGCCAGATCCTGCAGAGCCTGCGCGAGCGGTACGAGGAGGCGGTCCGCGAGCGGAACGGCCTGATCGGCGGCGGGAAGGGCGAGAAGCACCCCGACGTCGCGGCGGCGGACGAGCGCGTGAAGGCGGCCAAGAAGGCGCTGCTCGCGGAGATCAAGAACATCCAGGGCGCGCTCGATCGCGACGTCTCGGTCGTCACGCGCCAGGAGGCGGGGCTCGCCGGGCTGTTCGAGCGGGCGCAGAAGCAGGCGTTCGAGCTGAACCTGCTGGAGATCGAGTACAACCGGCTGCGCCGCACGAAGGAGAACACCGAGAAGCTCTACCAGCTCGTGCTCGAGCGGACGAAGGAGGCGGACCTGACGCGGATGATGCGGGTGAACAACATCCGCATCCCCGATCCGCCGCTCGTGCAGAAGCGGCCCATCCGCCCGCGGGTCCCCATCAACATCGCGGCGGGCGTGCTGGCCGGCCTGGGCCTCGGCATCGCCGCCGCGCTCGGGCGCGCGATGCTCGACCGGACGCTCAAGACGCCGGAGGACGTGGAGCACGAGCTCGGGCTGCCCTTCCTCGGCCTCCTGCCCGAGATCGAGCCGTCGGCGCTGGAGGGCGGGCCCTCGAAGAAGCGGCGCCCCTCGCGGCGGTCGCCGCGGCCGCTGGTCACGCGCGAGCTCATCGTGCACGAGCAGCCGCTCAGCGGCATCGCCGAGGCCTCGCGCGCCATCCGCACGAACCTGCTGTTCATGGCGCCGGACAACCCGTACAAGACCCTGCTCGTCACGAGCGCGGCCCCCGCGGAGGGGAAGACCACCGTGGCCTGCTGCATCGCGATCGCGATGGCGCAGGCCGGGCAGAAGGTCGTGATCGTGGACTGCGATCTCCGCAGGCCCCGGCTCCACCGCGTGTTCCGCAGGGGATCCGACGTCGGGGTCACCACCGCGCTCCTCGACGAGGAGATGCCCGACGAGGAGATCACGCGCACCGAGATCCCCAACATGAGCGTGCTGCCGGCGGGGCCCATCCCGCCGAACCCGGCCGAGCTGTTCCACAGCGAGCGGTTCAAGGCCGTGCTCGCCAAGCTGCAGCAGCGGTACGATCGAATCGTCATCGACAGCCCGCCCATCGTCGCCGTGACGGACGCCGCGATCCTCTCGACCCTGGTGGACGGCACCGTGCTGGTCACCCGCGCGTTCAAGACGCCGCGGGACCTCGCCCGCCACGCCGTGCGCTCGCTCCTCGACGTCGGGGGCAAGGCGGCGGGTGTGGTGCTGAACGCCGTCGATCTCGAGCGCCAGGAGTATCGGTACTACCATTACTACTCGTACAAGAAGGAAGGCTATTACGGCCGCGACGAGGCCGAGCGCCTGAGCGAGCCGCCCGCCTCCGCCCAGCACGCCGAGCCGCCGCAATGAGCTCGGGGCCCGCGGTGACGGGCGCCTCGGGCCGGGGTCGCGCGCCCGACCCTGCGCCGGCGCGGCGCGCGGCGCGGCGGCCCGGCCCTCGCGCGCCG
>CAYQYG010000247.1:0-13204 GCA_964421485.1 uncultured Polyangiaceae bacterium | reverse complement strand
CCCGCCGGCGCCGCGCGGCCGGATGCGAGCGGCGGGCCGGCGCTGGACCTCGGGCCCGAGCTCGATCTGCCGGACGAGGCGCGCGCGCCGCGCGTGATCGTCGAGCCGATCTCCGAGCGGAAGTTGCTCGAGGTGACGCACTTCCACCTGTTCTCGGTGCCGGTCTACGTGCTGATCCTCGCGCACCTGTGGCTGCTCGCGAGGATCCCTCCCTGGCTCCAGACCGCGGGCGTCGCGGCGTCGGTCGCGGCGAGCGCGCTGCACCTCGCGGCCCCGTGGATCGCCCGCGGGCACGCGTCGGTCGCGCCGCTCCTGCCGATCTCGGGCGTGGCGATGCTCGCGACGCTGGGCATGATGGCGCTCGTCTCGAGCGTCGACATGTGGCTGCCCCGGCGGCAGAGGCCGGAGCCCGTGACGAGAGACGGCTAGTCCTTCGCAGCCGTCCTCGTGACCGCTTCCGTAACCGCTTCCGTAACCGCTTCCGTGACCGCTTCCGTGACCGCTTCCGTGACCGCTTCCGTAACTGCTTCCGTGACCGCTTCCGCTGCCGCTCCCGTGACCGCTTCCTCTGCGGGCTCCGGCTCGGGCGCCTTCTCCCGCTCCGGGACGAGCAGGAGCACGGAGAGGGGCGGGAGCGTGAGCACGACCGACTGCTTGAAGCCGTGGCACTCGACCGGCTCGATCTCGACCCGGCCGAGGTTGCCCATGCCGGAGCCGCCGTACTCCACCGCGTCGGTGTTGAGCACCTCGAGATAGGCGCAGTCGCGGGGGACGCCGACGCGATAGCCGCGGCGGGGGACGGGGGTGAAATTGCCGACGAACACGACGTGCACGCCGATCGGCGACTCCTGATCGCCGGCGCCCCTCGGGTAGCGGATGAACGAGGCGACGCTCTGGATCGTGTCGTTGGGGTCGATCCAGCGGAAGCCCTCGGGGGCGTCGTCGAGCTCGTGCAGCGCGGGGTAGCGGCGGTAGGCGGCGTTCAGATCCGAGATGAGGCGCTGCAGGCCGGCGTGGCCGGGCATGGAGAGCAGGCCCCAGTCGAGCTCGGTGCGCTCGCTCCACTCGCTGAACTGGCCGATCTCGCCGCCCATGAACAGGAGCTTCTTGCCGGGGTGCGACCACATGTAGCCGTAGAGCGCGCGGAGGTTCGCGAGCATCTGCCAGTGATCGCCGGGCATCTTCGACAGGAGCGACTTCTTGAGGTGCACCACCTCGTCGTGCGAGAGCGGCAGGAGGAAGCGCTCCGAGAACGCGTACATGATGCCGAACGTGAGCAGGCGGTGGTGGAACGCCCGGTAGATCGGGTCCTGCTTGAAGTAGTCGAGGGTGTCGTGCATCCACCCCATGTTCCACTTGAAGTCGAAGCCGAGGCCGCCGAGGTAGGTCGCCTGCGTGACGCCGGGCCAGGTCGTCGACTCCTCGGCGCAGAGGATCGCGCCGGGGAAGCGCTCGTGGACGGTGTCCGAGAGCTCGCGGAGGAACTCCACGGCGTCGAGGTTCTCGCGGCCGCCGAACCTGTTCGGGCTCCAGTCGTGCGGGCCCTTCGAGCCGTAGTCGAGGTAGAGCATCGAGGCGACCGCGTCGACGCGGAGGCCGTCGACGTGGAACTCGTCGAGCCAGTAGAGCGCGCTGGCGATCAGGAAATTGCGGACCTCCCAGCGGCCGTAGTGGAAGACGAAGGTGTTCCACTCGCGGTGCTCGCCGATGCGCGGATCGTGGTGCTCGTAGAGCGGGGTGCCGTCGAAGCGGCCGAGCGCGAAGGAGTCCTTGGGGAAGTGCGCGGGGGTCCAGTCGAGCAGCACGCCGACGCCCTTCTGGTGGCAGCGATCGACGAAGTAGCGGAGGTCGTCGGGTGAGCCGTAGCGGCTCGTGACGGCGAAGTAGCCGACGACCTGATAGCCCCACGAGCCGTCGTAGGGGTGCTCCATCACGGGCAGGAGCTCGACGTGGGTGAAGCCGCGCTTGACGACGTAGTCGACGAGCTCGTCGGCGAGCTCCCGGTAGGTCATCCAGCGGCCGGGCTGGCCGTCCTGGCCGAGGCCGGGGCGCCTGCGCCACGAGCCGAGGTGGACCTCGTAGATCGAGAGCGGCTTCTCGCGCGGGTTGCCCTCGCGGCGCGCGGCCATCCACGCGCCGTCCTGGAACTCGTGGCGGCGCGTGACGACCTTCGAGGCGGTGTTCGGGCGGAGCTCCATCGCGAAGGCGTACGGGTCGGCCTTGAGCGCGAGCAGGCCGGCGGGGGTCTTGATCTCGAACTTGTAGAGCGCGCCGTCGCCGACGTCGGGGAGGAAGAGCTCCCAGAGGCCGTTGCCCATGCGGCGCATCGCGTGGAGCCGGCCGTCCCACCGGTTGAAATCGCCGGCGACGCTCACCCTCCGCGCGTTGGGGGCCCACACGACGAACGAGGTGCCGGGGACGCCGTCGATCGTGCGGGTGTGCGCGCCCAGGTGGCGATAGAGCTCCCGGTGCTTGCCCTCGGCGGCGAGGTGCAGATCGATCTCGCCGAGCACGGGCGAGAACGCGTACGGGTCACGCAGCGTGAAGGTGTCGTTCGGATAGCGGACCTCGAGGCGGTAGCCCCCGATCCTGGAGACGCGCTCGAACCGTGCCTCGAAGACGCCGAGGCCGTGCACCCGCCGCATGCGGCGGGGCGCGATCGCGGGGTCGTCGGGGAGCACCGTGACCTCCGCCGCGTCCGGCCGGAACGCCCGGATGACGAGGTCGCCGCCGTCCTCGTGGGGGCCGAGGACGGCGTGGGGATCGGGGTGATCGACGGCCGCGATCCGCTCGAGCTCGCTGGGATCCATCATCATGCTGGTGGCGCGGCTCTACCGCGTCCGCTCCCCGCCGTCATGACCGGTGACGGATTGCTGGAGCAGAGCTTTGGGGCTAGGGTCGGGCGGCGTCGAGGGCCGGCGGGGGGCCTTGCCGGGCCGGTCGTTCGGCCGGGGACGCCGGGGGGAGCGGAGGGCGAGATGGGTCAGATCACGATCGAGCGAGCAGCCGGCGAGGGGAGCAACGGTCCGGGCGCGAACGGCGCGGGCGGCGCGGCGAGCGCGAGCCTCAAGAGCTATGCGCCGGCGACGGGCGAGCTGCTCGGCGAGGCGCCGAACATGGGCGTCGAGGAGGTGCGGGCCGTGGTCGCGCGGGCGCGCCGGGCGCAGGAGGCGTGGGGCGCGCTGCCGGTCGAGGAGCGCTGCGAGCGGGTGCTGCGGTACCGCGACGCGCTGGTGGAGCGCGAGCAGGAGATCGTCGATCTGCTGACGCGCGAGTGCGGCAAGCCGCGCCACGAGGCGCTCCTGCACGAGCTCGTCGTGGTCGCGGACCTCGCGACGTACCTGGCCAAGGTCGCGCCGAAGGTGCTCGCGCCGCGGGAGCTCTCGCTGCACCTCATGAAGCACCGGCGGAGCTGGGTGCAGTACGCGCCGCGCGGCGTGATCGGCGTGATCTCGCCCTGGAACTACCCCTTCTACCTCCCGCTCCGGGACGTCCTGCTCGCGGTCGTGTCGGGCAACGCCGCGGTGCTCAAGCCGAGCGAGGTGACGCCGCTCATCGCGCTCAAGGCGAAGGAGATCTGGGACGGCGCGGGGCTGCCCGAGGACGTGTTCCAGGTCGTGACGGGCTGCGGGCCGGCGGGCGCGGCGCTGATCGACGCGGGCATCCAGATGTGCGTGTTCACGGGCGGCGTGGCGACGGGCAAGCGGGTCGCGGCGTCGTGCGGCGAGCGGCTGATCCCGTGCGTGATGGAGCTCGGCGGCAAGGCGCCGCTCGTCGCCTGCGCCGACGCGGAGATCGAGCGCACCGCGCAGGCGATCGTGTACGGCGGGTTCTCGAACCTCGGCCAGGCCTGCATCTCGGTCGAGCGCGTCTACGCGCACCGCGAGGTCCACGACCGGCTGCTCGAGCGCGTCGTCGAGCTGACGAAGGGCCTGCGCCAGGGGGATCCCTCGAAGGACTTCGTCGACGTCGGGGCGATCATCTTCCCGCACCAGATCGAGGTGGCCGAGAGGCACATCAAGGACGCGCTCGAGAAGGGGGCGACGCTGCGCGCCGGCGGCAAGAAGCGGCCCGGGACGGGGCAGTTCTTCGAGCCCACGATCCTGAGCGGCTGCGACCACTCGATGACCGTGATGACCGAGGAGATCTTCGGGCCGATCGTGCCCTTCATGGAGGTCGCGACCGAGGAGGAGGCGCTGCGCCTCGCGAACGAGTCGCACCTCGGGCTGAACGCGTACGTGTTCACCGCCGACCGCGATCACGGCCGGCGGCTCGCGGAGCGGATCCAGGCCGGCAGCGTGCTCGTGAACGACGTGCTCTCGAACGGCGGCTGCCCCGACGCGCCGTTCGGAGGTATGAAGCAGAGCGGCTTCGGCCGCGTGCTCGGCGAGGAGTCGCTCCGCGACATGTGCGACGTCCGCCACATCAGCGCGGACCGCATCAAGATGGGCCAGCGGGATCCGCTGTGGTTCCCCTACACCGAGTCCACCTACAGCTGGTTCAGGCGCGGCATGCGCGCCCTCTTCTCCGGCGGCAGCGTGCTGCGCCGGATCGGGGAGCTCCTCTAGAGAGCGCGCGGCTCGCGCCCGGCGAGCCGCGCCGCGCCCGCGGAGCAGGGATCCATGTCCTACGAGATCACCTTCCGGTTCCCCTGGAGCACGATCGAGCGCCCCAGGGTGGACCGCGCCGTGCGCGCGGCGCTGCGCGACTTCCCGGGCGCGGAGATCGAGCCCGACGAGGTCGAGGAGGAGCCCGGCGCGCTCAACGTCGGCGAGCTCGCCTACACGCTCTCGCTGCCCGCTGACCTCGTCGAGCGCCACCGCGACGAGTACGACGATCCGCTCCCGCCCGCCGACGAGGGGCGCTACTACGGGAGCTTCGTGATCCAGTCGGACGAGGAGGCCGGCGCCTATCTCATGCTCCCGGGGGATCAGAACGGTCACGTCTGGGGGCTCATGTCCGAGATCGTCGCGTCGATCGCCGAGAGGCTCGGGGGCCGGCTGGAGCAGGACGAGGAGGACGAGGAGGGCGAGGGCGACGAGGAGGGCGGCGTCGAGGGCGACGAGGAGGACGAGGGCGAGGAGGCGTCCCTCTCGAGCTGGGAGGCGCTGGCCGATCACGCGCGGGCGACGTACGCGCTCGACGGCGAGGGCGAGGACTGGTTCGCGACGACGGTGTCGTGGATCGACACGCCGCGGACCCATCAGGTGCGCGTGACGTGCTTCGAGCGCGAGGAGGGCGAGCCGTGGGTCGTGCTCCGCAGCGCCGTCTGCAAGCGAGAGCAGCTCTCCCCGGAGGAGGCGCTCCGCCGCAACGACGAGCTCCCCGTCGCGACGCTGGCGCTGAGCGGTGACGTCTACGAGCTCGTCTACTCCTTCCCGATGGAGGCGCTCACCGCGGCGCGCTTCGAGCTGCTCCTCGACCAGCTCGCCGCCGACGCCGACGACCTGGAGGAGCTCTTCTCCGGCAGCGACGACTTTTAGAGGGGCAGGGCCCCCGCCGATGAGGGGGCGAAGCCCCCTACGCGCCCCTCGGGGGGCGCTACCCCGAGAAGTCCCTCAGAACAGGGAAACTTCACGCAGGCAGACGCCACGGCGCTTTACATGCCAGCGCTCGAGGCGCTATCCGGGAAATCCCACATGTTCTGCCCGCGCTGCTACCGGCGCTACGAGGACGACCACCGCTTCTGCCCCCACGACGGCGGGCAGCTTACGGATGGGCCTGACATCAAGCGCATCAAGAGCAAGCCCACGGAGCACGTCGGGCTGGTCGTGGGCGGCCGGTACCAGGTGCGCGGGCTGCTCGGCAAGGGGGGCATGGCGGAGGTCTTCCTCGCGCAGGACCGCACGACAGGGGCGCCGGTCGCGGTGAAGATCCTGAACCCGAGGCACATCAGGGAGCCGAGCAAGCGCGCGCGGTTCCTGCTCGAGGCGACCGCGGGCGCGAAGATCGTGCACCCGAACGTGCTCAAGGTGCTCGACGTCGGGCTGCGCGACGACGGGGCGCCCTACCTCGTGATGGAGTACCTGTTCGGCGAGTCGCTCGGCGAGTGGCTCCGGCGCGAGCGATCGATGAGCGTGGAGCTCGGGCTGCCCCTCGTCCGGCAGCTCGCCGAGGGCCTCGCCGCCGCGCACCGCGAGGGCGTGATCCACCGGGACGTCAAGCCGGCCAACGTCTTCCTCGTCGGCGAGAAGGGCTCGCCGTACGCCGCCAAGGTGGTCGACTTCGGGTTCGCGAAGCTCGCGGAGCTGAGCGGGCTCACGCAGCAGGGCGTGGCCGTCGGGACCATCGAGTACATGGCGCCCGAGCAGACGGTCAACGAGCCGCCCGACGCGCGCACCGACGTCTACGGGCTCGGCGCGCTGATGTACCGGATGTTCACGGGGAGGCTGCCGTTCCACATCAAGGACGACGCGGAGCTGCTCGCGCACCACCTGCTCGTGCCGCCTCCGCCGCCCGCGCTCGGCGAGGACCGGATGGCGTCGCGGCTCGGCGCGGTGATCCTGAGGGCGCTCAGGAAGCGCCCGGATCACCGCTACCCCTCGATGGAGGCGCTGCTCGCCGATCTCGACCGGCTGGCGACGCCCGCCGGCCCCGAGGCCGCGCTCCGCCCGCTCGACGAGCCCGACGTGTACGCGCCGAGGACGCCGTTCGCGATCAACACGGCCCGCTATTTTTACAAGCTCCTCGGGAAGGATCCGCCGCCAGCGTCCGGGCTCTCCTGAGCGGCGCCGGCGCCGGAGACTCCGGGTCCGCTTGAATCCGGGATCGGATCCCCCCATGCTGCGCGCCGCGATGCGCCATTTCCTCTCCACGATCGACCACACGCGCGCCGAGATCGAGCGCCTCCTCGAGAAGGCGGCCCGCATGAAGGGCGCGCCGATCGACCCGCGGCTCAAGGACCGCACGATCGCGCTCGTGTTCTTCAACCCGTCGCTGCGCACCCGCGCCTCGTTCGACATCGGCATCCGCCAGCTCGGCGGCAGCGCCGTCGTCCTGGAGCCGGGCAAGGGGTCGTGGCCGATCGAGTTCGAGGACGGCGTCGTGATGGACGGCGAGGCCGAGGAGCACGTGCACGAGGTGGCGCGCGTGCTCTCGCGCTACGCGGACCTCATCGGCGTGCGCGCGTTCCCCAAGTTCAAGCGCTGGGAGGACGACCGGGAGGACCGCGTCATCACGCAGTTCGCGAGGTACGCGACCGTGCCGGTGATCAACCTCGAGACCATCACCCACCCGTGCCAGGAGCTCGCGCTGGCGCTCGCGATGAAGGAGCGGCTCGGCGCGCTCGACGGCAAGAAGTTCGTGCTCACCTGGACGTATCACCCGCGGCCGCTCAACACCGCGGTCGCGAACTCCGCGGTCCTCATCGCGTCGAAGCTCGGGATGGACGTCACGCTGCTCTGCCCGAACGAGGAGTACCTGCTCGACGCGCGCTACCTCGACGCGGCCCGGCGGAGCGCCGCGGAGAACGGGCGGAGCTTCACGATCTCGCACGACATCGACGGCGCCTACCGCGGCGCCGACGTGGTCTACGCGAAGAGCTGGGGCGCGATCCCGTACTTCGGCCGGTGGGACGAGGAGAAGCCGATGCGCGACGGGTACAAGCACTTCATCGTGGACGAGCGGAAGATGGCGCTCACGAACGACGGGCTGTTCTCGCACTGCCTGCCGGTGCGGCGGAACGTGAAGGTCACGGACGCGGTCATCGACTCGCCGCGATCGATGGTGATCGACGAGGCCGAGAACCGCCTCCACGTGCAGAAGGCGCTCATGGACACCCTCGTGAACGGGTGGTGACCGCGGATCATTGAGGAGACCGATGGCGAAGAGAGAGATCGTCCTGGCGTTCTCGGGCGGGCTCGACACGAGCTTCTGCGTCCCGTACCTCCGGGAGAAGGGCTACGAGGTCATCACGCTCTTCGTCGACACGGGCGGGTTCGACGAGGAGGAGCGGCGCTACATCGAGGACCGCGCGAGGAAGCTCGGCGCGGTCGAGCACGTGACGGTCCCGGGCGGCCGGGCGATCTGGGAGCAGGTGGTGGTGCCGCTCGTGCGCGGCGGCGCGCTCTACCAGGGGCAGTACCCGCTGCTCTGCTCGGACCGGTACGTCATCGTCGAGAAGGGCCTCGAGATCTGCGCGGCCCGCGGGATCGGGGCGTTCGCGCACGGCTGCACCGGCATGGGCAACGACCAGGTCCGGTTCGACCTCGCCGTGCGCGCGCTCGCGGACGTCGCGATCGTCGCGCCGATCCGGGAGATCCAGCTCGAGCACGCGAACGTGCGCGCGTACGAGCAGCGCTACCTGGAGGAGCGCGGCTTCGAGGTGCGGGCGAAGGCCTCGAAGTACAGCATCAACACGAACCTGCTCGGCGTGACCACCTCGGGGTCGGAGATCGATCAGTTCGAGGCGCCCGGGCCCGAGACGCACGTGCTCTGCGCGCCGCGCTCGGCCTGGCCCGAGGCGCCGCGCCGGGTCGCCCTCCGCTTCGAGCGCGGCGCCCTCGTCGCGATCGACGGCGAGGCCGCGCCCGGCGAGGAGATGCTCCGCAGGCTGAACGAGATCTTCGGCGCCTACGGCGTGGGCCGCGGGATCTACACGGGCGACACGACGATCGGGCTGAAGGGCCGGATCGTCTTCGAGTGCCCGGGCATCTCGGCGCTGCTCACCGCGCACCGGGCGCTCGAGGAGGCCATCCTGAGCGCGCACCAGAACGCCTTCAAGCCGCTCGTCGCGCAGAAGTGGGTGGAGCTCGTCTACAAGGGCTTCTTCTTCGAGCCGCTGAAGCGCGACCTCGAGGCCTACCTCGAGAGCTCGCAGGCCTTCGTGAACGGCGAGGTGACGCTCGAGACCCACGGCGGCGCGGCGCACGCGGTCGCGATCCGGTCGCCACACATCCTGCGCAGCCGGAGCGCCGTGTACGCCCAGTCGGCGGACTGGGGCGTCGCCGAGGCCGAGGGCTTCATCAAGCTCTTCGGCCAGAGCTCGACGCTCTCAGCCCGCATCAACCCCGTCGGCAAGTGAAGGGCCGGCGTTGAGCTCCGGCGTCCTCGGCGAGGTCCTGGCCCTCCTCGAGCGCCTCGTCGCGTGCGACACGCGGAACCCGCCCCGCGCGATCGACGCCGGCGGGATCTTCGAGGTGCTCGCCGCCGCGCTCGGGCCGGGCTTCTCCATCGCCGTGACCGATCTCGGCGAGGGCTGCGTCAGCCTGCTCGCCACGCGCGGCGCGCCCTCGCTCGTCTTCAACGTGCACGTGGACACCGTGCCGGCGGACGCCGGCTGGGCGCGGGATCCGCTCCGCCTCGAGGTGGACGGCGATCGCGCGATCGGGCTCGGCGCGTGCGACGTCAAGGGCGCGGCCGCCTGCCTGGTCGTCGCCGCGCGCGAGGCCCGGGGCGACGCGGCGCTGCTCTTCACCTCCGACGAGGAGGCCGGACAGAGCCGCTGCGTGCGTCATTTCCTGGACGCGCGCCCGGCCCTCCGCGGCGCGGTGATCGCCGAGCCCACCTCGTGCCGCGCGGTCGTCGAGCACCGCGGGATCGCGAGCTGCCTCGGCGAGTTCCGCGGCACCGCGGGCCACGCGTCGGCGGCCCGCGCGCTCGAGGACAGCGCCCTGCACGAGGCCGTGCGCTGGGCGGCCCGCGCGCTCGCGCTCGCCGGCGAGCGCGAGGCCCGCCGCTACAAGGACCTCGCCGGCATCCGCTTCAACCTCGGCGTGCTCCAGGGCGGCACCAAGGCGAACATGATCGCCTCGTCGGCGGCGCTCCGCTTCGGCGCGCGCCCCCTGCCCGACCAGCGCCCCGAGGACCTCATCGCCGAGCTCACCGCGCTCGCGCCGCGCCCCGATCGCGTCGCCTGGCAGACGACCTTCCTCGCCCCTCCCCTGCCCGCGCCGCTCCCCGGCGCGGCCGTCGGGGCGCGCGTCGACGAGGCGCTGGCCCTCGCCCGCGAGCTCGGCCTCCCCGCGGGCGCGCCCGTCGATTTCTGGACCGAGGCCGCCCTCTTCTCCGCCGCGGGCATCCCCTCGATCGTCTACGGCCCCGGCAGCATCACCCTGGCCCACGCCCCCGGCGAGTGGGTCGCCCTCTCCGATCTGGCCGAGGCGACGTCGACCTACCAGCGCCTCCTCGCACGGCCGTGAGCCGGACCCAGGCACCATGAACACCACGAAGGACGTCATCGTTCGGCTGCTCAGGAACCTCGGCTCCCGCAAGGAGGTCGAGCAGTACCTCCGGCAGTACTCCGCGGTCGAGTCGCAGAAGTTCGCGATCATCAAGGTGGGCGGCAGCGTGCTCGCGCGCGACCTCGACGCCCTCGCCTCCTCGCTGACCTTCCTCCGCCGCGTCGGCCTCTACCCGATCGTCGTGCACGGCCCGGGCCCCGCGCTCGAGCAGGCGCTCGCCGAGGCCGGCGTGGGCGCGGCCCGCGAGGGGGATCGGCGCGTCATCTCGCCGCGCGTGCTCGAGATCACGCGCAGGGTCCTCCAGCGCGAGAACCTGCGCCTCGTCGAGGAGCTCGAGGAGCTCGGCACGCGCGCGCGCCCCGTCACGGCGGGCGTCTTCGAGGCCTCGATCGCCGACGCCGAGCGCCTCGGCCTCGCCGGCGTCGTCCAGCGGGTCCACCTCGACGCGATCGACTCCAGCATCCGCGCCGGCCACCTGCCGATCGTCGCGGGCGTCGGCGAGACCCCCGGCGGCCAGATCGTCGACCTCGACGCCGACGTCGCGACCCGCGAGCTCGCGCTGACGCTCCAGCCCTACAAGGTGATCTTTCTCACCGAAACTGGCGGCCTGCTCGACGAGCACGGGCGCGTGATCTCCGCGGTGAACCTCGTCGAGGACTACGAGGAGCTCATGCAGAAGCCCTGGCTCCACTCGGGGATGCGGCTGAAGCTGAAGGAGGTGCGGCGCCTGCTCGACGCGCTCCCGCTCTCCTCCTCGGTGTCGATCACCTCCCCCGATCACCTCGCCAAGGAGCTCTTCACGCACACCGGCTCCGGCACGCTGGTCCGCCGCGGCGAGCGCATCCTCTTGCACGAGTCGCTCGAGGGCATCGATCGGGAGCGCCTGCGCGAGCTCCTCGAGGCCTGCTTCCAGCGCAAGCTCGCCGAGGACTACTTCGAGAAGAAATCGTTCCACCGCATCTACCTGGCCGAGTCCTACCGCGCGACGGCGATCATCACCGCCGGCGCGATCGCGCCCTACCTCGACAAGTTCGCGGTCACCGCGCAGGCGCAGGGCGCGGGCATCGGCGGCTCGCTCTGGTCGCGCATGCGGCGCGAGAACCCGAAGCTCTTCTGGCGCGCGAGGAACGAGAACGAGATCAACCCCTGGTACTTCCAGCAGGCCGAGGGCAGCTACCGCGACACGCGCTGGACCGTGTTCTGGTTCGGGCTCTCGGGCTTCGACGAGATCAAGGAGTGCGTGGAGCACGCGCTCGCGCTGCCGGCGACGCTGCGCGAGCACGGGACGACGGAGGCCTGATCATGGCGAGCGCTCGGACCTCCATCGGCCTCGTCGGCGCGCGCGGCTACGTCGGCCGGGAGCTCGCCCGCATCCTGCTCCGCCACCCGCGCGTCGAGATCGCCCACGTGGTCTCGCGCGGCCAGGCGGGCCAGCCGGTCTCCGGGCTCGTGCCCGGCGCGCCGCCCGCCCTCCTCTTCGAGGACCTCTCCCCGGAGGCCGCCGCCGCGCGCGGCGCCGACGCCGTCGTCCTGGCCCTGCCCAACGACCTCTCGCCCCCCTGGGTCGCGGCCATCGAGCGCGCGCGCCCCGGCGCCGTGATCGTCGACGTGAGCTCGGACCACCGGCTCGACGACGGCTGGGTCTACGGCCTGCCCGAGCTCCACCGCGCGCGCATCGCCGGCGCGCGCCGCATCGCCAACCCCGGCTGCTACGCGACCGCCGCCGCGCTGTCGGTGCGCCCCGTCGCGGAGCTCCTCGCCGCCCCGGCCTGCGCGTTCGGCGTCTCCGGCTACAGCGGCGCCGGCACGACCCCCTCCCCGCGCAACGACGTCGAGGCGCTGCGCGACAACCTCATGCCCTACAGCCTGGTCGGCCACGCCCACGAGCGCGAGGTCACGCGCCACGCCGGCCCCGTCGCGCTGATGCCCCACGTCGCGCCCTTCTTCCGCGGCATCACCGTGACCGTCTCGATGACCCTGGGCGCCCCGCTCTCGCGCGAGGCGCTCCGCGCGCGCTACGAGGCCGCCTACGCCGGCGAGCCGCTCGTGAAGCTCCTCGACGCCATCCCGCTCGTGCGCGACGCCGCGAACCACCCCCACGCGTCGATCGGCGGCTTCGCGGTCGACGAGCCGCGCCGGCGCGCCGTGGTCGTCGCGACGCTCGACAACCTGCTCAAGGGCGCCGCGAGCCAGGCGGTGCAGAACCTGAACCTGGCCCTCGGCTTCCCCGAGCTCGAGGGCCTCGATCCCTGGCCCCTCGATCCTGGATCCGGCGAATAGAGCGGTGTTCAGCTGCGTGTGATACGGGCTCAGCCGCTAGGCAGGCGAGTGAGGCGTACAGAGGTACGTCGCAACGAGACAACGACGCGGATGAGCCCGTAGCGCGCGCAGATGAACACCGCGCCAGCTCACGCCATCCGCGCGCCCCCCGCGTCCTCGCCCGCGCCGCCCGCCAGCGCGCCGGCCGGCACGCTGGCCTCGATCGGTGGCTCCTCCAGCGCCGCCGCGATCACCTGGCTCATGTCGTCCGCCAGGATCACCTCGAGCGACGCCCGCACCTCCTTCGGGATCTCCTCCAGATCGCGCGCGTTCTTCTGCGGCAGGATCACCCGCGTGATCCCGGCCCGGTGAGCCGCGAGCACCTTCGACTTGATCCCGCCCACCGGGAGCACCCGCCCCCGCAGCGTGCACTCCCCGGTCATCGCCGTGTCGCTCCGCACCCTCCTGCCCGAGAGCAGCGACGTCAGCGCCGTGAACATCGTCACGCCGGCCGAAGGCCCGTCCTTCGGCACGCCGCCCGCGGGCACGTGGATGTGCAGGTCCTCGCGCTCCAGCGCCGCCACGTCGACGCCGAGCTCGGCCGCGTGGCTCCGCACGTACGTCAGCGCCGCCTTCGCCGACTCCTTCATCACGTCCCCGAGCTGCCCGGTGATCTCCAGCCGCCCCTTCCCCGGCATCCGCGACGTCTCGATGAACAGGATGTCCCCGCCCACCGGCGTCCAGGCCAGCCCGGTCGCCACGCC
>CAYQYG010000246.1:0-13288 GCA_964421485.1 uncultured Polyangiaceae bacterium | reverse complement strand
CTCGGCCGGCGCGCTGCAGCCGAGCGCGGCCGCGCCCGCGATGAGCGCCGCGCGCGCTGCGCGGCGCGCCCCTCGAGCGCCCCTTCGATCTCGACCAAGCCCCACGTCCTTCACCTCTCGTTTCCGGTTTGCACGGCGCCCTGTTGTGCTAGCGTCCGGACCCTTCTCATGAAAATCCACGAGTATCAAGGCAAGCAGATCTTCGCTCGCTACGGCGTGCCGGTGCCCAAGGGCGAGCCCGCGTTCACCGCGGGCGAGGCCGGCGTCATCGCGGAGCGGCTGATCGATCAGACCGGCAACCCGGTGGTCGTCGTCAAGGCGCAGATCCACGCCGGCGGCCGCGGCAAGGGCGGCGGCGTCAAGGTCGCGAAGGGCGGCGCCGCCGAGGCGCGCGCGCTGGCCGAGCAGCTCCTCGGCATGCAGCTCGTCACCAAGCAGACCGGCCCGGGCGGCCAGAAGGTGCGGCGCCTCTACATCGAGCAGGGCCTCGACATCGCGCGCGAGCTCTACTTCGCGATGCTGGTCGATCGCGAGACCCGCCGCGTCGTCGTGATCGCCTCGACCGAGGGCGGCATGGATATCGAGGAGGTCGCGCACAGGACCCCCGAGAAGATCGTGCGCGTGCAGGTCGACCCGCTGCTCGGCTTCGCGCCCTTCCAGGGCCGCAAGCTCGCGGTCGCGCTCGGCCTCACCGCGAAGGAGACGCAGCGCCAGTTCCTCCGCCTCGCGGACGCGCTCTACAGGTGCTTCGTCTCGGAGGACTGCTCGCTGATCGAGGTGAACCCGCTCATCGTCACGAAGACCGGCGACGTGATCGCGCTCGACGCGAAGGTGAACTTCGACGACAACGCCGAGTTCCGCCACTCCGGCTGGGACGCGCTGCGCGACGCCGACGAGGAGGACCCGATCGAGCTCGAGGCCAAGCGCGCGGGCCTGTCCTACGTCTCGCTCGACGGCGACATCGGCTGCCTGGTGAACGGCGCGGGCCTCGCGATGTCGACGATGGACATCATCCTGCACTACGGCGGCAAGCCCGCGAACTTCCTCGACGTCGGCGGCGGCGCCTCGCAGGAGCAGGTGAAGACCGCGTTCCAGATCATCCTCCGGAGCGAGCGCGTGCGCGGCATCTTCGTGAACATCTTCGGCGGCATCATGCGCTGCGACGTGGTCGCCGGCGGCATCGTCGCCGCGACGCGCGAGCTCGGCCTCAAGGTCCCCCTGGTCGTGCGCCTCGAGGGCACGAACGTGGAGCTCGGCCGGAAGATCCTCGACGAGAGCGGCCTGACCATCCAGTCGGCCACATCGATGGCGGACGGCGCGCAGAAGATCGTCGCGGCGGCCCGCGGCGGGAAGAGCCAGTAAGGAAAGCAGAGAGTGGTTGAGCGATGAGCATCCTCGTCAACAAGGACACGCGGGTCGTCTTCCAGGGGATCACCGGCGCCTCCGGCTCCCAGCACGCGCGCGCGTGCATCGAGTACGGGACCAAGGTCGTCGCCGGCGTCACGCCCGGCCGCGGCGGCCAGTCCTTCAATGAGACGGTCCCCATCTTCGACACGGTCGAGGAGGCCGTGAAGAACGAGGGGGCCGAGGTCTCCTGCATCTTCGTGCCGCCCGTCGGCGCCGCCGACGCGATCGCCGAGGCGGCCGACGCCGGCTGCCGGCTGATCATCTGCATCACCGACGGCGTCCCGGTCCTCGACATGGTCAAGGTCCGCCGCTACCTCGAGGGCAAGACCTGCCGCCTGATCGGCCCCAACTGCCCCGGCATCATCACCCCCGGCGAGTCGAAGATCGGCATCATGCCCGGACACATCCACCGCCCCGGGAACATCGGCGTGCTCTCGCGCTCCGGCACGCTCACCTACGAGGCCGTCGGTCAGCTCACGGCCCTCGGCATCGGCCAGTCGACCTGCGTCGGGATCGGCGGCGACCCCGTCGGCGGGATGGACTTCATCGACGTCCTCACGCTCTTCAACGCCGATCCCGACACGCACGGCGTCGTGATGATCGGCGAGATCGGCGGCACGGCCGAGCAGCGCGCCGCGGCCTGGATCAAGGCGAACATGAAGAAGCCGGTCGCCGCCTTCATCGCCGGCCGCGCCGCCCCGCCCGGCAAGCGGATGGGCCACGCCGGCGCGATCATCGCCGGCGGCTCGGGCACCGCGGCCGAGAAGATCGCCGCCCTCCAGGAGGCCGGCGTGCTCGTCGCCGAGACCCCCGCCGAGATGGGCACCGCGATGCAGCGCGCCCTGCTCGCCGCCCGCGCCTGATTCGATCGCTCGACCCCCCTACCGCTTTCGGGCCCGAGTTCTAGCCTCCGCGCAGAGGCCAGAAATGAGGACCCCAGCAACCCTGTTCACCGCAATGGTCGCGACCGCGCTCTCGGCGCCCGCGGCCACGCGCGCCCAAGAGCCGCCTCCCCCGCCCCAGCGGCCGTCGCTGCTCGCCCCCCCGCCCCAGCCCGACGTCATGGTCCCCGAGCTCGGCCCCGAGCTCAGGCCCGGCGTCACGCTCTTCCGCATCGGCCCGGTCCGGGTGTTCGGCGCGCCGATCGTCACTCAGTCGCCCGCGACCGAGCAGAGCTCCCCTCCCCCGAACGGCGCCGTCCTCCCCGGCTTCGGCGTGGAGCTCCCCTGGCGGCTGCCCTGAGCCCGCGGGCACGCCGCCGCGATTTCAATGACGGCGGCCGGCGGCGATCGCCATCGTCCGGCGCTACGCCCAGAGCTTGATCCCGCCGAGCAGCCCCGCCACGTTATCGACAACCCGCACGTTCTCCGGGAGCCCCTCGCGCTCCAGGTGCTTCGCGTTGCCCCCGCCGATGTAGAGCACCCGGTAATTGAAGATCGGCTCGAGCTGCGCGACGACCTCCCGCACCCGCCGGTTCCAGCGCTTGTTCCCGATGCGCTTCCGCTCCGCGTTGCTGACCCGCTCCTCGTACGTCTTCTTCTTCCTGAACGGGTGGTGCCCGAGCTCCAGGTTCGGGACGCACCGGCCCTCGATGTAGAGGCCGCACCCCATGCCGGTCCCGAGCGTGATCAGCATCTCCAGCCCCCGCCCCTCGACCACCCCGAGGCCCTGGATCTCCGCGTCGTTCGCCACCCGCGCGGGCTTCCCCAGCCGCCGCTCCAGCTCCTCGCGCAGCGAGAACCCCGCCCACAGCTCCGTCCCCAGGTTCGGCGCCGTCTTCGCCACGCCCTCGGCCACCACGCCCGGGAACCCGATCGAGATCCGGTCGAACTCGCCCTGCGCCCGCGCGAGCTCCATGATCACCGCCAGCACCGCCTCGGGGCTCGCGGGCGAAGGCGTCGCGAGGCGCGTCCGCTCCGTGATGGGCGCGCCCTCCGGATCGAGGACGATACCCTTGATGCCCGTGCCGCCGATATCGATGCTGAGCGTCCGCATGCCCGTCTCGCCTCCGGCACGCTTGTTACCACGGCGCCGCGCCTAGCTGGGGCCGATCATCTCCTCCGGCCTCACGATCTCGTCGAACCGCTCCCCGGTGAGCGCCCCCAGCGCCAGCGCCGCCTCCCGCAGCGTCGTCCCCTCCGCGTGCGCCTTCCGCGCGATCGCCGCCGCCCCGTCGTAGCCCACGTGCGGCGAGAGCGCCGTCACGAGCATCAGGCTCTCCCGCACGTTGCGCCCGATCCGCTCCAGATCGGGCTCGATCCCCCGCGCGCAGCGCGCGTCGAAGGAGGCGCACCCGTCCCCGAGCAGCTGGATGGACTGGAGCACGTTGTGGATGATCAGCGGCTTCATCGCGTTGAGCTCGAAATGCCCGCTCGCCCCCCCGAAGCCCACGGCCGCGTCATTGCCGAGCACCTGCGCGCAGACCATCGTCAGCGCCTCCGACTGCGTGGGGTTCACCTTGCCCGGCATGATCGAGCTGCCCGGCTCGTTCTCCGGGATCCTGATCTCCCCGATCCCGCAGCGAGGCCCGCTCGCCAGGAGCCGCACGTCGTTCGCGATCTTGAACAGGCTCGTCGCCAGCGCCCTGAGCGCCCCGTGGGCCAGCACCAGCGCGTCGTGCGACGCCAGCGCCTGGAACTTGTTCGGCGCGCTCACGAACGGCGCCCCCGTCAGCGCCGCCACCTCCGCCGCGGCCCGCTCCGCGAACCCCGCCGGCGCGTTCAGCCCCGTCCCCACCGCCGTCCCGCCCAGCGCCAGCTCCCGGAGCCCCGGCAGCGCCCGCTCGATCCCCCCGATCCCCGCGTCGAGCTGCGCCGCGTAGCCCGAGATCTCCTGCCCCAGCGTCAGCGGCGTCGCGTCCTGCAGGTGCGTCCGCCCGATCTTCACCACGCCCTTGAACGCCTCCGCCTTCGCCGCGAAGGTCTCCCTGAGCGCCCGCGCCCGCGGCAGGAGGTGCCGCTCGATCTCGAGCGCCGCCGCCACGTGCATCGCGCTCGGGAACACGTCGTTCGAGCTCTGCGACCTGTTGACGTCGTCGTTCGGGTGGATCGGCCGCTTCGATCCCATCACCCCGCCCGCGAGCTCGATCGCGCGGTTCGCGATGACCTCGTTCGCGTTCATGTTCGTCTGCGTCCCGCTCCCCGTCTGCCAGACCGGCAGCGGGAAATGCGCGTCGAGCTCCCCCCGGATCACCTCGTCCGCCGCCGCCGTGATGAGCGCGCACTTGTCCGCCGGCAGGAGCCCGAGCTCCCGGTTCACCAGCGCGCACGCCTTCTTGATCGTGCCCAGCGCGCCGATCAGCGCGCGCGGGAACCGCTCCCCCCCGATGCGGAAATTCTCGAGCGCGCGCTGCGTCTGCGCCCCCCAGTACCGATCGCCCTCGACCTCGACGGGCCCCAGGCTGTCCGTCTCCGTGCGCTTGCCCATGCAGGGTTCCTAGCGACGCCCCGCGCGCAGCTCAATAGGTGCGGAGGCCGACGCCCGCGCGCCGCGAAGACACCTACGCGCCCCGTCCATCCTTGTTTTCCACCGGCTTTTTTGCGAAGTTCCGGCGTCCCCAGCGCACGAGGGAGCACGACATGGCCGGCATGGACGAAGTACCGCGGGAGATCCTGCACCAGGCATACGAGCGGAAGCCTATCTATCTGCTCAAGATCCCGTTCCATTTCGCCCTGTGGGCGGGCGCGACGTGGGTCGTCCTCGCGACCAGGGACCACGCGTACGCCGTCCCGATCGGCGTCGCGTGCTCGATCTTCATCGCGAACATCATCCGCGGCCTCGGCGCGATCGCGCACGACGCCGTGCACGGCAACTGCGCCCGCTCGCGGCTCGCCTCGTACCTCATCTCGCTGCTCTGCTGGGCCCCGACCGGCATGAGCGTCACGATCTACGCGAACTATCACCTCCACCACCACCGCATCGCCAACACGTACCCCGACGTCGACAACTTCGTGGTCACCGATTACACACGGAACCCGGCCCTCGCGAAGCTCCTCCTGCTCGCCGTCTACACGTTCGGCTATCCGATCTACTTCATGTTCTCGATGTTCCGGTACATGAAGCGGCTCACCCCCTGGAAGCGGCTCCGCATGAACCTCGAGCTCGCCGGCTTCTGGGGGCTCATGGCGCTCGCGTACGTGAAGATGGGGGGACAGGTGTTCTTCTTCTTCTACGGGCTGCCGTTCCTGCTCGGCTCGATGCTCGCCAGCGCCACCTCGATGATCGAGCATTACGAGATGCTCCCGGGCGACGACGCCTACAGCTCGCGCACCTACGGGATCAAGGCGCGCTTCATCAATTTCCTGTGGAACAACGTCACGTTCCACAACGAGCACCACAAGTTCCCGGGCATCCCCTGGTACAACCTGCGGAGCTTCCACGAGGCGGCTTATCCCTATTACGACGAGCGCGTCAAATCGGCCTGCCACGACTCCATCATCGGGATCGCGCTCCACCTCTACGGGCGCGTCCTGAAGCTCGACGTCGCGAAGCTCGAGGAGCGATATCGCGATATCAACAAGGAGGCGGAGCGGGCGCGGCTCATGGCGATGAACGGTATCCAGCCGGGCGCCACGGCCTGATCCGGGGTTCGGGGCGCAGGGCGCGCGACGTGGAGCGCGACCCGGAGCCCCGAGCGTCAAACCGGGGTTCGGCGCGCTTGAAGCGTCAAATCGGGGTTCGGCGCGCTTGACCCGCTCCGGGCGGCGCGCGATCCTGAATATCGAGGACCCGGAGCGAGATGTCGACCGACCAGGGGCGGGAGCGGATCCGGGTGGCGGTGGTCGCCCAGGACGAGGCCGGCTCGCCGCGGGCGGTGCGGCGCGGCGCGCCCTCGCATGAGCTCGTCGAGGGGTTCTGCGCCGGCCTCGCGCGCGCCACGGGCGCGGCCGCGTCGCCCGTGGAGGTCCCCCATTATCGCGACCTGCTCGACGCCATGCACGAGGGGCGCGTGGACCTCGCTTGGATGCCGCCCGTGGTGGCGCTCCGGGCCACGGCGCGGGGGCGGACGGTGCCGATCGCGCTGCCGGTCCGGAGCGGCACGGCGTATTACTCCGCGGCGCTCTTCGCGCGGCCCGACTCGCGGATCCAGACGGCCGCGGACCTCCGGGGCGCGCGCGCCGCGTGGGTCGACCGGCACAGCGCGTCCGGGTACCTCGTCATCCGGGCCTCGCTGCGCCAGCGGGGCGTGGACGTGGACCGCGTCTTCGGCGCCGAGACCTTCCACGGCACGCACGCGGCCGTCGCCCAGGCGGTGCTCGAGGGCGCGGCCGACGTGGGCGCCTCCTTCGTCCACCTCGATCCGCGGCGGAGCAAGCCGCGCCGCGCCGGCTGGGGCGACGCCGCGGTCCGGATGCTCGCGACCGCAGGCCCGATCCCATGCGACGTGATCGCCGCCTCGATCCGGATGCCGGTGTCGATGATCCGCCGCGTGCAGCGCGTGCTGCTGGACCCGCCGTCCGAGGACATGCGCCGCGCCGCGAACGAGCTCTTCGGCGCCGAGGGCTTCGTCGAGGCGACGTCCGAGCACCTCGAGCCGATGAGCGATCTGCTGAACCACCTCGACGACGCGGCGCCGCGCTGACGCTCCGGGCGCCGGGCCGATCAGCCGGCGCGCCCGGCCGCGCGCGCGAGCGCCCGGTCGACGAGGACCTCGAGCTCGTCGAAATCGATCGGCTTCTCGAGGAACTCCACCCCCCTTGGCATGGCGAACTTGTCCTCGAGCGCCTCGCGGCGATAGCCCGACATGAAGATCACCTGGACACCGGGTCGCTGCGCCTGGAGCTCCTTCGCCAGCGCGGTCCCGGTCATGCCGGAGAGGCTGACGTCGGTGAGCAGGAGGTCGATCCGCGCGCCCTCGCGGCTGATCCCGAGGGCCTCCTCCGCGGTCGCGACGCTGATCACCCGGCGCCCGGGGCCCGCGAGCAGCCGCGAGAGCGCGATCCGCGTGGCGGCCTGATCGTCGACGAGCAGGACGGTCCGCGCGGACGCGGAGTCGGGCGCGGGCGCGGCGCCGGGCGCGGGCGCGGCGCCGGGCTCGGATCCCGGCGCGGACGCGGGCGCGGCGCCGGGATCGAGGACCTCGCGCAGGCGCCGGAGCAGGTCCTCGGGGGTGAACGGCTTCTCGAGCAAGGCCGCGCCGGACGCGGCGAGCCGCACGCGCGCGGCGGCGCTCCCGGAGTAGCCGGTCATGTACACCACGCGGAGCGCGGGCCGCTGCGCCGAGACGCGGCGCGCGACCTCGACCCCGGTCATGCACGGCATGCGCATGTCGGTCAGGAGCGCGTGGATCGGCCCGACGTGGGCCTCGGCGATCGCGATCGCCTCCACGCCGCCCTGGGCCTCCAGCACGCGGTAGCCGTGGGCCTCGAGCGCGGCGCGCAGCGACATCCGGATCGGCGCCTCGTCGTCGACGAGCAGCACGGTCTCGGTGCCGCCGCTGATCGGGCCGGCGGGCGCGGGCCGCTCGGCGGGCGCCGCGTCCCTCGAGCGCGGCAGGTGGATCTCGAACGTCGTGCCGCGGCCGAGCTGGCTCTCGAACGAGACGTGGCCGCCGCCCTCGATCACGATCGCCTGCACCGTCGACAGGCCCAGCCCGGTGCCCTGGCCGAGCTCCTTGGTGGTGAAGAGCGGCTCGAAGATCCGCGCCCGCGTGGCCTGGTCCATGCCGACGCCGTCGTCGCGCACCGAGAGCCGCACGTACTCGCCGGGCTCGACGGCGCCCCCGGGGGCGACGAGCGCGTTCCGCGTCTCGATCCGGATGGTGCCGCCGTCCGGCATCGCGTCGCACGAGTTGACGACGAGGTTCATCACGACGTGCTCGATCTGCGCCGGATCGGCGAGGACCGGCCAGAGCGCGGGATCGAGCGCGATCTCGACGTCGATGTGATCGCCGACCACCCGGCGCAGCAGCGGATCGAGGTCGCTCAGGACCTCGTTGAGGTCCAGCGGCCGCGGGTGGAGCGCGCGGCGGCGGCTGAGCGCGACGAGCTGCTTCATGAGCTGCGCGCCCTGCGCCGTGGCCTTCTGGATCTCCTCCACGAACGGGTACGCGGGGGAGGCCGGATCCATCCGGAGGAGCGCGACGCGGCCGCAGCCGGAGACGCCCATCAGCACGTTGTTGATGCTGTGCGCGACCTCCGCGGCCAGGCGGCCGACCGTCTCCATCCGCTGCGCCTGGCGGAGCTGCTCCTCCTTGCGCCGCAGCGCCACCTCGGCGCGCTTCCTCTCGGTGACGTCGCGCAGCGACGCGAGGTACGCGGGCGCGCCGTGCCACGTGGTCTCGACCACGCGCATCTCCGCGATCGCGGGCTCGCCGCCGCGCCGGAGCACGTCGATCTCGGCGCTCTCGCCCGCGACGAGCGGGAACCCGAACAGGCTGCCGACGAGATCGCCCGCGGGCGCGCCGAAGAGGATCGCCGCCGCAGGGTTCGCGAAGCGCACGAGCCCCTCGTGATCCACGATCACGATGCCGTCGGCGTTGCGCTCGACGATGTCGCGGAGGGTCGTCTCGATCGCCTCGAGCGCCTCCCTCGCGCGCCTGAGCTCGGTCTCGAAATCCTGCGCCGGCGCGCTCATGGGGCGTCTTGACCCCGGAAGAGCGACGCGACGCGCTCGGCCTCGCTGTACGCGAGCTGCACCGGGTTGCCCGAGAGGATCCCGCTCACGGTCCGGAACGGCTTGCCCACGTGCATGCCCTGGCCGTCGATCGTGAACTCGCGGATGTCCTTGTCGTGCTTCGACCCGCGCATCTTGAGCACCGTCAGGCCGCGCCGCATCTCGCCGTACATCTCGACGTAGCGGAGCATGATGATGGAGTCCGTGATCGTGGAGATGTGCGTGTCCGTGATCGACGTGCCGCCGAGCAGCGTGGGCGTGTTGGAGGTGAACAGGCCCGCGATCTCCTGGTGCTTGATGTACGAGGTCAGGCCGATGACGAACTCGCGGAAGCTCTTCACGGAGGCGACGCGCTCCAGGGCCGAGAGGCTGTCCACGGCGACGCGGCTCGGCTTGAACTGCTGGATGACGCCGCGCATCGAGATGAGGTGATCCTCGAGGCTCGCGACCTCGGGGTACTCGCAGATCACCTTGAGCGTGCCCTCGCGCTCCATGCGCTCGAAGTCGACGCCCCAGCCGACCGCGTTGCGGAAGAGCTGCTCGCGGCTCTCCTCGTACGCGAAGAGCAGGCAGCGCTCCCCTGAGGCCGCGCCGCCCGCGAGGAAATGCGTCGACGTCAGCGTCTTGCCGGTGCCGGTCGCGCCGGAGACCAGGATCACCGAGTCGCGGAAGAAGCCGCCGCCGCACATCGCGTCGAGCTCCGAGACGCCCGAGGAGACGCGGACGTCGGACGACTTCTGCTTGAGCTCCATCGCCGAGAGCGGGATCACGATGATCCCCTCGTGTTGCACGATCGTGAACGGGAACTCGCCCTTCTGGTGCGAGGTGCCGCGGAACTTGAGCAGCTCGATCGTGCGCCGGCGCTTCTCGTCCTCGAGCACGTTGCGGAGGATCACCACGTTGTCGGCCACGAACTCCTCGACGCCGTGGCGCGCGATCGGCCCGTACTCCTCGAGGCGCTCGGCGGTCATGAGCACGGTCACGCCGAGCCGCTTCAGCACCGCGGCGATCCTGCGCAGCTCGCCGCGGACCACGCCGGTGTCGAAGCGGTGGAACATCGCCCCCAGCGAGTCGACCGAGACGCGCCTGGCGCCGATCCGGCGCGTCGCGCTCTCGATGCGCGCGATGAGGCCGCCGAGGTCGTAGCTGCCGACCACGACCGCGTCCTCGCCGACGGGCTGGGACGCGTCGACGAACGCCCAGCGCCCCTCCCTGACCCACCGGCGGATGTCCCAGCCGAAGCTCGCGAGGTTGTCGCAGATGTCGTCGGGCGACTCCTCGCACGTGACGAACACGCCGTGATCACCCGACCGGATCCCCTCCGCGAGGAACTGCGCGGCGAGCACGGTCTTGCCGCTGCCCGCCGACCCCGAGATGAGCGTGGATCGGTTCTTCGAGAACCCGCCGTTCGAGATCAGATCGAGGCCCGGGATCCCCGTCTTGATCTTCTGGACGGGGCCCTGCTCCTGCTCGGTCATCTACGGATCCTCCTTCACGATCGCGCCCCTGGGCGCGAGCCCCAGCCGCCGGAGGACCTCCTCGCCGCGGCTGAGCTCCCCGATGATCCGCCGCTGCGGCAGCGGCAGCTCCTTGATCAGCGTCGGCGTGGCGAGGATCTTCTCCGCCTCCGCGGCCTCGGGCTGATCGAGCACGTCGACGATGACGATCTCGTACATGTCCTTGAGCTCCGCCTCGCAGATCGCGCGCAGGTTGCTGATGGCCTGCTCGGAGCGCGGCGTCTGGTCGGTCACGAACAGCTTGAACAGGTATTTGTTCACTTCTCGCTGCCTTGGCCCTGCGGCGGTCGCGTCACGGCGGCGCCCCCATCGATTGCTTCCTGTAATAGGAGGCGAGGTGCCCCATCAGCTCGAGGATCGCCATCCTCCCCTCCTCCACGTAGGCGGAGGCCCTCTCCGGCGTCACGCCGCGGCCGCGCGCCGCGAGGGCCGTGAGGTGGACATCGATGAGATCGCGCGGGCGCGCGCGGAGGAAGCCGAGCCGGTCGGCGAGCGCGCGGAGCGCGGGCGTGACCACGTCCTCGGTCCGGTAGGCCCGCCGCTCCAGCGCCCGGTCCAGCGCGGCGGCGTAGACCTCGACCAGCCGCTCGAAGATCTCCGGGACAGCCTCGCGGATCGGGAGCGCCCCGAACGCGGCGGCGGTCGCCGCGCTCTGCTGGGCGGCGGAGAGGCCGGAGAGCGCGGCCTGCTCGCGCTCGACCTCGGCCTCGCGCCGCGCGCGCTCCGCCTCCGTGGAGAGGCGGCGGTGCTCGGAGACGTCCCGGACCATCGCCGAGACGAGCCGCTGCCCGCCGATCTCGATGGGGCTCAGCGCGACGTCGATCGGGATCTCGATCCCGTCCCTGCGCCGGCCCGAGAGCGCGCGACCCACCCCCATGCCACGCCGCGACGGGGTCTCGAGGTAGAGGGCGTGCCGCGCATGGTGCGCGGCGCGCACCGCCTCCGGCACGAGCGCCTCGATCGAACGCCCCACGAGCTCCTCGCGGCCATAGCCGAACAGCTCCTCGATCCGCCGGTTGACGAGCACGATCAGGCCGCGTTCGTCCACGACGGCCACGCCGTCTGGAGCCTCCTCGACGAGGCGCTCGGCGAGCGCGAGCCTGTCTGCGGGGTCGTGCACTGAGTCGATGCCAGCGGGAGGGCTATTGCCCGCCGGGTATGCAGATCGCGGTCGGGCTGCCGGCGCCCATGCAGGAGAGGCCCGCGGCGCAGTCGGCGTTCGAGGCGCAGGGGAACGCGCAGCGGCCCGTCTGCATGTTGCACTTGTGGGTGCCGCAGATCATGTCGTTCTGACAGGGGAGCGCGAGCGGGCTCGCGGCGGCGGGCGCCGGCTGCTGCGGCTGCTGCGGCTGCTGGCCGTAGCCGGGCTGCTGCCCGTAACCCGGCTGCTGGCCGTAGCCGGGCTGCTGGCCGTAGCCCGGCTGCTGCCCGTAACCCGGCTGCTGGCCGTAGCCGGGCTGGTACTGCCCGGGCTGCTGCTGGCCGTAGGCGCCGTACTGCTGCTGGTCCGACGGATCCTCGGCGTCCCTGCCGCGGCTGCACGCGGTCGAGAGGGCGCCGATCGTGACGACCGCCAGCGCGGCGGCGATCGCACGGCCCCGGGTGTCCAACGAGAAGCGGGGATCCTGGCTCCCCTTCGAAGTCATCGATCGCATCATGAACGTCTCCCGCGGGTGCGGGGGGGTTCCCCGCGTAGGCAAGTGGGCCGAGAAGGCCCGGGAGCAAGCCACGGGTCCGGGCCCTCGGGCGGCTCGGATCCCCTCGCGGCGTCCCCGCGCTCGCGGGACCGCCTCGAGGGAGGTTACCGCCGGTCGGGGCCCGGGCGCCCTCGAAAAAACGCCGCCGCCGCCCGGGAGCTTACGGGGCCTCCGCGTCCTTGCAGCACCGGAAGCCCTCCTCGTACCCGTAATCCTCTTCCTTGTGGAACCCCACCGTCGGCCGGCAGCGCCCCCGCACCGGCCCCCACCAGCCGCCCTTGAGCCCGCTGCGATCAGGGTACTTCTTGCCAGGGCGCATCACCCACTCGTTGATGTTGCCGTTGAGGTCGTAGACGCCGAACGGCGACACGCACGCGGGCATCGAGCCCGCCGGCAGGCGCTGATCGAGCCGCTCGAGCTCCGCCTTGCAGCGCGGATCGCTCATGCACTTCTCGTACTTGAAGAGCTTGTGCTCGCGCTTCCGGTACTCCTTGTCGATGCTGCACTTCGTCGGATCGCGCGTGTAGCCGTACGTGTACGGCAGCATCTCCTCGCCCTCGCAGGCGAAGTTGAACTCTTCCTCGGTGCAGAGCCGCTTGCCGATGGCCTCGCACTCCTTGCGCGCGTCGACCCACGAGATGAGCAGCGCCGGGAGCTCGCCCTTCTTGTTGGGCCACTCGTAGCGGTCCACGCAGAAGCGCATCGGCCGGCGCTTCTTCGAGAGGCACCTGCTCGGCGCCTCGTACTCGAGGCAGCGCTCGCTGACGGTGCTGCTGCCGACCTCCTCGCCGCGCCCGCGCTTCTTCTTCTTGCGCTCCTCGTCGCGCTCGAACTCGGCGTGGTGCTTCTTGCAGCGCTGCGCGACGTCGGGGCAGTAATCGCCCTCCACGAGGACCATGCCCTCCGGGCAGCCCTCGGTGACGCCCGGCAGCCCGCCGTCCTCCCCCGCGTCCCCGGCGGCGCCCGCGCTCGCGGCGGCGGGCGCCTGCGCGGCGCTCGCGTCCTCGGCGGCGCCCGCGCTCGCGTCGGCGGGCGCCTGCGCGGCGCTCGCGT
>CAYQYG010000245.1:0-13411 GCA_964421485.1 uncultured Polyangiaceae bacterium | reverse complement strand
GATTCAGTCACGTGACTGGAGTTCAGACGTGTGCTCTTCCGATCTCGCGGCGATCTCGAGGGGGCGCTGGCCGCCGCGACATCCTTCGTGGAGCGGCACCCCACCGCCGCGACCGGATACTGGGCGCGCGCCCGGATCGCGATGGGCGCCGGCAACGCCGAGGCCGCCGTCGACGATCTGCGGCGGATGCTGTTCCTGCGGCCCGAGCACCGGCTCGCGCGGTACTGGTACGTCCTCGCGCTGTGGGCCGCAGGGCGGGTCCGGCAAGCGATCGAGCAGGCGCGCGTGCTCGAGGGGCTCCTCGAGGCGTCGGGCGGGGCGCTGCTCGAGGACGACGACACCACCGCGCGGCAGCTCCTCGACGCGGTGCGGTTCATCAAGGAAGGGCTCACATGAATCATCCGCGCGAGGACGCACAGCACCGCGAGCAGATCCTGCGGCGGCGCGCCGAGCGCCTGGCCGGGGACGGCCACGAGGAGGCCCGCCGCGACGTCGCCGTGCAGGCGGCGCTCGTCTCGGTCGGCGCGCAGCGCATCGCGATCCCGGCCGAGGATCTGCGCGAGATCGTGCCGCTCCCCGACGTCACCGCGCTGCCGGCCCTGCCGCCCTGGCTCCTCGGCATCGCGGAGGTGCGCGGCGAGCTGCTCGGCGTGATCGACCTGGCCACGATCGCCGGAATGCGCGGCCAGCGCGCGGCGATGATGGCGATCGTGGACGGCAGCCGGGGCCCGCTCGGGCTCGCGGTGGAGGCCGTGCTCGGCTTTCGCGATATCCACGTGGACGAGCTGTCCACGGAGCTCGGCGAGGGCGCGCAGGGCCCTTTCCGGGCCATCACGAGGGACCTCGTCGCGGTGCTCGACGCGCGGCGGCTGCCCGGCGAGCCCGGCGAGAGGGCGTGAGGCGAGATAGATCATGAAATGGACCATTCGCAACAAGATGCTGGCCGGGTTCCTGGTGAAGGCCTCACTGGCGATCACGCTCGCCGTCGTGGCCGTCTATCAGACGGGGATCGTGCGCGACGCCACGATGGAGATCGCGGCGAAGCTCGTGCCGAGCACCGATCTGATCGGGCAGCTCAGCACGGCGCAGTCGGAGCACCGCAAGTACCAGCTCATGCACATCGACGCGCCCACCGAGGCGGAGAGGGCGCGCTTCGAGGCGGAGCTGACCGATCTCGAGAGATCGATCGACATGTGGATGCAGCAGTATGAGAAGCTGGTCTCCACCCAGGAGGAGAGGCTGCTCTTCGACGCTTACGTCAAGGCGTACAGGGCGCTCATGGCGGAGGCCGAGCTGATCCTGGCGGAGAGCCGCAAGGGCGCGCGCGACGAGGCGCGGAAGGATTTCTTCGGCACGTCGAGGCAGCTCTGGCTGGAGTCGGAGGCCGCGACGCAGGCGCTCGTCAAGTACGAGCAGCGCCAGGGCGCCACGGCGGTGCAGACGGCGCTCGGGGCGTACGGCCAGGCGCGCCTCGTCGTCCTGACGACCGCGGCGCTGGCGGTCGCGATATCGCTGGCGGTCGCCCTGTGGCTGTCCGGGAGCATCGCCGCGCCGATCTCGCGCATGGCCGAGATCTTCCGGAAGATCGCCGCGGGCGACGCGCAGGGCGCGGCGGCGGAGCTCAAGCTCATGGGCGGGAGCGCGGAGCGGGGGCAGGCGCAGGACGAGGTGGGGAGCCTCGTGGTCTCCGCGCGCGACATGGAGGCCTTCCGGGAGGCGGTCGCGAAGAGCCTGCGCGAGGGCGTGAACAAGCTCGCCGCGAGCACGGCGCAGATCGGCGTCACTGCCAAGCAGTACGCGGAGACCTCGACCGAGCAGGCCACGGCCGTCGCCGAGGTCAGCACGACCGTCGAGGAGATCAAGCAGACGAGCGAGGTCGCCGCCGCCGGCGCGCGCGAGGTCGCCCAGGCCGCGGACGAGGCCGCGAAGAACGGGATCACCGGCCGCGAGCGGCTGAACGACGCGGTGGGCGTGATGCAGACGATCTACCAGCGCGTCAGCGGCATCGCCGAGCAGATCCTGAAGCTCTCCGACCAGACGTCGCAGATCGGCACGATCGTCGACGCGGTGAGCGATCTCGCCGAGCAGTCCAACCTCCTCGCGGTCAACGCCAGCATCGAGGCGGCCAAGGCCGGCGAGCAGGGCCGCGGGTTCTCGGTGGTCGCGTCGGAGGTGCGCAGCCTGGCCGATCAGAGCAAGCGCGCGACGCAGCAGATCCGCGGCATCCTGGCGCAGATCCAGAAGGCCACGCAGAGCGCGGTGATGGCCACCGAGGAGGGCGCGAAGCGCTCCGAGGACGGCCGGCACGCCGTGGAGGCGGTGCGCGAGGTCATGGAGAACCTGGCCACGGTGCTCGGGGAGAGCTCCGCCAAGGCGCGCCAGATCGCGGGCGCCTCCGCGCAGCAGGCCTCCGGCATCGCGCAGATCGCCGCGGCGCTCGCCGGGATCTCGAAGGCGACGCGCGACAACGCCGCCGGCGTCCGCCAGCTCGAGGCGGCCGTCGTCGATCTCGAGCGCCTCGCCGTCGATCTGCGCTCGAGGAGCGAAGGGTTCTAGCGCGCCGCGCCATGAACACGAGCGATCAAGAGCTCTGGTCGATGTTCCGCGACGAGGCGACCGAGGCGCTCGCCACGCTCGAGGCCATCCTCGAGCGCGCCTCGGCGGCCGGAGGGGGCGTGGCGGAGCGCGATCGGGCCGCCGCGTTCCGGATCCTGCACAACATCAAGGGCGCGGCGCGCGTGGCCGGCAGCGAGGGCGTGGAGGCGGTCGCGCACGCCCTCGAGGACGCGCTCCAGGCGCAGGCCGGCGCGCCCGACACCGGCGAGCTGGCCGCGCGCCTGCGCGAAGGGATGGGCCTCATCGCGCGCTTCCTGGGAGAGGGCGCGCCGATCGAGGCGGCGCACGCGTTCGCCGACGCCGCGTCCCTCACGCCCCCCGCCGGAGAGGAGGCCCCGCCCACGCGGCAGGGCGGGGCGCCGCCCCCGGACCACTCCCCCGGAGACGACGCGCGCGGCGCGGGGAGCGCCGCGATCGTGCGCCTCGAGGCGAGCCGCCTCGACGCGCTGATGCGGTTCGCGGCCGATATCATGACGGCGGAGGCGCGGTCGCGCGAGCGCCACGCCGAGCTCGAGCGCTGCCATTTCGAGCTCTCGCAGCTCGAGCGCGCGGCGTCCGGCGATCTCCGCCGGGGGCTCGGCGAGCTCGAGCGCAAGCTCGGCGCCCTGGTGGACACCCACCGGCAGGACGTGCAGCGGTTCTCGCACGTGTCGCGCGACTGGTCCGCCGCGATCAAGAGCGCGCGCCTCCTGCCGCTCGCCGGCGCGGTGCCGCAATGGCGCCGGACGGTCGCGGAGACCGCGCACGCCATGGGCCGCGAGGTGCGCCTCGTCGCGGACGTCGGCGATATCGAGATCGACCGGCAGATCCTGGACGGCCTCCGGGATCCGATCATGCACCTCCTGCGGAACGCGGTCGATCACGGCATCGAGCCCCCGGAGGAGCGGGCGATGCAGGGCAAGCCGCGGATGGGGACCGTCGTCGTGCGCGCCCGCGCGGCGGGGATGCTGATCGAGCTCGAGGTGAGCGACGACGGCCGCGGGATGGATGCCGCGAAGATCGCCCGGCGGGCCCTGGAGCGCGGGCTCGTGACCCCCGAGCGGCTGCACCACGCGAGCGCCGCCGAGATCCTCGATATGGTCTTCCTGCCCGGGCTCTCCACCGCCGGATCCATCAACGCCCTGAGCGGCCGCGGGGTGGGCCTCGACGTCGTGAGGCAGCGGCTCGCGGACCTCGGCGGGCACGCGCGCGTCGCCGCGCCCACCCTCGGGGGCTCCACCTTCCAGATGGACGTCCCGGCGACCGTCGTGTCGACGAAGGGGCTGCTCGTGCGGGCCGCGCGCGCCGCGTTCGTGCTCCCCATGGCCTACGTGGTGAGGACCTTCCGGGCCGCCCCGACCGACGTGCGGGCGATCGACGGGATGTCGGCGATCGAGGACGCGCTCGGCGAGCCGCTGCGGCTGCGCTGGCTCTCGTCCATCGCGGCGGAGC
This sequence comes from uncultured Polyangiaceae bacterium, assembly GCA_964421485.1. GTDB lineage: Bacteria > Myxococcota_A > Polyangia > Polyangiales > Polyangiaceae > CAYQYG01. Next base: position 9,364 of record CAYQYG010000245.1, on the reverse strand, counting down.
CCCGGCGGGCGGACCGGGAGAGGCTCGTCGTCGTGGTGATATCGAACGGGGTGAGGCGCCTCGGCCTCGTGGTCGAGGAGCTCGTCGGCGAGGTCGAGGCGGTCACGAAGCGGCTGCCGTGGAACGTGCCCCGCGTTGCCGGCATCGCCGGCGCCATGATCCTCGGCACGGGCGTCGTGGCCCTGGTCCTCGACGCGCCGCAGCTCTTCGGCGCGGAGCTCGACTGGAGCAGCGAGCGCAAGGAGGGGCCCGGCGAGGGGCCCGCCGCGCGGAAGCGGCGCGTCCTCGTGGCCGACGACTCGCTCACGAGCCGCACGCTCGAGCGCAACATCCTCGTCGCCGCGGGCTACGAGGTGGAGACCGCGAACGACGGCGAGTCCGCGTGGCAGGCCCTGCAGGGCGGGGCGTTCGATCTGCTCGTCTCCGACGTCCAGATGCCCGCTCCCGACGGCGTGGAGCTCACGCGCCGCATCCGCGCCGACGCCCGGCTCCGGACCCTGCCCGTCATCCTGGTGACGAGCCTCGACAGGCCCGCCGATCTGGCGCGCGGCGCCGCCGCGGGCGCCGACGAGTACATCGTCAAGGGGAGCTTCGATCAGCGGCGCCTCCTGGAGGCCGTGGCGCGGCTGCTGTGAGGTGGCGTTGACGACGCGCGTCCTGATCGTGGATGACTCGCCGACCGCCCGCGAGGCCCTCGCGCGGGCCATCGAGGGCGAGAAGGGGTTCGAGGTCGTCGGCGCGACCGGGCGGACCGACGAGGCGATGCGGCTCATCGAGAGCCGGCGCCCCGATGTCGTCACCGTCGACGTGTTCCTGGACGAGGAGGACGGCGTGGAGCTCGCGGCCAGGATCATGGCCGAGCGGCCGACCCCCATCCTCATCGTCACCGGCGTGAGCCCGCGCGATCCCTCCCTCGCCTTCCGGGCGATCCGCGCGGGCGCGCTCGACGTCTTCCCGAAGCTCCCGGCGCGCACGCACCCGGATTACCCCTACGAGCGCCAGCGCCTCCTGCGCGCGCTCTCCGCGCTGGCCGGGGTGCCCATGGTGACGCGCCGCGCGCTGAGCTACGACGGCCTGCCCTCACCGGCGTGGTCCGATGAGCCGCGCGCGCCGACGCGGCTCGTGGCCATCGGGGCCTCGACGGGCGGACCGCCCGTGCTCCACGAGATCCTCAAGGCCTCTCCGATCCCCGTGCCCGTCGCGCTGGTGCAGCACATCGCGGACGGGTTCGTCGAGACCCTGGCCGGCTGGATCGCGTCCACGACCGGGCGCCGCGTGCGGGTGTGCGATCGAGAGGTGAGCCTCGAGCCCGGGACGGTGATCTTCGCGCCCGCGCGCGCCCACCTCGCGGTGACCCCCGCGGGGACGCTCGCCCCCGTGGACGGGCCGCCGCGGAATCATCAGAAGCCCTCGATAGACGTCCTCTTCGAGAGCGCGGCGCAATGGCTCGGCTCCAGGGCCGTGGGGGTGCTCCTCTCGGGTATGGGGAGCGACGGGGCGGCAGGCCTCTCGCGGCTGAGGTCGGCCGGGGCCCTCACGATCATCCAGTCGCTGCCGACCTGCGCGGTCGACAGCATGCCCCGCCGCGCGCTCGAGCTGGGCGCCGCGTGCGCCGAGCTCGCGCCCGACGCGATCGCGGCGCGCCTGCGCCGCCTCGCGCCGACGTGAGGCGGCGGTCCGTTCAGCCCACGACGTCGAGCCTCTTCGCCGCGGTCGGCCGGTCGATGCCGGCGAAGAAGTCGTTCCCCTTGTCGTCGACCACGATGAACGCGGGGAAATCGACGACCTCGATCTTCCAGACCGCCTCCATCCCGAGCTCGGGGTACTCGAGCACCTCGACCTTCTTGATGCAGTCCTTCGCGAGGCGCGCGGCCGGCCCCCCGATCGAGCCCAGATAGAACCCGCCGTGCTTCTGGCAGGCCTCGGTCACGGCCCTCGACCGGTTGCCCTTCGCGAGCATCACCATGCTCCCGCCCTGCGACTGGAAGAGATCGACGTACGCATCCATGCGGCCCGCAGTGGTCGGACCGAACGAGCCCGACGCATAACCCTCGGGCGTCTTGGCCGGGCCGGCGTAATACACCATGGTTTCGCGCATGTAATCCGGCATACCTTCGCCGCGATCGAGCCGCTCCTTGATCTTGGCGTGCGCGATGTCGCGCGCGACCACCATCGGCCCGGTCAGCGACAGCCGCGTCCGGATCGGATAGCGCGACAGCTCCGCGCGGATGTCGCTCATGGGCCGCCTGAGGTCGATCCGCACCGCGTCGCCCTGGAGCTCCGCGCCGGTCGGGTCGGGCAGGTACTTCGCGGGGTCGGTCTCGAGCTGCTCGAGGAAGATGCCCTCGCGGGTGATCTTGGCGAGCGCCTGCCGGTCGGCCGAGCAGGAGACCGCGATCCCCACCGGGCAGGAGGCGCCGTGGCGCGGGAGCCGGATCACGCGGACGTCGTGGCAGAAGTACTTGCCGCCGAACTGCGCGCCGATGCCCGTCTGCTGCGCGATCTCGAGGATCTTCCGCTCCAGGTCGCGGTCCCGGAAGCCGCGGCCGAGCGCGTTCCCCTCGGCGGGGAGCGAGTCGAGGTAGCGCGCGGACGCGAGCTTCGCGACCTTGAGGGTCTGCTCCGCGGAGGTGCCGCCCACCACGATCGCGAGGTGGTACGGCGGGCACGCCGCGGTGCCGAGGTAGCGGATCTTCGCCTCGACGAAGGCGAGCAGCGACGCGGGGTTCAGGAGCGCCTTGGTCTCCTGGTAGAGGAAGCTCTTGTTCGCCGAGCCCCCGCCCTTGGCCATGAAGAGCAGCTTGTAGGCGTCACCGTCGGTCGCGAAGATCTCGATCTGGGCCGGGAGGTTGTCGCCGGTGTTCACCTCCCGGTACATGTCGAGCGGGGCCATCTGCGAGTAGCGCAGGTTCGCGGTCCGGTAGGTCTCCCGGACGCCGCGCGCGATCGCCTCCTCGTCTCCGCCGCCGGTGAAGACGTACTGGCCCTTCTTGCCCATCACGATCGCGGTGCCCGTGTCCTGGCAGGAGGGCAGCACGCCGTCCGCGGCGATCACGGCGTTGCGGAGGAGCTCCAGCGCGACGAAGCGGTCGTTCGGCGAGGCCTCGGGGTCCTCGAGGATGCGCGCGACCTGCGCGAGGTGGCCGGGCCGGTGGAGGTGGGCGATGTCGCGCATCGCCTCGCGCGCGAGCAGGGTCAGGCCCTCGGGCTCGACGCGGAGGAACGTCTTGCCGGCGGCCTCGAAGGTCGAGACGTGGTCGGTCGTGACGAGGCGGTAGGGGGTCTCGTCCTTGCCGAGGGGCAGCATGTCCTGGAACTGGAAGTCGCTCATCGGGGTGGGCGATGGATAGATCCGGGGCGCGCCGCTGGCCACGGGTTCTTGCTAGACGCCCAGCAGGAGGCCCCGCGCGGGCTCGCCGGTCGCGGCGGTCACGGCCTCGACGTACATCCGGATCTGCGCCTCGTAGCGGATCTGCGAGCGGGCAGGATCCGCGTCGGTCTTGAAGTCCACGACCGTCCAGACGCCGGCGTCCCCGGCGGGCTCGCGGAACACGAGGTCGATCGATCCCTCGGCGAGGGTGCCGTCCGGCAAGGTGAGGAGGACCGGGGCCTCGCGGGCGCACTCGCCGCGGGCGTCGCTCTCGGCGGCGCGCCGCAGGGTGGGGTGCGCGAGCGCCGCGATGACGCTGTCCACGGCGGCGTCGATCTCGGACGCGCCGGCGCCGAGCAGGCGGGCCTGGGCCTCCGCGACGGCGGCGATGTCGCGGCGGCCCGCGTCGAGGGCGATCTCGGCGAGCACGGCGTGGACGAGGGTGCCGAACCGCTTTCCCCCGGGGCGCCCGCGGCGATCGACGGAGGTCGCCTCGAATGCGATCGGAATGCCGTCGCCCGCGGACGCGCCCATTGCGCTGCGGGCGATGGCCCCGAGCGGGGAATCGTCATCCGGCAGCATTCCGAGCGCGTCCATCGCCGCGCGGCGGGCGATCTCCTGGCTGATCGCCGCCACGCCGCGCACCCGCGTCGAGGGCCTCGACCCGTCCTGGATGGCCCGGCTCCGGTCCGCCTGCCAGCCCTCGTGCGCCCGCTCGCCCGCGCTCGACAGGAGGCCCGTCGTGTCCGCCTGCAGGATCCGCTGCTGCCTGAGCCCCGCCTCGGGCTCCCGGTCGAGGTCCAGCGTCCTCGGGTCCCACCACACCACCCGGTGCGCGCCCCTCCGGGGCGCGTGCAGGCCGGGGCACACCGAGTCGCGCTCGGTCGCCTCGCACTTCGCCGGGCGCTCGAACACGCTGTCGCCCCCGAACCGCGGGCAGCCGGGGGCGGGCGACGGTCTCCGCCGCGCCTGCGCCGGCGGGTAGAGCACCGGGTGCAGCACGTCCAGCCACGCCTCGCCGTTGCCGTCGCCGGGCGCGTCGCCCACGGCCGGCACGACCAGGAGCTCCCGCGCGCGGGTCGCGGCCACGTACGCCAGCCGCACCGACTCCTCCCGGTCCCGGCGCAGCACCTCCTCGCGGTGATCCACGAGCTCCGCGGGCAGGCAGCCGGCGATCGGCTCGGCCCAGAGGCCGCGATCCGGGTCCACGTGCCGCGACGGGTTCTGGTGCACCGCAGGCGACGTCGGATCCGCGAGGATCACCACCGGGAACTCGAGGCCCTTGGCGCGGTGCACCGTCATGATCCGCACGCCCTCGGTGCCCTCCTCGACCACGGGCGCCTCGGCCGCCTCGCCGCGCTCCGCGTCCTGCTCGAGCCGCTCCACGAAGGACCGGAACGAGGTCGCGCCGGAGGCCTCGAAGCGGCGGGCGAGGTCCATCACCCGCAGCACGTTGGCCAGCGCCTGCTCCCCCGTCGGCCAGATCGCGATCCCGGCGTGCGCGCGCGTCTCCTCCAGCAGGAGGCCCAGCGTGTCCGCGATCGGCCGCCGGTTGCGCTCGCGGTGCAGCCGCGCCAGCACCGCGAGCGCGCCCGCGACCTCCTCGAGCGGCCGCACCCCGTGCGCGCTCGTCAGGTCGAGGTGGTCAGGGTCCCGCGGCCGGAGCGGGTGGAGCTCGTGGAAGCGCTCGCGGTAGAGCAGGAGGTGGTCGTCCGTCAGCGCGAAGAACGGGCCGCGGAGCGCCGCGTACACGCTGAGCTCGTCGTCGGGCCACTCGATCGCGAGCAGGGCGTTGCGCACCGCCATCACCTCCTCGCGCTCGTGGAACGACCTGCCGCCGACCAGCACGTGCGGGATGCGCCGGGCCTCCAGCGCGCGGATGTAGGCGCGGGTGGCGTCCTCGCCGTAGGTCTGGAACCGCTTGAACAGCAGGCAGATGTGGCGCGCCTCGAGCGGCGCGCGCTCGCCGGGGCGATCGCGATCGGTGGCGGTCCAGCGCCGCTCCTTGACGACGTGGTGGATGAACGCCGCGACCGCGTCCGGGATCGATTCGCGGACCTTGAAGTCGACGATCTTGCCGTAGTCGCCGTAGGGGCGCGGCACCGAGAGCGCCACGATCGTCGGCTGGCCCTCCGGGTCCTCGCGGGAGCGCTCGAGCGGCACGTAGCGCGCCTGCGTCGCCGGCGCGCCGCCCTCGCCGCCCTGCATCAGCGGCGCGAACGCGGCGTTCACCGCCTCCTGGATCGACGGCGCGCTCCGGAAGCTCGTCGACAGGTAGAGCACCTGGGCGCCGCCGCGCTCGAGGCGCCCCTTGATGGATTCGTAGAGCGCCACGTCGGCGCGGCGGAAGCGGTAGATCGACTGCTTCGGATCGCCGACCAGGAAGAGCTTGCCGGGGACCGGCCGCGCCCGCGTCCAGTCGCCCTCGGCGGGATCGTCGGCCGCGAGCAGGAGGAGGATCTCGGCCTGCAAGGGGTCCGTGTCCTGGAACTCGTCGACGAACAGGTGCGAGAAGCGGCGCTGGAGCTCCTCGCGCACGTCGCGGCGGCGCCGGAGCAGGTCGCGGGCGCGGAGCAGGAGGTCGAGGAAGTCGAGCTTGCCCGCGCGGGTCTTGAGCGCGTCATACGCCCGGATCGGCGGCTCTAGCTCGCCCTGGAGGCAGTAGGCGAGGTCGGCGTTCGCGCGCGTGACGACCGCGTCGAGCGCGGCCTTCACCCGGTCGCGGTGCTCGAGCACCTCGGCGCGGAGCACGCCGGGGCCGTAATACCTGCCGCCGCCGCGCCAGCGCCACTCGCGCCAGCGCGCGACCTCGACGAGCTCCGCCTCCAGCCCGTCGTGATCGCGCGCGCCGGTCACCTCCTCGCGGCGCCGGAGCTCGGCGAGGTAGTGGCCCAGCCGGACGAGGTTCTGGGCGAGGAAGTCGCGCTCGCTGTCCGCGCCCTCGGCACGCTCGGCCAGGTCGTCGAGCTCCGCGATCACCGCGTCGATCGCCGCCTCCCGGTCGAATGGATCGCGGCGCCAGCGCGCGGTGAAGTCGCGGTGCTCGGCCAGGCGGTACGCCGCGTCGCGCAGGAGCTGCCGCGGCCCGTAGGCGTCGGCGCGCGGCCGCCGCCTGAGGATCCGGCGCACGCCCTCGGGGGGCGCGTTCAGCGCGCGCTGGAACCACGCGTCGAAGGCCTGATCGAAGAGCGCCTGGGCCTGGTCCTCGGCCGCGACCTGGAACAGCGGATCGACGAGCGCCTCGACCGGCCGCTCGCGCAACAGATCCGCGCAGAACGCGTGGATGGTCCCGATCCTCGCCGCCTCGAAGCACGGCAGCGCCGCGTCGAGCCGCGCGCGCTCCGCGGCCGTCGCCGCCGGATCCGTTCGGGCCCGCTCGATCTCGGCGCGCAGGCGCAGCTTCATCTCGCCCGCGGCCTTCTCGGTGAAGGTCACCGCCACGATCTGGTCGAGCGTGCTCCCGCCCTCCGCCGGCGCCCGCCGCAGCACCGCGACGATCCGCGACACGAGCGCGGTCGTCTTCCCGGTGCCCGCGGCCGCCTCCACCACGAGCGTCGCCTCGAGGTCCTCGCGGATCCGCCGCCGCGCCTCCGCGTCCTTGTGCTCCGCCGCCAGGATCGAGGCCGTCACGCGAGCCTCCGCAGCCGGTCGATCTGCCGGCGCTGCTCCACGTCCTGCCGCTTGATCCGGTTCGCGCGCAGCTCCTCGTAGGGCCCGCACACCGGGCGGTACTCGCAGTAGGTGCACGCCCCCGGCGCCGGCATCGCCAGGAGCGCCGCCTTCTCCAGCGCGTCGCCGATGATCGAGACGACCTCGTCGGCCGCCGCGCGCGCCTGGTCGTTGAGCAGGATCGGCAGCTCCGTGAAGCCGCCCGCCGACGTGCAGTAGTAGAGCCGCCCCGCGCTCACCTCGGTCCCCGGCGGCATCAGCCGCTCCAGCGCGAGCGCGTAGAGCACGGGCTGCAGCGTCTCGCCCCCGGCCACGATCGCGCCCCGCTCCGTGCGGACCCGCCCGGTCTTGTAGTCGGTCGCGCGCATCGCCCCCGTCAGCGCGCTCTGCTCGACGAGGTCGATCGACCCGCGGAGCTTCACGCCCGAGGAGAGCTCCACCGGCTCGTCGCTGCTCGCCGGATCGCGCTCCCGCTGCCTGTGCAGCCCGAACGAGAGCTCGAAGTGCTTCGGCACCCACTCGTCGTCGTCGGCCGCGCGCCGCAGCCACTCCCGGAGATCCGCCCGCACCGAGGCGATCCCGTCGTCCCAGACGCGCTCGATCGCGGGCGCGAGGTCGTCGGCGAAGCGCGCCGCCACGCGGTCGAGGACCCGGTCGAGCTCCTCGCGCGCGTCGTCCAGCGTCGCGCGCGTGACCGGCAGCTTGCCCGCGTCCCGGAGCGCCACGAGCACCTCGAAGAGCGCCTCGTGCACCAGCGAGCCCCGCCGGAGCGGCGGGATCTCCTCGATCGCCTCCGGCACCTCGCGCGGCCGGAGCCGGTGCACCGCGTACAGGAAGAACCGGTACGGGCACGCCGCGAAGTGCTGCAGCGCCGTCGGCGAGAACGACCGCGCCGCGAACGAGTGCTGCCTGAGCGCCTCCCGCGCCTCGGGGATCGGCCGGTAGAGGCCGTCCGCGCTCGTCCACCCCGGGATCCACCGCCGCGCCCTGAACCTGAGCGCCCGCGCGAGGTGCGGGTTCACGCTGAGCAGGTAGCGCGCGGTCCCGATCGTCTGCTCCTCCGGCTGGTGGAAGAGCGTCTCCAGCAGCGCGAGGTCGTGCTCCGCCGCGTCGATCGCGTCCTGCGGCCGCGCCGGCGCCGGCCACCCGATGCGCGCCGCGCCCCCCTGCTCGGCCCGCCGCGCCAGATCGCCGAAGCCCGGGAGCCGCCCCTCCGCCGCGCGCAGGAGCTCCAGCCCGTAGAACGACGGCACGCGCGGCCGCGACTGGTCCATGTCCACGCGCGGGTACGAGACCACGAGCCGCCGCCGCGCCGCGCCCACCGCGAGCCGCAGCGCGAGCCGCTCGCGCCCCACCCGGTCGTCGCTCGTCTCGAGCCGCCCCGCGCCCGCGCCGCCCTCCGCCGCGATCCGCCGCCGGAGCGCGTCCCTCAGGATCGGGTCCTCCGTGACCTTCTGCGGGAAGATCTTCTCCGCCAGCCCCGGCACGAACACGACGTCGAACGCGCGCCCGCGCGCGGCCTCGATCGGCGCCACGAAGAGCTGCGCCGCGCGCGCCGCGGGCGGCGGCTGGACGAGGTCGGTGAGCCGCGCGGTGAGCGCGAGGCGGACCTCGTTCAGGTCCACCGGCCCCACCGACGCCATCGGCGCGAGCTCCGCGAGCACGGCGAGCACCCGCTCGGGGCGCCTGAGCGCGCGCGTCGCGAGCCCGGAGAGCCGGTCGAGCCACGCGCCCCACGTCGCCTCGTCCCCCGGCGAGGGCAGCGCCGCGAGCAGCGGGAGCGCGAACCTGCGGAGCGCGTCGAGGTCCGAGAGCGTCCGCTTGATCCGGTCGATCTCGCGCTCCTCCCTGGCCGCGTCGAGGTCGCGGTGGAGCCCCGCCTCGTACCCCGCGAGGCGCCGCTCCCACCGCGGCAGCCCGCCGATCACGGCCGCGTCGACGAGGATCTGCTCCCACCGCCGCGGCGCCCGCAGCGTCCCGTCCAGGACCGGCGGCGCCTCGCTCCAGGGCGGCCCGTCGTCCCCCTCGTCGAGCTCCGCGCCCGCGCCCGCCGGCATCCCGCCGCCCTCGCCGCCGCGCGGGAGCCCGTCGTCCCGCGGGAAGCCGTCGTCTTCTTCCTGCCAGCGCTCGTCGTCCTCGCCGCCGCCCGGGAGATCCTCGTCGCGCGCCCGCTCTTCGCGCCGGCGAGGCCGCTCCTGCTCGTCCCTGCCGCGCCGTCGCGCGCCCGCTCTTCGCGCCGGCGAGGCCGCTCCTGCTCGTCCCTGCCGCGCCGTCGCGCGCCCGCTCTTCGCGCCGGCGAGGCCGCTCCTGCTCGTCCCTGCCGCG
>CAYQYG010000244.1:11321-13421 GCA_964421485.1 uncultured Polyangiaceae bacterium | reverse complement strand
ATGCGGTTCTTCAACACGGCTGGGCCTTGCGTGCCTGAACGGCACTACATGATTCCGGCCGCCCCCCGCCTCCCCGGCGCACGCCGGCTCATCGATCGGGGTGGCTACTTCGTCGTCCACGCCCCGCGGCAGACGGGCAAGACCACCACCCTGCAAGCGATCGCTTCGGAGCTCGTCGCCGAGGGCCGGTACGCCGCGCTCTACTTCACCTGCGAGATCGGTGAGCCCGCGCAGGACGATTACGTCCGCGTGCAGCGTGCCGTGCTCGGCTCGATCCGGATCTGCGCATCGAGCGCGTTGCCCCCGGAGCTCCAGCCGCCGCCATGGCCGGAAGCCGATGATATGGCGTTGCTGTGGGCCGGCCTGCGCGCCTGGGCCGAGGCGTGCCCGCGGCCGCTCGTGCTCTTCTTCGACGAGATCGACGCGCTGAGGGGCGAGGGCCTGCGCTCGGTGCTCCGGCAGCTCCGCGCAGGGTACTCCGCCCGACCGGACCATTTCCCCTGGTCCATCGTGCTGTGCGGGCTGCGCGACGTGCGGGACTACAAGGTCGCGAGCGGCGGGGATCCGCAGCGCCTCGGCACGTCGAGCCCGTTCAACATCAAGGTGGAGTCCGAGCGGCTGAACAATTTCACGGAGGAAGAGGTGCGCGCGCTCTATGCACAGCACACCGGCGACACGGGCCAGCCGTTCGGGGAAGACGCGATCCGGCGCGTCCTCGAGCTCACCGCGGGACAGCCCTGGCTCGTGAACTCGCTCGCGCGCGAGGTGACGGAGAAGATGGAGATCGAGCCGCCCGCGCCCATCACCCTGGATCACGTCGAGCAGGCCAAGGAGAGGCTCATCCTCGCGCGCGCGACGCACCTCGACTCGCTCGCGGCGCGGCTGCACGAGCCGAGGGTGCGCAAGGTCATCGAGCCGGTCCTGGCGGGGACCATGGAAGGCGTCGATCCAGCCTACGAAGATGACGTGTCGTACGTCCGGGATCTGGGCCTCGTGGCGCGCGATCCGCCGCTCCGCATCGCGAGCCCGATCTATCGCGAGGTGATCGTCCGGACGCTGGCCTCGCCGATCGAGGACAGGGTGATCGACGACCCGAAGAGCTTCCTGTTGCCCGGCGGCCGGCTCGACTTCACGCGCCTCTTGCACGAATTCGCGGCGTTCTGGCGAGAGCACGGCGAGGTGCTGGAGCGCGGGCTGGTCTACCACGAGGTGGCGCCGCAGCTCGTGTTGATGGCATACCTGCAGCGGATCGTGAACGGGGGCGGGTACGTGGAGCGGGAGTACGGGGTGGGTCGCGGGCGGATCGACCTCTGCGTGCGGATGCCGTATCGGGGGCCGGACGGCGAGCGCGCCGCGCAGCGCGAGGCGCTGGAGCTCAAGGTCTGGGCGCCGCGCAAGCCGGATCCGCTGAAGCAGGGGCTCGCCCAGCTCGAGGGCTATCTGGATCGCCTGGGCCTCGAGCAGGGGGTGCTGGTGATCTTCGACCGGCGGCCCAAGGCGGCGCCGATCGAGAAGCGCACTCGGTTCGCGAAGGCGAGGACGCCGAAGGGGTACGCGGTCACCGTGCTGCGCGCGTGACCTCCTCCGGATCTCAGTTCACATGGCCCGCCGCGCGACACTGAACAGGATCGGCGGCAGGCGTCCTCTGGCCAGCTTCCCAGGGGTGGGTCCAGACCGATCGGGGGATGGGTCCGGACCGATCGGGCGAAGGGTCCGGACCCAACGGCGCATGGGTCCCCACCGATCCGGGGAAGGGTCCGGACCGATCGGCCGAAGGGTTTCTACCCAATGCCGCATGGGTGCGGACCGATCCGGGGAAGGGTCCGGACCGATCGGCCGAAGGGTCCCTACCCAATGCCGCATGGGTGCGGACCGATCCGGGGAAGGGTCCGGACCGATCGGCCGAAGGGTCCCTACCCAATGCCGCATGGGTGCGGACCGATCCGGGGAAGGGTCCGGACCGATCGGCCGAAGGGTCCCTACCCAATGCCGCATGGGTGCGGACCGATCCGGGGAAGGGTCCGGACCGATCGGCCGAAGGGTCCCTACCCAATGCCGCATGGGTGCGGACCGATCCGGGGAAGGGTCCGGACCGATCGG
>CAYQYG010000244.1:0-11221 GCA_964421485.1 uncultured Polyangiaceae bacterium | reverse complement strand
CTACCCAATGCCGCATGGGTGCGGACCGATCCGGGGAAGGGTCCGGACCGATCGGACGAAGGGTCTGGGACCCAATGCCGCATGGGTGCGGACCGATCGGGCGAAGGGTCCCTACCGATCCGGGGAAGGGTCCGGACCCAATGCCGCATGGGTGCGGACCGATCGGGCGAAGGGTCCCTACCCAACCGGGGAAGGGTCCGGACCGATCGGGCGAAGGGTCCCTACCCAACCGGGGCAGGGTAGGGACCCATCACGTGAAGGGTCCCCACCCAACCCGGAAAGGGTGGGGACCCTTCGGGTGATGGGTCAGGACCCACCCGCGTCGGGGGCCTCCGGCGGCGGTCCAATGGCGATTTCCGGCCAGAACACGGCCTTCACGCCGGCGAGCGATGGGCGAGGCGCGCCGGCAACCACGGTCGACACTCCCGCCGGGGTGGGGCTCCCTACGGTCGGGGTCCCCGCAGGAGGTCATCGCGGCGGGGTCGAGAGGGCCGGCGTGTTCAGTAAGCGGAGAGGATCCACCGGCGGACATGCGACCACGATCGGCGACGTGGCTCCGCGGGACGAGGAGGGGGTGATCACCGCTCCTCGATGAGCCCTACTCCGACGCCGGGCACGAATAGGAGATCCCCCACGCGTCGACCGCCGGCGCGAGCTGCCCGTCGCTCGACGGATCGAGCGTCATCACGAGCTCGAGGTGGTCCTTGCGCGCCGCCGGCAGCCCGCCCAGCGCGTCATAGAGATCCACCGCGCAGACCGGCGGCCCCGAGCCGCAGTCCTGCGTGTCCACCGGCGCCGCGCGCGCCGCCGCCGCGTCCTCGAGCGGCGCCGACGAGAGGCCCGCCGCGGTATCGGCCGTCCGGACCTGGAACAGCACGCTCGAATCGCCGGGGGTGATCGAATCGTACGTCAGGTGACCCCATTGCACCTTCGTCCCCGCGGGGCAGTCGGCCTCGTACGCCTGCGCGTACTGGAGCGGCGAATACGACGACTCGCACGGCACCACCGCCCGCACCATCGCCCCGGGATCCGCCTGGATCGCGGCGCACGTGGCCGGGCAGAGCTTCGCGATCGACGGGTCCAGCGGATCGAGGTACCACCCGTCGCCGCAGCTCGCCGGATCCGGGAGCGGCGCCAGCGTGGTCTCGACGCCCGCGCCGCTCGTCACCACCACCGAGACCGAGGCCGGATCCGACGCGCCGGCGAGCGGCACCTCGACGTCGCAGGGCAGCGCGTCGCCGCGGATCGCCGCCATCGCGTCGAGCAGCGTCTGCTGCAATCCAGCGCCCTCGGTCAGGTTGAACGCGGCGCCGCCGCCGAGGGAGGCCACCTGATTGATGAACGTCGGGTTCGAGCCGCCGAAGCCGATCGCATAGGTCCGGACGCCGTGATCGTGGAAGGCGCTCGAGGCGAGCGCGGCGATCGCATGGACGTCGGTGTTGCAGCCGCTCGGGACGCCGTCGGTGATGAGGACGACGGCGACCTCCTCCTCCGGGTTCGCGGCCCTGTGGGCCACGGCCCAGGAGGTCGCGCCGTCCAGCGCGGGATACATCGGCGTGTCGCGGCAGGGGCTCCTGCTCTGGATGGCATCGATGAGCGCCTGCTCGTGGGGATCGGCGGCGCCGGCGGCGGCCGCGAGCGTCCCGAGCCCCACGGTGGGGACCGCGCAGCCGCCGCCGCCGGGGCCGGGGCAGGCGGGGGTGTCATTGCAGAAGCCGGCGACGGTCGTGTCGGGCCAGAGCTTGAGCGCGACGCCGAGGCCGGCCGACGCGGGGTCCGCGAAGAAGCTTGTGAGCGCGGCCGTCATCGGCGCCCAGCGGGTCGCGAGGCGGTCGGAGCAGACGGCCGGACAGCCATTGAGGGAGCACGCCATCGAGGTGGAGGCGTCGACCGAGACGAACATCGTGACCTTCTTGACGGAGGAGACGCTCGCGGAGGCGATGCAGGCGGGGGACTGGCAGGGGCCGGAGTCGTGGAGGGTCCAGTTGTTCTCGCAATGGCATTCGCCGATATGGTTCGGGCCGGCGGGGTTCACGAGGAGCTCCATTCCGTCGGACAGGCCATCGCAGCCGGTGACGCTGACGCAGCTGCCGCCGGAGAGGGGGGAGGGCAGGGTGACGGAGCACGCCGGGGCGCCGGGGGCGGGGTCGCAGGAGGACAGGACCTCGGAGGGCTCCGAGGAGGGCAGCTCGCCCGCGCCGGCCGGGTAGCTCACGATGTCCAGGGTCGTGCCCGCGGGGACGGGCGCAGCGCCGCGATTGCAGAGGGGAATGGATCCGTCGCAGGGGACGCCGAGCGTGAGGTCGACGCCGGCGCAGGAGGGGTCGGCCTCGCCGGGGAGCCAGGAGGTGCAGAGGCCCTTGTGGGGGCACGCCTCGCCGCAGAGGGTCTCCACGCGGTCGACGCATTGCTGGGTCCATCGCGAGGTGCAGCAGGTGGGGTCGCCGCCGGGGGCGGTGCAGATCTGGGTGATGCACGGGTCGGCGCCGCACGACGCGAGCGGGAGGGCGTCGCCGGTGTAGCACCTGTCGTGGGGGCAGCCGGCGGGCGGGGCGTCGCAGCGCGCGCCGCAGGTCGCGGCGACCTCGGCGACGCAGGCCGGCGTCCAGGTGTTCGGGGCGGGGCAGGTCTTCCCGGGGCAGAGGGCGGGGATCTGGCCGGCGCAGCTCGCGGATCCCCAGAATGGAGTGCAGCGGCCCGACGAGCAGGAGGCGCCCGCCGGGCACGCGCCGACGCCGGCGCCGCAGGTGCAGCGGCCCTGGGCGTCGCAGGTGCTGGCGGGGCCGACGAGGGCGGCGCAGTCCGCATTCGACGTGCAGAGCGGGGCGCAGCAGCCGGGGCGGGCCGCGCAGATGGTCGCCACGCACGGGTCGCAGCTCGCCTTGAGCGCGGAGCCCTGGACGCAGGGGTCGTGCAGGCACGGGCCCGGATATTCCGTATTGCAGCAGCCGGGGTGGGCGTCGCAGATCTTCTGGACGCAGGGGCTGCAGGTCGCATGGAGGCCGGCGCCGGTCGCGCAGGGGTGGTGGGCGCAGGCGACGCCGGAGGGGTTGTCGCAGCGCTGATCGAGCTGGCAATCCTCGGCGGTGGAGCAGGGCTCGTGGGTGCCCTCGGCGAGCAGCGACGCCGGGAGCGCGTTGACGTCGCCGACGGTCCACGGATAGGGCGGGGCGACGGGCGGGATCGTGACGCCGGCGGCGCCGGGATCCTCGACGAAGACCTGGCAGCTCGGGTCGCACGGGTTATCGAGGCAGGGCGCGGGGGCGGAGAGGCTGAGCGGCGTCGGCGCGCCGGGCGCGGCGGGGGCGGGCTCGCCGGCGGGCGGCGCGGCAATGGCGCGCGTGGGGCCCTCGCAGGGGCCAAAGGCGCCGTTCGAGCAGGTCTCGACGCCGTCACGGCAGGTGATCACGCCGTCGTGCTCGCCGAGGACGATGTGGCACGCGCGGGCGGCGCCGTCCTCGCACGGGGAGCCGGGACCTCCGGCTCCGCTCGACAGGGTGGCGCCCTGCGCCGCTGGCGGCGAATCACCGCCGCCGCACGCCGGCATCGAGACGCCCGCAGCCGCGGCCAGCGCGCCGAGCGCGAAGACCCGGCGGATCCGCCCCGCTGCGGGCGGCGCTCGATGGAATGCGCCCGTGTCGTGGATGTCGTCCCTCATGATTGGTTCTCCCGGTCTCCTGTCAGCCCGTCGACGGAAATCGATGACTGGTCGGGGAGAGCAAGACGCGCGCCCCCGGGGCGGCGGCCGGGGAGGCCGCGGGGCGCCTGGATCGCCGCGGAAATGATGGCGTCATTCCGGCATGAGGAGCTCGCGATCGAGGGGCGCCGCACAAAGTTCCGTGGGTCGCAACGATTTCATCGCGGATCTCGCCGATGCGCGGGCGTGGGGGAGCCGGCGTGAAATGGGGGGCTGGGCCCGGCGTGGCGCCGGGCGACGACGTCCGGCCCCGGGGGCCGAGGATGTGCCCCCCAGACCGGGTCCCGCCTCCCCCCTTCGCGGCGGAGGGGACAGGGCTATCGTTCCGATGCGCTCGCGGGGTTCCGGGGCGCAACGCCACGCTCGGGGGATCGGCCCAGTCTGGGGGGCACATCCTCGGCCCCCGGGGCCTCTTGCCGGATGAGGGGGGCATGACAGGAGGGGGAGGGCGGCGGTCACACTCCGGGCGCGTCCTCCGATGGAGGTGCAGAGCCATGCGATCCTGGGTCCTGTCCACCGTGGCATTTGTTCTGTCCTTGCTCACTCCCACGGCGGCCCTGCCGGACGCTCCGGCAAGACCCGTCGAGGTGGCCGCGAAGGGGGTCGAGGCTGGTTTCGCGCGGGGCGTGCGCGAGGGGCGGCCGCTCGTGATCCAGGTGGTGGTGCCGCTGTGCTCGAACGCGCAGATCGATTGCGGGAGCGGGATCGCCGGGCGTCCGGATCGGCTGGACACGAACATCTACTGGGGGGCGGTGTTCGGGCACCGGAGGTTCTTCGATCGGAACGGGAGCGGCTTCGAGCGAATCGACGTGGGGCGCGGCGGGGGGGCGCTGCTCGAGCGCGTGGTCTATCGCCGGCGCGTGCCGGCCGCTCCGTTCGGGGGCAAGGGCGGGGAGGCGGTCGAGCAGATCCTCGTGCTCGATGCGTATCACGGCGACCATATCGATCGCGCCGTGGAGGCCTTCTGGCAGATCGCCACGCGCGGCGGGCAGGTCCGGTTCCGCGACGGGGAGAAGGAGCGGGAGGAGCGCGTGTCCGTCGCCGGGTACGCGGGCCATAACCGCCTGATGGACGGCGTGCGGCTGCCGCCGCCGCCGGGCGCGGCCGACGCGCCCGCGCCCGTGCCGTCGTTCGTGCTCGCGTGCGCGTCCGAGCCCTATTTCGGTCCCTCGCTGCGGGCCGCGGGCTCGGAGACGGTGGTCATGACGCGCGCGCTCATGGCGCCGGAAGGGTACGTGCTGGAGGCGGTCGTCGGGGCGATCGGCGAGAATGCATCGGCCGCCGAGGCGCGGAATCGCGCGGTGGCGGCGTATGCCCGGTGGCAGCGGCTCTCGCCGGGGGCGGCAGGCTGGATCTTCGCGCCGCCGGCCGCCCGTTCGGATTGACATGCCGGGTCGCCGGGGTGGGTGGAGCGCGCGCCGCGGGTGCGGTAGCTCGTGACGTTGCACCGAGGCGCAGAGCCTGCTCCCCGCGGCGCCGCCGAGCCGGCTGCTCCTCCGCGCTCGGCGCACCTCCTGGTTCACCTCCGGCCGCCCGTGCGCTACGCTCCCTCTCCGGAGCCGCCCAATGCACCTGCCCACATTTCTGAAGCCCCTGCTCCCCGCCGCCCTCCTCGCCCTCGCCGCCTGCGGCGGCGATGACACCGACAGCGATCCAGAGGTCGACTGCAGCATGGTGGGCCCCCCCGCTGGATGGTCGTTCTCCGCGCACCTCGCCGCCTCGGGCAGCGCCATTCCCGCCGACCTCTCGATCACGCTCACCGGCGCCGGCCCGGAGATCACCGAGACATGGGCGCAGATCTCCGCCGGCGCCCCGTCGCTCGCCTGCCGCGCGGACACCGGCGTGACCTGCACCTGGGGCGACGGCAGCCCCGGCCCGGGCACCCTGGACGCGACGGCCGCCGGCTTCGCCCCGGTCCACCTGGACCTCGAGGCGACCCCCGCGTCGTGCGGCGGCGCGAACCCGGACCACCAGGAGGCCACGCTCACCCCGCAGTGACCGCCCCTCCGATGTCGCAGATCGATGCGCGTATCCACGCGATAGTTTTCTACACGATCATTGAATAACAAATCAATGGTTGCGCCATCCTGGCAATGATCGCGCGTGGTGCGCCTAGAAAAGCCACCAATCATCGCTGCTCCCGGCGCCCCATCCTGCTCACCCACGAGCCGCGGCCGGGGCGGGGTACCTGTGGAGCAGGGGGCGCAAAGGGCCCCGCGCACCCGAGGAGCGGCCCTGAAATCACCTCCCCTTCGAAGGCCACTTCACCCCCTGGCGCATCCACCCCCCCGAAGTCCACCTGGCAGCGACGAGTGCGCGGGAAGGCGCCCCCTGCTCCACAGGTACCCCGCCCCGGCCGCGGCGCCGCTGAAGCCCCCTGAGCCCCCCTGCCCCCATTTCCCCCGATCCCGTCCAGGAACCTCGGATAACTTCCCCTGTCGGACGCCCACCACCATGACCGCCCGACGAGCCTCCCTGGCCCTGGCCGCCGCCGCCGCCCTCGCCGCCGCCCCCGCCTCCGACGCCGCCTCCGCCACCCCCGACACCGTGGCCCGCGGCCTCGACCTCTTCATCCAGGCCCCCTCCCGCGGCGCCCCCGGAGGCGTCCTCCCCGTCCAGGTCCTCGCTTACGGCTTCCCCAGCGTCGTCTCCCTCCGCCCCCTCGACGGCGCCGCCGTCGAAGCCGTCTGGGACCCCGAGTCCCTCGGCAAGGTCAGCTCCGTCCCGGCCCCCGTCCGCGTCACCACCGACCCCCAGGGCCGCGCCCACCTCGACGTCCCCATCCCCGACGGCCCCGCCCGCTCCCTCACCCTCCTCCTGGGAGTCCGCGTCGGCGACCGCGCCCGCACCCAGTCCATCACCGTCGAGCGGTACAGACCGTACGAGGTCGACCTCCTCGTCCCGGATTCCCGCGTCGTCCCCGGCGGCGCCACCTCCGCGTGGATCGTCGTCCGCAGCGCCTCCACCGGCCAGCCCGTCCCTGCCACGCCCGTCGAGGTCCGCCTCCTCGAGGGCGGCCTCGCCCGCCACAAGACCGTCGTCACCACCGACGCCGCGGGCACCGCCATGGCCCGCGTCCCCATCCCCTGGACCGACGAGCCCTCCTGGAGCTGGCAGCTCGAAGCCCAGACCATCGCCCAGAAGACCGGCACATCGGCCTCGGGCAGCGTCACCCTCACCCCGCGCGAGGAGACCCCGGGCGCGCCCCAGATGCTCGCCTCGTGGGCCGAGGGCGACGTCAGGGCAGGCGAGAAGGTCGCCTTCACCGTCCGCATCCGCGACGGCGCAGGCCAGCCCGTCGCGGGCCTCCCCGTCCGCACCTGGGTCGGCCCCAAGGGCACGAGCCCCCCGGACGACAAGACCGAGTGGGAGAAGGCCTCCACCCTCTCGCGCACCGATCCCGCAGGCGAGATCCGCGGCGAGGCCACCGCGCCGAGCACCGTCGTCCAGGGCGTCGGATCGTCGCTCCGGCTCGTCGCCAGGGCCACCCTCGATGGCCATGACCTCTCGCAGGACACCTCGGTCTCCGTCGACAACCCCACCTCGAGCGCCACCCTCGAGCCCGAGGCCGGAGCCATCGTCCCGGGCCTCGAGCAGCGCATGCTCCTCCGCGTCCTCGACGCCCGTTACGATCCCGTCGCGGCCACGTTCACCGTCGAGGGCGACGGCCTGCGCGCCACCGTCACCACCGACGCGCACGGCGAGGCCGAGGTCACCTGGAAGCCCCCGCACGACCTCGGCGCCATGCGCAACGTCGGGCCCTGCGCGGGCGGCGTCGCCGCGGCCGTGCTCGTCCGGCCCGTGGGGGACGTCCCTGCGCTCGCCTCGAGGCGCGGCCCGTTCGAGCTCTGTGTCCAGGTGAGCCGCGACGCGGCCGGCATCGTGCGGACCGAGCCGCTGCTCGCGCGCCAGGGGGACCGCGCCCTCGTGCGCGTCTTCGAGGCGGGCAAGGGCGCGCCCGGCGGCGCGCCCTGGAGCGTCGTCGTCGAGACGGACAACAGCGCCGCGGCCAGGAGCGCCTGGATCGACGACGGCGAGCGCGGCGGCGGGATCGAGCTCGGCGCGGGGGCGCCGGGGATCTGGGGCGTCAGCGCCGCGTCGCCGCGCGCGGGAGGGCCCGCGCGCGTGGTCGGCGGCGGCGTGATGGTCGCGCCGCGCGTCTTGCCCGCGCTCACGGCGAAGCTCGCGGGCGGCCGCGCCACGCCCAAGGGCACCGTCGACGTCGAGCTCGCGCTCGGCGACGGCCACGGCCGCGGGCTGCCGGGCACCATCGCCGCCGTCATGGTCGACCTGCACGGCGGCGGATCGGTCTCGGGGCTCGTGGCGCTCGACACGCGCTCGCGGCTCTGCGGGCGCGCGGGGATCGAGCCCGAGCGCTGCGACCCCTTCCTCGAGGGCGATCCCGCGCTGGAGCCGCTGCGCAGGGCCGCACTCAGCGCCCGCACCGCGGCCTCGGTCCCGCCGGTGCGGGACCCGGGCGGCACCGCGCGCGAGGAGCTCAACGAGGCGTTCGGCGAGGTCCTGCGCTCGCTCGAGGGCGCGGTCTTCGAGGCCGCGGAGTCGCCCGATCGGCTCGCGGACGTGCGGCGCCGCGGGCCGGGCGGAGGGTGGCAGTTCAACCCGGAGCTCATGACCCTCGTCACCGCGGCCATGAGCGAGGCCCCGATGACGCCCGGCGGCGAGCCGCTCGCGCTCGGCGACCTGCTCGCGATCGACCCGCAGGTGACGTTCGACAACGTCGCGCGCAGGATCACGAGGCTCAAGCTCTTCCGCGTGCTCGCCGCGGCGCGCGCGTACCGGCGCGAGCGCATGCTCGATCCGGACGAGCCGGCGCTCAGCGATCCGAACGCGCTGCTCAGGCGCCTCGTGCGCGACGGGCGCGTCGAGGAGTCGCTGCTCATCGATCCCTGGGGCGGCACGCTCCAGTTCGTGAAGACGGGCGCGGCGCCCTTCCCGTTCCTCACGGTCACGCGCGGCTTCGCGCTCCAGGCGCCGGGGCCCGATGGGCGGATCGGCACGGGCGACGACGTGCGCGATCCGTTCGAGCGCGTGCTCCGCTCGGGCTCGCCGTACGCGCGCGCGGTGAGCGAGGACCGGCTCGTCGACGCGAAGTTCGACATGGAGGTCTCCGAGGAGACCGTCTCGGCCTGGCAGAGCCTGATCGAGTCGCTCACGGGCACCGCGCTCGGCGGCCTCGGCCTCACCGGCACCGGCGAGGGCGGGGGAGGGCGGGGCGAGGGCATCGGGCTCGGCAGGATCGGGACGATCGGGCACGGCGCGGGGCGGTCCTCGTTCGGGATCCCGACGGGCGTCGCGTTCTGGTCGCCGCCGCGGCGGACCGACAAGGACGGGCGCCTCAGGATCTCGGTCCCGCTCGGCGACGCGGAGACGACGTGGCGGATCGGGTTCGTGGGCGTGCCCGACGGCGCGACGCCCGCGACGACCACGCTCGACGTGCCCGTCGCGCTGCCGCTCTCGGCGCGCGTGGACACCGGCGCCGCGTGGATCGAGGGCGACGTGATGGACGCGGCGGTCATGGTGCGGAACCGCGGCGCGGGGCCGGTGCGCGCGGCGCTCGCGTTCGAGGCGCGCGGGAGCGTGTCGCTCGTCGATCCGCGGCAGGCCCAGGCGACCGTCGAGGTCGCCGCGGGCGGCGCGGCGGTGACGCGCGTGCGGCTCAAGGCGAGGGCGCCGGGGCGCGCGGAGCTCGCCGTGCGCCTGAGCGCGCCGGGCGTGTCGGCCGACGCGCTCCTGCACGCGTGGGACGTGCGGCCCGCGGGCGAGCTCACGGACATGACGAGCTCGTCCTGGGTCGGGGCCGGCGCGCCGGTCTCGCTGAGCGTGCCCGTGGCGGGCAAGAGGATCCGGCTGACGGGGGAGCCGCGCGTCGTGCTGGAGCGCGGCGTCGACTGGGCCCTCGAGGCAGCCCTCGGCGCGATGGATCCGGACCGCCTCTCCTCTCCCGACGCGATGGCCGACGCCGTGGAGGTGGGCTCGCGCCTCATGCGGTGGGCCACCACGCGCCGCGGCGAGCGGTCGCCGCTCGCGGTGCGCGCCGGCGAGCTCTCGCGGCGCGCGATGGGGCGGCTGCACGCGTACCGGCAGGGGCGCAAGGGCTCGCCCTACTGGGCCGCGGTGGCGCGGGCGCGCGCGCTCGCGCCGATCGAGCTCGCCGCCGAGCTCCCGAAGCCCGACGGGACCTGCCCGCCGAAGCGCCCGCCGATCGACGAGGCCCTCGACGCGCTCGACGCCGAGCCCGCGCCCGCGGCGGGCGTCGCCGAGGCGTGCTGGGACGCGTTCGTGACCGACACCGTCACGGCCGCGATCCAGGGCGGCGACCGCGTCGAGCTCGCGCGCGCCGTGCTCGCGCTCGCGGAGCGCCCGCACCGCGCCGCGGCCGCGGCGGCGCTCGCCGACCGGCTGCGCGAGGCCGTCAAGCTCCGCGCCTCGGGCGGCGTCACGCTCCCGGACGGCCAGGCGTCGGAGCGCGCGTCGCGCGCGATCGTCTACGCGGCGCTGCTCCGCGCCGCCTCGCTCGGCAAGCCCGTGGCCCCCGCCGAGCGCCTCGCGGCCTGGCTGGGCGTGCAGCGCGACGGCCGCGGCGGCTACGGCTCCGCGCTCGCGACCCGCTCGGCGGTGCGCGCGCTGCTCTCGCACGACGACGGCGCTGATTCGGCGCCCGGGGCTCCGGGCCGCGCTCCTCACGAGAGCGCGCCCTCCGCCCCGAGCCCCGCGACCCCGACGCAGGTCACCATCATCTCGGGCGGCGTCCGCCGCGAGGTCACGGTCGGCCCCTCCGCGCGGATCTCGCTGCCGCTCGACGCGTCCGCGACCCGCGTCGAGGTCACGGCCGTGGGCCCGGGCGTCGTGGCACGCCTCGAGCGGCCCGTGCTGCGCCTCTGGTCGAGCCCGCCGGACGACGCCTCGAGCCCTGTCCGCATGGAGATCACCTGGCCGGCCCGCGCGCGCGCCGGCAAGACCGGCGTGCTCGGCGTCTCGCTCCGCCACACGCTCGATCGCCCCGCGGTCATCGACGCGCGCATCCCGCTGCCCCCCGGCGTCTCGCTCGCGGAGCCGGTGAACGGCGTGCACCAGATCCAGGGCACGCTCGTGGTGCGCGCCGAGCTCGACTCGAGCCGGCTGCAGACCTTGCTGGAGATCCCGGTGCGCTTCGCGCTCGCGGGCACGCTCACGGCCCCCGAGGCGAGGGCCCGCGTCGCGTTCGAGGACCTGGCCCGCGCCGTCGCGCCGGCCAGGCCCGTCCGGATCGAGTGAGGGCGAGGAGAGGAGGAGAGAGAGAGAAATTACAGGGAGGCGGGGAGGCGGGGAGACGAGAGAGAAAGAAGATCAGAATTTTCTGATCTCCCCGCCTCCCCGTCTCCCTGTGATCCTCTCTCCTCTCATCTCTCTTCTCTCATCTCTCTTCTCCGATCCCCGGCGGGACTTCCGGCAGGCGGCACTAGTTCCCGCCCATGCCGCCGCCCGCGCCGCCCATGCCGCCGCCCGCGCCGCCCATGCCGCCGC
>CAYQYG010000243.1:6673-13450 GCA_964421485.1 uncultured Polyangiaceae bacterium | reverse complement strand
CTGGACACGGGATGCAGCCGACCGCTGGGAGGCCCTGTACGCGCGCCTGGCCGCTGGGCAGGATACGGGCGTGCGCGCCGGGGCGTCGGGGATGCTCGCGCCCTCGCTCACGGCCGCGCGCGCCGCGGCGCTCGCGGCCATGGGGCGCGCGGACGAGGCCGCGGCGGAGCTATCGCAGATCCCGCCCGATTACGTGCTCCTCGATCGCACGCGCTTCACGGTGCAGCTCGTCGCGCTCGTGGCCCGCGGCGACGTGGACGCGGCCGGCGATCTCGTGGCGGCGACGCCGCCGGAGCTGTCGATCGGGCCGCGCGACGAGCTCGTCCGCGATCTGGTGCGCGCGGTGACGGCGCCGAGCGGCGCGGGCGCGGGGGAGATCGCGCGCCTGCGCGACGAGCTGCGCGAGGACGAGGAGCAGCGTCGGTGGATCGAGCAGGTGGCGCCGGCGCTGCTCGCGCGGTTCGATCGGATCGCCGCGCCGGGGGCCGGCGGCGCGGGCGAGGAGGACGCCGGGAGCAACGCGGCCGAGCAAGAAGCCGCGGCGGAGGAAGAAGCCGCGGCGCCGGGGCGCCGCGCGCGCAGAGCGGCGCCATGACAGACCCCGGCGCATCTAAAAACGCAAAGGCGCAGAGGCGCAAACCAGAAATTTTCTCTGTATTTTTGCGCCCTTGCGTCTTTGCGTCTTTGCGTTGAAATCTCTCCTCTCGGGACGGAGATCCCGGCGGTGGCGGCCGAAGGATCCAGGGACGAACTTGGGGGGACGCGGTACTAGTACCTGTCCGTGTCCGGATCCGCGCCCGCGTCCGCGCCCGTGACCGCTCCCGTGACCGCTCCCGTGACCGCTCCCGGCACCTCCCGGGGTCCCGCCCGCGACCTCCGCTCCGCCCCCGGCACCTCCCGAGGCCCCGCCCGCGCTCTCCTCCGCGCTCCAGGGACCTCCGGAGGTCCCCCTCCCGCTCTGCAGTGCGCCCCGGAGACCTCCGGAGGTCCCCGTGGCACACTGAACCTGGAAATTCTGGACCGACTGGCACAACTTGATCGCTCTGCAGAGCGTCGTCCGGTGGTCCAGAGCACCAAACAACGCTCTGCAGAGTGTCCGCTCGACCTCCGGACCCCCCTCCCGCTGAATTCCAGTGCGGTCCGGAGACCTCCGGAGGTCTCCCGATCGCAATGCATTGCGGTTGTGCCACCTCCGGAGGTCCCCCTTCTGGCACACTTCACCGCCCTGGCCTCCGGCTCTGGCACATGTCGGCGCGACCGCTCCGGCGCCCGCGCCCTCCTCCCCGTTCAGCCGCGCTCGCGGCGCGAGAGGAGGATCGCGGCGAGGAGCAGGTAGACGCCAGTGTGAACGCCGAGCGCGGACCATTTCTCGAGCAGGGCCTGCTGCGTGAAGACGTAATCGGTCGTCCTCCTCAGGTCCGCGAAGCGCGAGAGGTGCGCCGTCACGGCGTAGGCGTCGGTCGCCCAGCGGCTCAGGGTGAACCAGGAGAGCACGCGCATGACGGATCGCTCTCCGCCGAGCGGGAACAGCACGCCGGAGAAGAGGATCTGCGGCACCAGCGCGAGCGGGATGGCCGAGATGGCTCGATCCGTCGTCCTCGCGGCGGACGAGATGCAGAGGCCCAGCGCGAGCGCGGCGAGGCCCGAGAGGAACGTGGTCCCGAGGAGCTCGACGTCCGCGGCCCACGCCACGCCGGCCCTCGGGAAATCGACCTTGGCGCCGAGCACGGCGAGCAGGATCGCGCTCTGCACGGCCACGAGGAGCGCGAGCACGAGGATCTTCGAGGCGAGGTAGGGCGCGATGCGCACGCCGGCGAGGCGCTCGCGCGCGAAGATCGGCGTCTCCTTCGCGATCTCGCGGGCGGCGTTGATGATGCCGAACCACGCGGACACGGTGGCCATCAGGAACAGGAGGACCTTCGCGTCGTACGAGGTCGCGCGCGCGCCGACGATGGCGTCCTTCTTCGCGACGAGCGTGGTCAGGTACGCGATGATCGGCGCCTGGAGGAGCAGGACCGCCAGGTTCTTTCGATCCTGGAGGACCAGGTCGGCATGGCGGATCGTCAGGACGGCGAGCTGCCGCAGCCGGGAGGCCCGCGGCGGGCGCCGGCCGGCGCGGCGCCGGTCCGGAGGCCTCGGCGCCGTCGCGAGGCGCGCCGCGACCCAGCGGGCGTGCAGCGCCGACCGGCGGTACGCCGCCTCCCACAGCGCCGCGAGCGACACGGGCTCGCCCGCGCTCGCCCGCCTCCGGAGCTCCTCGCCGGGGACGCCGAGCTCGGCCGCGATCGCCATGCGCTCGGGGCTCGACGGGCGCGCGTGGCCCTCGAGCTTGTCGTACACGTCGGCGATGTCGCCCGACGTCACCCGGAAGAAGCCGAGCGCCTCGGCCGGCGGGCCGAAATAGACGAGCCTGCCGTCGGCGAGGAAGGCGACGTGATCGCATTGAGCCAGGCTCGCCGTCGCGTGCGTGACGAGCACGACGGTCCGGCCGCCGCTCGCGAGCCGCCGGAGGGTGCGCATCATCTTCTTCTCGAGGCCGGGATCGAGCCCGCTCGTCGGCTCGTCGAGGAAGAACAGCGCCGGGTCGGCGAGCAGCTCCGCCGCGATGCTGACGCGCTTCCGCTGGCCGCCCGACAGGTCCGCGATGCGCTTGCCGGCGTGCTCGCGCATCTCGACCTCGTCGAGCGCGCGCTCGATCCGGGCGGCCCGCTCCTTCGAGGAGGTGTCCGGCGGCAGGCGCAGGCTCGCGGCGTAGCGGAGGGCGCGCCGCACGGGGAGGTCGCGGTGCAGGATGTCGTCCTGGGGCACGTAGCCGACGATGGCGCGGAACCGATCGAAATGGGCGTAGGCGTCCTCGCCATTGTAATGGACGACCCCCGCGGTCGGCTCGGTCTGCGCGGAGAGGAGCCGCATGAGCGTCGATTTGCCCGCGCCGCTGCCGCCGACGAGCGCGACGAGCTCGCGCGGCAGGATTGAGATCGACGCGTCGCGGAGGATCCACCGCCGCCCGCGCACGCGCCGGCCGAGCCCGTGGCCGTCGAGGCGCAGGGCCCCGCGGAGGTCGTGGACCGCGGCGCTCCCTCCGCGATAGACGATCTCGTACGGCCCGACGAGCACGACGTCCCCCGCGCGGAGCGGATGCCGCCGGGCGACGCGCCGCCCGCCGACGAACGTGCCGTTCATCGATCCGAGATCCTCGACGTCGTGGCCGCCGTCCGGGCGCCGCCGGAAGGCGGCGTGCCGCCGCGAGACGACCGGGCTGTCGAGCGCGAGATCGGCGCCCATTCGCCCGACGACCACGGCCGGGGCCTCGAGCGAGATCTCGGCGACCGGGGCGCCGCTCAGGTGAGGCGCGACGCCGCGGCTCGCGTCCGGGCGCTGCACGATCGTCGGTTCGGCAGCGGCCTTGCGGCGAGGGAGGTCGGGCGGAGGCACGAGGCACCGTTACCGTGGCCGCGCGCCGCTGCCAACGGACTCGCCCGCGCCCGTGACCGTGGCCGCGCCCGTGACCGTGGCCGCGCCCGTGACCGTGGCCGCGCCCGTGACCGTCTCCATCTCCGTTGCCGTGCCCGTTTCCGCCCCCGGCGCTCCGATCTCGCCGGCGTTGCCCTCGCAGGCGGGGTGGGCTACATGTGGGACCGTCCATGTCGCGCGCCGCGCTCCAGCGCCTCTTGACCTTGCTGACGCTCGCGTTGGCGCTGGTCCTGCCGCTGCGCGCACAGGCTGCGATCGTCCCGGTCTGCGAGGATGACGCGGTCTCCGCGATGCCGCCGCCGCCCAGCGAGCCGGAGCCCTCGTGCACGGTCGTGACGAGCGTCGACGAGGCGACGGGCGAGACGAGCGCGGCGCCGATCTGCGATCCGCGAGGGGCCTCGGCCGTCGCGCCGCAGCGCGTGCTCCCGATCTCCGACGCGCGCATCGATGCGGCGCCGGGATGCGGCGAGAGCGAGGCCGCGCCCGCGGCGGGTCCGAGCCCGCGCGACCACCTCCCGGGGATCGAGGCCGCAAGCGTCGTCGTGCACGCGGTGCTCTCCGAGGCGCCGGTGCTCCTTCCGTGCGGTGACGACGAGCTCCTTCCGGCCACGCCCGTCGAGGGCGGGCCGCGCGCAGGCGCGCTCCGGCGCGTCGACCACCCGCCCCGCTGAGCCCGGGCTCGCCGGTCCGGCGCGACCACGCCACGAGCGGAGCGAGCGATCGCTCGTCCCGTCGCGATCTCCGCGCCGACCGTCGCCGGTGAGCCCAGGAGCGTGACCGGCCCGCATTCCGCAGGCGGCCAGGGGAGCGCGGCGCTGCCGTGATCCCGGGCTCGCAGCGGAGCGCCGGCCCGGGGCACCGGCGCCGCCGGTGCCCCGAGCGTGAACCAGGGCGAGCCGCGCAGCAGGGCGGAGCGCCGGCCGGGCGCGCTCCTCCGACGAGATCACACCGCGCGCCCCGTGCGCGCAGATGTCCGGTCAGGTATCCCGGGCGGCTCGTCCGCCCGGGCTTTGCGCGGGCCCCTCGAGGGCCCGCTTCACGAGAGGAAACAGGCAACATGAACAAGGGAACAGCCATCGTCGGCTTCCTTCTCTGCTTCATCGCAGGGATGGGGTTGATGTGGAGCATCGACAGGAGCGCCGGATCGCGCAGCTCGGCGGACATCACCGCCGATGTCGCGGACGGCGAGGCGTGGAGCGACGAGGACGCGGCGGTGCCGGTTTCGTCGAAGGACCCGATGTGGGGGTCGCGGTCGGCGCCGGTCACGCTGGTGCTCTTCAGCGATTTCGAATGTCCGTTCTGCACCCGGGTCGAGACCACGATCAACCAGCTCAAGGAGAAGTACGGGCCCCAGAAGCTGCGCGTGATCTGGAAGAGCAACCCGCTGCCGTTCCACAAGAACGCGCGGCCCGCCTCGGTCGCGGCGGAGACCGTGTTCCGCCTCGGCGGGTCGAAGGCCTTCTGGAAGTTCCACGAGAACGCGTTCAAGAACCAGAAGGGCGGGCTCACGCCGGAGAACTTCGAGAAGTGGGCCGTCGAGGCGGGCGTCGACCGCGCGAAGTTCAAGGCCTCCTATGACAAGCAGGAGTTCGCGGCGAAGGTCGACGCGGACATGGCCGTCGGCAAGGCCGCGGGCGTCTCCGGGACGCCGGCGTCGTTCATCAACGGCGTGTTCCTGAGCGGCGCGCAGCCGCCGGACAAGTTCATCGCGATCATCGACGAGCAGCTCAAGGCCGCGCAGGCCGCCATCGCCGCCGGGACCAAGCCGGAGAAGGTGTACGCGAAGCTCGCCGCCGAGAACAAGGCGAAGGCGCCGCCGCCCAAGGAGCGCGACAGCAAGCCCCAGGAGGACGACAAGACCGTGTGGAAGGTGCCCGTCGGCGACTCGCCGGCCCGCGGCCCCGCCACCGCGCTCGTGACCGTCGTCGAGTGGTCCGACTTCCAGTGCCCGTTCTGCACCAAGGTCGTGCCGACCATGGAAGAGGTCCTCAAGACCTACGGCGACAAGGTCCGCTTCGTCTGGAAGAACAACCCGCTGCCGTTCCACAACCGCGCGGAGCCCGCGGCGGAGCTCGCGATGGAGGCCCGCGCGCAGAAGGGCGACAAGGGGTTCTGGGCGGCGTACGACCTGCTCTTCAAGAACCAGCAGAAGCTCGCCGACGAGGACCTGCTCGGCTACGCGAAGGAGCTCGGGCTCGACGTCGAGAAGGTGAAGAGCGCGATCGCCGACAAGAAGTACGGCGCGTCGATCGCGGCCGATCAGGAGCTCGCGGATGATCTGCAGGCGTCGGGCACGCCGCACTTCTTCATCAACGGCCGGCGGCTCGTGGGCGCGCAGCCCCTCGAGAAGTTCAAGGCCGTCATCGACGAGGAGATCAAGAAGGCCGAGGCGCTCCTCGCGAAGGGCGTGGCGGCGAAGGACCTCTACAACGAGATCATCAAGGACGGCAAGGAGCCGCCGCCGCCGGAGCGCAAAGAGGTCGCCGCGCCTGGTCCGAACAACCCCTGGAAGGGGGGCGAGAAGGCCAAGGTGACGATGCAGATCTTCTCGGACTTCGAGTGCCCGTTCTGCAAGCGCGTCGAGGACACGGTGTCGCAGATCGCGAAGGCCTACGGCGACAAGATCAAGATCGTGTGGCGCCACAAGCCGCTGCCGATGCACAAGAACGCGCCGCTCGCGTCCGAGGCGGCGCAGGAGGCGTTCGCGCAGAAGGGCAACGCCGGGTTCTGGACGTACCACGCCGCGCTGTTCAAGAACGCGGGGACGCCGGACGCGTTCTCGCGCGCGTCGCTCGAGAAGTACGCGGAGGAGCAGGGGCTCGACCTCAACCGCTTCAAGAAGGCGCTCGACGCGAACACGCACAAGCCGCACGTCGACGCGGACAGCGCGGCGGGCGACAAGGCGGGCATCAGCGGGACGCCGGCGTTCGTGATCAACGGCTACTTCATCAGCGGCGCGCAGCCGTTCTCGAAGTTCAAGAAGATGATCGACAAGGCGCTCAAGGAGGCCGGCGAGGGCCCGCCGAAGGCCGACGCGAAGGGTGAGGCCAAGGGCGACGCCCCGAAGGTCGAGGCGCCCAAGAAGCCCGCCGCCGGCGTCGCCGCGCCGAAGCCGAAGGGCGACGACGCGTACTGATCCGCGCTCTCGGCGCTGGATCCACATCCGGAGGCGCCGCCCCGAGCGCGCGGGCGGCGCCTTCTCTCCCCTCCCCTTTCTCCCCTCCCACCGCCACATCATCCATCCCGCTTCCGCGGGGTAGCGACCATCGGGAGCGTAGGGGGCGAAGCCCCCTCATTGGCCCC
>CAYQYG010000243.1:0-6573 GCA_964421485.1 uncultured Polyangiaceae bacterium | reverse complement strand
CGGCCCTGCCGGGGGCGAAGCCCCCTCATTGGCCCCCGGCCCTGCCGGGGGCGAAGCCCCCTCATTGGCCCCCGGCCCTGCCGGGGGCGAACTTGGCGCGGCCTTCCGTGAGCCACCACTCGCGGTAGCGCGCCTGCGCGCGCTCGCGATCGCGGCGGGGCAGATCGTCGTAGTAGCCGAAGTACTCGCGGGTGAGGGCCTTGAGCTCGTCGCCGGCGGCGCGGCGGATGGCGAGCTGCTCGTGGGTGAGGGCGTCGATCAGCCACTCGATGCGGTGGCGCCCGGAGCTCCGGGACCACCACGCGGTCCAGGCGCGGGGATCGCGGCCGAGGTCGTCGCGTGCGACCGCAGTGAGCGCGCGGGCGGCGGCGTCGACGATCGCTTCGTGCGAGTCGGAGAGGGCGGCGATGAGCGCGGGGACCATCGCGGCGGCGCGGATCTCGCTCATGGTCTCGATCGCGACGAGGCGGCGAGGGACGGGCTCGTCGGGGTCGCGGACGATGTGCTCCAGGCCGTGGAGGATGGGCGCGCCGGGATCGGGGGCGCGGGGGGAGCGGGGCTCGTCGCCGCGGGCGCCATGCACGAGCGCGCCGGCGGAGCGGCGGGCGACGCGGCGGACCGCGATGTCGTCGTCGAAGAGGCGCGGCAGGAGCGCGTTCGCGGCCTCGGGGTACGGCAGCTCGCCGAGCACGTGCGTGGCCCAGAAGCGGACCTCGGGATCGGGCGAGGCGCTGCGCACGGTGATGAACGGCAGCGCGGGGCGGCGGAGCGCGACGATGAGCTCGAGCAGCGGGCCGCACTGGGAGGCCGGCGGCAGGGGCGGCAGCGGCCTCGCAGGGGCGTCGTCGGGCGTGGGCCGGGGCGCGGAGATCGGCTCGGGCGCGGCGAGGAGCTCGCGCGCGCGGCGGCCAGCGCGCAGGGGGCCGGGGAAGAAGGCGGCGATGGCCTTCATCGCGGGCTCGCCGTGGCGCTGGAGCTCGGCGGCGGCGCGCGGGGCCTGCTCGCCGCCCTCCAGGACCAGCTGGACGAGCGCGGCGAGGCCGCGCGGGTCGCCCGGCCGGCGAGAGGCGGCCCTGGCGCGAGGCTCGCCCGGCGCGCTCGCGCGGGCAGCAGGAGGCGCCGGGCGGCGGGCGAGATCGACCGTGTCGATGACAAGGTCGGAGGCGTCCTCGTAGAGATCGTCGTCGTCGACGTCAGGGGAGAGCGCGGGATCGCCGCTCCACGCCGGGGTCGGGGCGGCGGGCGCGCCACGTGGAGCGCGCCCCGGCGCCCCCGGCGTCAACCCGGGCTTCGCGGCGGCGCCAGGCCGCGAGCCGCGGGCTTCGGGGATGGTGACGGCGGGGGCCGCGCCGCGAAGGCCGGAGCCCGGCTGCGCGCCGGGCTCCGGCGAGGGATCGAGCCTGACCGCGCGGATCTGCTCCGTCGGCGCGGTGGCGGAGACGCGCCGGCTCGATGGGACGGTCAGCCGGACGTGCGCGCCGGGATCGGGCGCGGGCGGGGAGGCGGTCGCAGGCGGGAAATCACCGGCGTCCGGAGCGACAAACCCTGCCTTGGCATTTGGGGCTCCGGGTCGCCTGGCGGCGCCCTGCGCCCCAAACCCCGCCTCGGGCTCGACGCCCGTGCCGCGGAGCCCGAACGCGCGCGCGAGCGCGTCGATGCGCTCCCCCGGCGAGGCCGGCGCGGGCGGCGAGGGCTCCGTGATGGCAGCGGCCGCGTCGAGCGAGGGCAGCTCGTCCACGCGGAGGTCCGGAGGCGCTTCCACGGGGTCCGCGCGGGGAGGAGAGGCGGCCGCGCGGAACGCGCCGCGGAGCTCCAGGAGCGCGGCGCGGGTGCGCGCGGAGAGCGGGCCGGCGTCGGGTGCGCCGGCGCGCAGGCGGAGGCCGTGCTGGCGCGACGCGCCGGGCGCCGCGGCGTCGTCGTGCTCGGGGGGCTCCGGCGGGTAGGGCGCGGGCGCCGCGGCATCGTCGCAGGCGGGCGGGTCATCGGTGGGAATTGCGGCCTGGTGCGCCTCGCGCGCGGCCGGCGGGAGATGCTCGGCCTCGATGTGGGGCGGCGGCGCCTCGACGGGCTCCGCGGGCGGGGAGGCCGCGGGCTCCGGCGCTCGAGGCGGCTCCGCGCGGGGACGCCCGCCGTCGCGCTGGGTGGCCGGGCTCGGCGGCAGCGGCAGCGGGATCGAGAGGCGAGGCGCGCGCGGCGCGGGCGGCCCGGCGTCGGGCTGCGCGGAGCGGCCGCGCTTCCGGAGCAGGATCACCCGCTCCAGCGCGGGCGCGACGAGGGCCGCGAGCGCGATCACCTCGCCGATGGACGCGAGCTCGACCGGGTCCTCGCCGTCGTCGCCGTACAGGAGCGCGATGACGCGGCCGCGCAGCGCCATCGGGAGGACCGCGACCGCGGCCGCGGTGCGCGGGCGGCCGAGATCGCGGAGGAGCTCCGCGTCGGCGCCCTCCGCGGCGACCGTCGAGATCAGCGGGGCGCCCCGCGCGCGCGCCGTCGCGAGCACGCCGGGGCGATCGAGGGGGACATGGAGCGCCGCGACCTGATCGCGCCCCGCGCCCGGCCCGGCCGCGCTCCGCCCCTCGGCGACGTCGCCGTGCACGACGAAGAGCGCGGCGTATTCGAAGTACTGCTGCGCGAAATCGAAGACGACGTCGAGCACGGCGTCGGTCGACGCGGCGCGCGCGAGCTCCTCCTCGGCCATCGGGATCGTGAACGGGCCCTTGCGACGCGGGCGCGGCGCGGGCAGATGTCGCTGCGCACGCGAAGCGTCCTCGGGCGCAGCCGGCGCGAGGTCGAGGCGCGGCGCGGGCTCGGCGACCTCCGCGCCGCCCGACGGCGCCCCGCGCCCGGGTCCCTCGAGGGACGCGGCGAGGGCCGCCTGGAGCTCGAAGGGCACCTCGACCTGCGGCGGCGCCTGCTCCTCGTGCCGCTCCTTGAGCGTGCGCTGGAGCCAGCCGCTCAGCGCGCGCGCGCCCGCCGGGGGCCGCTTCGGCCCGGGCGCGGCAGGCGGCGACGCCTCGGGGGGCGGCGGACCGGCAGACGGCGGCGCCTCGGCGGGCAACGGCTCGGCGAGCGGCGGGGGCTCGAGCGCCGCTGCGGGCGGTGACGGCGGGGGCCAGCCGGGGATCGTCGTGGGGGGCGGGGTCGCGATGCGGACACGCACCCCGAGGCCGGAGGACGCCGGCGGGGCCGCGATCCGGGGCAGCGGCGTCGTCGCGCGATCTCCGGCGGGCGGCGGCGAGCTCGCGCTCGAGTCGGCGCGCCCGTCGAGCCGCGCCGCGAGGCGGAGGAAGCGGCGATCGACGGGGGTGCCGTAGTACTCCGCGTGCGCCTGCTGGACGCGCACGAGCGGGGCGGCGCGCTGGATCAGCGCCACGCCGAGCGCGAAGCCGAGGTCGTCCTCCACCGCGGAGGAGAGCGGCTCGGGTGTGGCGATCACCAGCGCGTCCTGGCCGGCGCCGGGCGCGGCGCGCAGGAGCTCCAGCGGGAAGACGCCGTGGCGGAGCGCGAGCTCGCTCGGGATCGCGCGCAGCGCCTCGGGCGCCGCAGGGCGGAGCCTGCCGAGCGCAGGCTCGATCCCGGAGCACTCCGCCAGGAGCGGTGTCAGCGCGATCTCGGGCACCGACCCGAGCTCGAGCACGCTCGTCGCGAGGTCGCCTCCGTGGAGCACCTGGCGCGAGATCGCCTCCTCGACGGCGCGCATGGAAGCGAGCCCGCGCTGCACGAGGAGAGAGCTCAGCGTGGGCATCTGCGGCCGTTCATCGTGAAGCTGCGCGGGAGGGGGTCACAGCGGCGTGCGAGGGTCGGGGCATCCTAGACGAATTCCGCGCCCGCCACGATGGAGCCTTCGGCGCCCGCGACGCGTCACTGCGGGTAGGTGCTCGGGGGCCCCGCGCGGCCCTCGTCCGGCCGGGCGCGCCCCAGCGCACAGGTGAAGCGGAGGCCGGCCGCCGCGCCCGCGTGCGGCGCACCGGCTGCCGCCGGCGGCCCGGCGGGCTCGGCGTTGGTCGCCTCGGCGGCGAGCCCGCCGCCGTGGGCCTCCAGGATGCCGCGCGCGATCGCGAGCCCGAGGCCGAGCCGCTCGCGCCGGCGAGGCGCCACCGGATCGGGTGCGATCGCGGCGCGCTCGCCGAAGGGCTCGAGCAGCCGGGCGATCACGTCATTCGGCGGAGCCCCGGCCTCGTCGGTCACGACGACGACCGGCGCGCCGCCCCGGCTCGAGACCTCGACCCGCACCGGCCGGTCGCGCGACCTCGTGACCGCGAGGCCGAGGACGTAGTCGAGCGCCACCGAGAGCAGCTCCGCGTCGCCCTCGAGCATCGCCCCCTCGCCGCCCGCGCTCGCCTCGATGGCGACCCGAACGCCGCGCGCCGCGGCGGCCTCCGCGAGCCGCACGGCCGCACGCTCGACGAGATCGACCGCGTCGCACGGCGCCGTCGAGATCGGCCGGCTCGGATCCGCGCGCAGCCAGACGGCGTGGTCGAGCTCGTCGAGCAGGCGCCGCAGCCGCTCACCCGCGCCCCGGACGCGCTCCAGCATCTCGCGCGGCCCCTGCTCGATCCGCTTCTCGTAGCGCAGGAGGTAGTGCACCCCGGCCAGCATCGTCGCGAGCTCGCCGCGGAGATCATGGCCGATGCTGGCGAAGAACTCATCGTCCAGTTCCATGTTCTCATCCCCTCTCCACCGCAGCTCTTTCCTATAAGCGCGGAGACCGGAGCCGGCACCGGAAATGGGCGCGGCGGGCTCCGCCCGGGGTCCGGGGCTCCGGGTCGCCTGTCGGCGCCCTGCGCCGGCGCTCCGCACCCGGCGCTGCCGGGACAAACGGGAGAGGCGCGAGCCGGTCTCGCGGATCCCGCCGAGGTCCGTGCAATCGGACGTTGCAAATGGGCGACCCGGGCGCAAGGTTCCGGCCGCCCCCGCGGGGGCGCGAGGATCCTCGGGAGGAGAGGCGCCGCGGGGCGACGAGACGGGCGCTGGTGCAGCGACGGCGGGGGAGCATGGAGCGGAGAGAGAGCAGCGACGGCGAGGAGATCGCGGCGCGCGGGGGACGGCGCGTGCTCATCGTGGACGACGATCCGGATTTTCTGGCGATGGCCGAGGCCGAGCTCGCGGCCCACGGCTTCTCGGTCGAGCGGGCGGCCGGCGGGCTCCGCGGCGTGTTCCTCGCGACGCAGGATGTGCCCGACGTGGTGCTCTGCGATCTCAGGATGCCCGGCATCGACGGCTTCGTCGTCGCCGACGCGCTGCGCGCGGATCCGGCGACGCGGCAGACGGCCATCTTCGCGTGCACCGGGCGGCGCGATCTCGAGGCGCGCGCGGCGCTGCGCTCGTCGTCGTTCGACGGCGTGCTCGTGAAGCCCGTCGACTGGGACGTCACAGCCCGCCTGTTCGATGAGGCGATCGCCGCGCGCAGCCACCCCTGACGTGCCCCGAGCCGCCGTCGGGTCCGCCCCGAGGCGGGCTACCGGAGCGCGCGGACGCGCATTTGTTCGAGCGGCAATTCTGCGGCGCGCTCGCATGGATGGCGTTATAGATCAAGCCGCGTCGGAGAGCGGCGCGGCGACGCGGACGGCCCGGGCGAGGGGCCGCCCCGCCGCGTGGCCGCGCGAAGAACGCGCGAAGAACGCGCGAAGAACGCGCGAAGAAGAAGAGAGCCGATGGATCCGATAAAGAAAGACGAGAGCGCCCCGCTCGTCCTGGTGGTCGATGACTTCCAGGACAACCGCGAGATGTTCGCCGAGTACCTGTCGGTCTCCGGCTTCCGCGTGGCCGAGGCGGCGACGGGCCGCGAGGCGCTGGAGCGCGCCTTCGAGCTCCTCCCGGATCTGATCCTCATGGACCTCTCGCTGCCCGAGATCGACGGCTGGCAGGCCACGCGGTTCCTCAAGAGCGATCCGCGCACGAAGTCCATCCCGATCGTCGCGCTGACGGGGCACGCGCTCGCCGACCACTCGCGCGAGGCGCGCGAGGCCGGGTGCGACGCGTTCCTCACGAAGCCGTGCTTCCCGGAGACGCTGGTGCTCGAGATCCAGCGCGTCCTCTCGGGCGCGGCGAGTAAGCGCGCCCACGCGGCCGAGCCGCCCACACCCGCCAAGACGTCCTGAGCGGGCGCGCGCGGCTCCGGAGGCTCGACCATGTGAAGCCGCGCGGCAGGCCGCGCGCGCGAGCGGCCGACTGAGGCTGCGCCTGACTATCTCGATCTCGTCGATTCTGGCTAAATGCCGCGGAGGTGACGGCAATGGCGGGGGCGGTGCAGAAGAAGGCGAAGCAGCGGGCAGTGGCCGGAGAGCGCGGCGCGGCGCGTCCGCGCGTGGCTCCCGAGGCGGATCGGCGCACGGGATTGGAGAACATTTGGGGGTCAAAGCGGTTCCTCTGGTATTACCTTGTGTGCGGTTTGGGTGCCGGCGTTGCGAATATGGCGGTGACGACGTTGATGGGACAAGCGAATCCTGTTGTCGGGGCGTCGGGTGCCGTGTACGGCGTGCTGGTGGCTTTTGCAATGCTGTTTCCCGACCGGCCGGTGTATATCTATTTTCTGCTGCCGGTGCGCGCAAAGTATCTCGTCAGCGCGTTCAT
>CAYQYG010000242.1:1725-13474 GCA_964421485.1 uncultured Polyangiaceae bacterium | reverse complement strand
GCCTCAAGAACGCGGGCCTGTAGGCGGGCGGCCCCGTGGCTCGCGGCGCTGTCACGGGCGGCCTCGCGGCGGCGGGCGCCCTCTTGCTGGGCGCCCTGGTGAACGCCGCGCGGTCGCCCGCGCCGCGCGAGCCCGCGGCGGCCGGCGCCGGATCCGTCGCGGCCCACGCCGCCGCGCCCCCGGCGCCCCGCCCGCAATCCAGGCCCCCGCGCGCGGAGGCGCCCCGCGAGCGCGAGCCGGCCTCGCCTCCCCCGAAGTCCCTGCGCGATACGGACGCCGACGGCGCGCTGCGGGTCGACGAGCACGGCGATCTGATCCTCGGCCCCGAGGTCATTCGATTCTTCGATTACTTCCTGTCCGCGACCGGCGAGGAGACCCCCGAGGCGCTCCGCGCGCGCATCCTCGCCGCGATCCGCGAGCGGCTGGACGGCGCCGCCGCGCTCCAGGCCGCCGCATTGCTCGACAGGTACCTCGGCTACCGGCAGGCGGCGATGAGGATGCCGCCCGGCCTCGACAGCGACGACCCGAAGGCCCGGCTGGAATCCATCCAGCGGCTCCGCCGCGAGCATTTCGGCGAGGAGGCCGCCTCGAAGCTGTTCGGCGACGAGGAGCGCGAGGACGCGGTCGCGGCGGAGCGGAGCCGGGTGGCCAGTGACCCCACGCTGACCCCCGAGGAGCGCGACGCGAAGCTCGCCGAGCTCGAATCGGAGCTGCCGGACTCCGCGCGGGCGGCGAGGGAGGAGTCCCGCCGCCCGCTCAGGCAGCAAGCCGAGGAGGAGGCCCTCCGCGCCGCGGGCGCGACGGAGCAGGAGCTCTATCAGCACCGCGTCGAGACGGTCGGCGAGGAGGCCGCCCAGCGGCTGACCGACCTCGACAGGCAGCGCGCCGAGTGGAAGCAGCGGGTCGAGGCGTTCCGGCTGGAGCGCGAGCGGATCGCGGCGACGACGCCGGACGAAGCGGCCCGGCGAGCGGCCCAGAAGAGGGCGCTCGAGGCGTCGTTCACGCCGGAGGAGCAGCTCCGCGTCAAAGCAATCCTGAAGATCCGCGACTATTGAGAGAATCCATTCCCGCAGGGAAACCCGGCCAATCCCGAGCAAATTCCGCACATGACGCGGAGGCGCGGGCCCCGGCGACCTTGTCAACACCGGGGTCACGCCGCACACATGATGCGCGATGGTGACATCGGCCTCGACGGCCGGGATGCTGGAGCCCGCGTGCCTGGAGGATCGCTCATGCCAACGAGAGACCAGGAGCCTGTCCTGACGCACCTCGCCGGCGTCGTGCAGGATCTGGCGCTCGCCCGCGATCTCCAGGCGATCATGGAGATCGTGCGGCGGGCCGCGAGGGAGCTCACCGGCGCCGACGGCGCGACCTTCGTCCTGCGCGACGGCGACCTCTGCTATTACGCGGAGGAGAACGCGATCGGGCCTCTCTGGAAAGGCCGGCGGTTCCCCATGCAGGCGTGCATCAGCGGCTGGGCCATGCTCCACCGCGAGGCCGTGGCCATCGAAGACATCTATGAGGACCCTCGCATCCCCGCGGACGCCTACCGGCCGACGTTCGTGAAGAGCCTCTGCATGGTGCCGATCCGGACGAAGGCGCCCGTCGGGGCGATCGGCAACTACTGGGCCTCCCGGCATTGCGCGACGCCGCGCGAGCTCTCGCTCCTCCAGGCGCTCGCCGACAGCACGTCGGTGGCCATGGAGAACGTCGAGGTCTACGCCGAGCTGGAGAGGCGCGTCCGTGACCGGACCCACGAGCTCGAGGTCAGGACCCGCGAGCTCGCCGAGAAGCACGAGGCCCTCCTCGAGCTCCAGCGGCAGAAGGAGGCGCTGAGCGAGCTCGTCGTGCACGACCTCAGGAGCCCTGCCTCCGCGATCATGTTCGCGGCCTCGACGCAGCTCCGGAACCACGACATCCAGCCCGCGGATCGGCGCCGCTGGAGCGCCGCCCTCTCCTCGGCGGAGAACATCCTCCGCACGGCGGCCAACCTGCTCGACATCGCCCAGGGCGAGGAGGGCAGGCTCGTGCCGAAGCCCGCCGACATCGATCTCGCCGCGCTGTTCGCCGAGACCCGCGAGCTCCTCCTGCCGCTCGCCGAGAAGCGCGAGCAGGCGATCGAGCTCTCGTGCGACGCCCCGCTGGGCGCGCTCCGGGCCGACCGCGCGCTCCTCGGGCGCGTGCTGCAGAACCTCCTCGACAACGCCCTCCGCCACAGCCCCGCGAAGGGCGCCGTGCGCCTCGAGGCGCGCGCGGACGCCGGCTGGGTGACGGTCGCCGTGCGCGACGAGGGCTCCGGGATCCCGGCCGGCGCGCGCGACCACATCTTCGACCGCTACGCGCGGATCGGAGGCGGATCCGGCGAGGCCCGCACCGGCTGGGGGCTCGGGCTCTCCTTCTGCCGGATGGCCGTCGAGGC
Source organism: uncultured Polyangiaceae bacterium (assembly GCA_964421485.1). Lineage (GTDB taxonomy): Bacteria > Myxococcota_A > Polyangia > Polyangiales > Polyangiaceae > CAYQYG01. The sequence goes on along the minus strand of CAYQYG010000242.1, from coordinate 11,055 downwards.
GCACGGCGGCGCGATCTGGGTCGACGACAACGAGCCCAGGGGCGCCCGGTTCTGCTTCCGGCTCCCGGCCACCCCTTCCGGATCGAGCTGAGCCCACCGGGATCGGTGGTACCCTCCCGCGCGGATGCGCGGCCCCTGGCGAATCATCGGCCTCCTCGGCCTCGCGCTGGCGCTCGCGGGGCCGGCTGCCGCGGAGCCCGCCGCGCCGGCGGCGACCACCACGGAGCCGTCCGGCCCCGCGGCGGCGCGCGCCGCCTTCGACGAGGCGGAGCGGGCGTCGCGGGAGCTCCGCCTCGCGGACGCCCTCCGCCGATATCGCGAGGCCCTCGAGCTCGCCCCGGGCGCCCCCTTCGCGGGCGCGGCGCGGACGCGCGCGGCCTTCCTCGCGGCGCGCGCCGAGGGCGATTTCGTCCCCCTGGCGAGGCTCGAAGCATTGCGCCGCGATCCCGCGCGCCTCCGCGATCGCGGCGCCGCCGACGCATTCGCGCGCGAGGTCGACGCCTTCCCGCCGGGCCGCGTGCGCGTCGAGGCGCGCGCGCTGCTCGCCGAGGCCTGGAAGCGGCTGGGCGACCCTGATCGCGCCGAGGCCGCGCTCGCGGAGGTGCTCGACGATCCCGCCGCCGACCCCGGCGCGCGCCGGCTCGCGCTCGGGCAGATCGTCACGCTGCGCCGCGGCCGCGGCGACCTCGCCGGAGCGCGCGCGGCCGTCGACCGCTGGCCCGACGCGGCCCCCGCATTGCGCCTCGACGTCCTCCGCGCCTGCCGCCGCGTGACGCTCCGGTGGATCGCGGTCACCGCGCTCTCCCTGCTCGGCGCCGCCGCCGCCGCCTCGGCCGCCCTCGCGCGCCGCCGCGGCGCCGATCTCGGCCGGATCGTCCGCCCCTTCGCCGTCGCGTTCGCCCTCTACCTCGGCGGCGGCGCCGCCGTCCTCGCGAGGCTGCACGGCGACTCCGATCCCCGCCCATTCCTGTGGCTGGGCCTCGGCGTGCTCGCCGTCGACGCGGCCGCGCGCGCGCTCCGCCTCGCCGCCCCCGACCTCGGCCGCGCCGCCCGCGCCGCGTGGGCCCTCTGCTGCGTCGCGGGCGTCCTCGCCGCCGCGTTCCTCGCGCTCGAGCGGACGAACGCCGCATACCTGGAGAATATCGGCCTGTGAGGCGCGGCGCCCGCGAAGGCCCGCGGGTCCCCGGCGGTTCAATAACAGCAGGCGATCTTCCGGGGCGTGGCGCAGATGCCGCTGTTCCAGGTGATAGCGCCGTTCGTCTGCAGGTACGTCCCGTTGTAGGACGCGCTCGTCGTCGTGAAGCTGCCGCAGGAGTAGCCGGTGTTCAGGCCGAAGCTCGGCGCGCCCTGCAGCGTCATGCCGCCGTCCAGATCCGAGCTCGCGTCGATCCAGGCCTCGCCCGTGATCGGGGTCGCGGAGACGGTCCGGAGGTACTCCGTCGCGTCGCACAGGTGCGCGCCGGCGAACTCCGCGCCGCAGATCGCGTGGACGGCGGGGCGGCCGCCCATGTCACCGGCATAGGCGGAGGCGGAGAAGCCGGCGAACACGTGCTTGGGCTCGCCATTGCAGCAGGCGAGCGGCCGGGCGAGGTGGCACACGCCGCTGTTCCAGGTGATCGCGCCGCTCGGCTGGAGAAAGGTCCCGTTGTAGGACGCGCTCGTCGTCGTGAAGCTGTTGCAGGAGTACCCGGTGTTCCTGCCGAATGTGGGCGACGCATTGAGGCTCATGGAGCCGGTCTGCGTGACGCTCGCGTCGATCCACGCGCCGGCGGCGGGGACGCTGGTCGCCGATTTCGATAGCAGGTATTCGGACGCGTGGCAGAGGTGCGCGCCGGTGAGCTCGGCCGCGCAGGCGGCGTGCGCGGCGGGCCGGCCGCCGAAGCTGCCGGTGAACGTCGCCGCCGTGAAGCCGGCGAACCCGGGCACGTCCTCCGCATAGGCGCCGTTGCCGGCAGGCCCTGCCGGGCCCTGCGGGCCGGGCGGCCCCGCCGGACCGGCCGGGCCGACCGCGCCTGCGGCCCCCACCGGGCCAGCGGGTCCTACCGGTCCCGCTGGACCCTCGGGCCCGGCGGGCCCATCGGCGCCCTGCGGCCCATCCGCGCCGGTCGCGCCGGTCGCGCCTGCGGGTCCGGTCGCGCCGGTCGCGCCTGCGGGACCCATTGCGCCGGCGGGCCCTGCTGGGCCCTGGATGCCTTGCAATCCCTGCGGCCCTGCGGGCCCTGCCGGCCCCTCGGCCCCCGCGGGCCCTGCCGGTCCTTCGGCCCCCGCGGCCCCGGTCGGTCCAGTCGGCCCCGTCGGCCCCGCCGGCCCCGCCGGCCCTCCCGCGGGCCCGGCAGGCCCCTCGGGTCCCGCCGGCCCCTCGGGCCCCGTCGGCCCGGTGGGCCCGGGCGGGCCCTGGTCGACAGCGCTCTCGTCCTCCCCGCTGCACCCGGCGAGGTGCACCGGCGCGATGAGGCCGAGGGCCAGGACGAGCAGGGGAACCGGCGCTGTGAACCTTCGAATCATCTCGGCGCTCCGGAAGGAAGGAGGGGCGGTCGAGACCCTCATTCCGGCAGACCCAATCGACTGTCAAGCCTCTTCTGCGCCGGCGGGCGGCAGCGGGCGACGGACTTGCGCCCGAGCGCAGCCGGTGCGCCCCCGGCCAGCTCGGCTGCAACAATACGGAAGCCGTCATAGCGCCGGAGAGCCGCGACGGAATCGGAGAGCGCCAGCGGAATCGCAATGCCGCGAGCCTCCGTCTCGAGCGCCCCGATCCTCTTGCGGACCATTCCGTCGTCTCGTTACGCTGCCGGCTGGCGAGGCCAGAGCGCCCGCAGGGCGAACCGACGAGAGGCGACAGGCATGGCATCGGCAGTGAGCACGCTTCTGAGCGCGGGAGAGAACCTCTCCGTCACCCTCACCTCGGGCGACGCCGTCTCCGTCCGCGAGTTCCACGTCCACGAGCAGATGTCGGCGCTCTTCAGCGTCACCCTCACGGTCGTCGCGGAGAACCACGACCTCGACTTCGAGGCCAACGTCGGGCAGCCCGCCACCTTCACCATGCGCGGCGGCCACGAGCTCAGCCCGAAGGTCAGGACGTGGACCGGCGTCCTCTCCGAGCTCCACCAGCTCGCCGCCCAGGAGGGCGGGCTCTCGACGTACCACATCGAGATCGTGCCCAGCCTCTGGCTCGCCACGCAGCGCAGGAACCACCGCATGTTCCAGCAGATGTCGGAGATCGACATCGTGAAGAAGCTGCTCGGCGAGTGGGGCGTCGAGCCGATCCTGCGGCTCACGGGCGAGTACAAGAAGCGCAAGTACCGCGTCCAGTACGGCGAGACCGACTACACCTTCATCTGCCGCATGCTCGAGGACGCGGGCGTCTCCCACTTCTTCGAGCAGCAGGGCGGCGAGAGCAAGCTCGTGCTGGCCGACGCGCCCGAGAAGGGCGACCTCCGCGAGCCCCGCATCCCCTTCCGCGACGAGCCCACCGTCGCCGACCGGGAGCACGTCACGGCCGTGCGCATCGGTCGCCTTGTCCGCCCGGGCAAGGTCACCATGCAGGACCACGACTACCGCAGGCCTCCGACCTACAAGCTCATGGCCTCCGCGTCCGCGGGCGGCCCCGAGGAGCGCCTCGAGAGCTATCACTACACGCCCGGCGCCTTCCTCTTCGAGAGCGACAAGCTCGAGAGCACGCCGAACGCGGACGACAAGGGGCGGTACCGCGCGGACGAGGGCGAGGCCGCGAAGCTCGCGCAGAAGCGGCTCGACGCGAAGCGGAGCGAGGCCACCACCTGCTCGTTCGAGACCAACGCGCTGGACCTCGCGCCGGGCACGGTCGCCGGCATGCTCGATCACCCCCGCAGCGACCTCGGCGATTCGAAGAGGCTGCTCGTCGTCGAGGTCACGCACAGCGGCACGCACGACAGCGAGTGGACCCACAGCGTCGACGCCCGCAGCGCCGACGCCCCCTTCCACCCGGCCCTCCGCACGCCGAAGCCCAGGATCTCCGGCGTCGAGAGCGCCACCGTCGTCGGGCCCGCGGGCCAGGAGATCTTCGTCGACGAGTTCGGCCGCGTGCGCGTCCACTTCCACTGGGACCGCGAGAGCAACATGGACGACAACAGCTCTTGCTGGATCCACGTCAGCCAGCCCTGGGGCGGCACCGGCTTCGGCGGCATGAACATCCCCCGCATCGGACAGGAGGTGCTCGTCGATTTCCTCGGCGGCGATCCGGACCGCCCGATCATCATCGGCCGCGTCTACACGAACCTCCAGAAGGTCCCGTACAAGCTGCCCGATCTCAAGACCCAGAGCGGGTGGAAGAGCAACTCGACCGGCGGCACCGGCGGCTACAACGAGCTCATGTTCGAGGACCAGGCCGGCAAGGAGCTGGTCCGCATGCAGGCCGAGAGGGACCACAACAAGCTCGTCAAGCACGACGAGCAGGCCACGATCGGCAATGACCGGACCAAGCGGATCGGCCGCGACGAGGTCACGGACGTCGGCCGCGACCGCACCGAGAAGGTCGGCAACGACGAGAAGATCGAGGTCGTCCACGACCGCACCGAGAAGGTCGGCAATGACGAGCACATCGAGATCGTCAATGACCGGACCGCGAAGGTCGGCCACGACGAGACCGTCGAGGTCGTGCACGACCGGAAGAGCAAGATCGGGCACGACGAGCAGGCGGAGGTCACGAACGACCGGACGCGCAAGGTCGGCCACGACGAGACCATCGAGGTCACGAACGATCGCAGGAAGAAGATCGGCAACGACGAGAACATCGAGATCGGCCACGACCGCGTCGCCCTCGTGAAGGCCAACGAGGACCTCACGGTCAAGAAGAACCTCACGAAGCGCGTCATCCTGAACGAGGACGAGACGACCGGCCAGAACCGCACCGTCACCGTCGGCATCAACCGCACGACGAAGATCGGGCAGGTCGACTCCAACGCGGTCGGCGAGAAATACGTGGTCACGATCTCCGGCGGCGGCGGCGGCACCTCGGAGACGATGACCGACGGCAAGATCGTCCTCACGACGGGCAAGGGCGCGACGATCACGATGGAGAACGACACCATCACGATCGAGGCCACGAACATCTACACGATCGCGAAGAGCTACCTCGGCGCGACGTCCGGCGACACCGCCATCTTCGGCGGCATGAGCTCGGCCCACCTCGGCTCCGGCGGCGGCAAGGTGTCGATCTCCGCGGCGACGACCATGAGCGCCGAGGCGGGCGCCGCCGCGACCGTCGCGGGCGCGACGACGAGCGTCCTCGCGTCGGGCGGCGACGTCTTGATCCAGGGCCCGATGGTGAAGATCAACCCCTGACGAGGTATGGCGCCCGCGGCGCCGCGAGATCCCATGAACGTGTTCCACGCCAACGAGTTCATCGCCGTCCTGCCGGATGGCCTGAAGGACAAGACCGTCAACATCTTCTCGCTCACCGACGAGGGCCCGAGCGATCTCGGCGTCGTGGTCGCGCGCGACAAGCTCGGCAAGGGCGAGGACCTCGACGCCTACGCCGCGCGGCAGTTCCAGGCCGTCTCGCAGCGGCTCCCCATCTATCGCCTGCTCAAGCGCGAGGACCTCAAGATCGACGGCCAGCCCGCGATGTCGATGGATTGCACCTGGCAGGGCCCCGAGGGGAAGATGTTCCAGCGCCAGGTGCTCATCCACGCGAAGCCCGCGGGCGTCGTGCTCGCCATCTCGGCGACGACCCGCGGCGATCGCTTCGAGGCGCGCTGGGAGGCGATGTTCAAAGAGTTCCTCGAAAACTTCCGCCTGCGCCAGTAGCCCCGGAGGACCCCCGTGCCCGTCGCCGCGCGACAGACCGATCCCATCCAGCACTCCAACGCGCTGACGGGCCTGCTCGTCGGCGCGGCGGTCGGGCTGGCGCTCGGCGCGTTCGTCGTCTGCACCGGCGGCCTGGGCGGCGTCGTCGCGGTCGCGGTCATCGGCGGGGGCGTGGCCGCCGGCGCCGGCGTCGGCGAGGTGCTCGGATCGCTCTCCATCTCCGGCGGCACGGTCACCGGCGCGATCGCGACCGGCTCCGGCAACACCACGGTGAACAGCCTGCCCGCGGCGCGCGCGACCCTCGACTCGGTCAACTGCGCCGGCACGCCGCCGATCTACTTCCCCGACCACATGGGCAAGCTCGTGGCCCAGGGGAGCAGCACGGTGCTGATCAACAGCTGGCCCGCGTCGCGCGTCGCCGACAAGATCCAGTGCGGCTCCCAGATCCAGTCGGGCTCGACGAACGTGATCATCGGCGGCGCCACCGCCACCACGGTCCCGATCGAGGGCGAGGTGCCCGGCTACATCCACGCCGCGCTGTTCGTCATCGGCATCGCGAGCGCAGTGGTCCTCGCCGGCCCCGTGGTCGCGATCACTGGCCTGGTCGGTGGAATGGCGGGGGGCGTCGGGGGCTACTGGCTGGGCGGGGTGATCTTCGGCGAGGGCTCGGATGGGCAGAAGCTCATGGGGCTCTTCGGCGGGTTCCTCGGCGGCTTCGGCGGCGCAAAGGCCGGGATGGGCCCCGCGGCGTGGCTCGGCGGACGCATCGGCGGCCCCTGGGGCGCGTTCGTGAAGGGGGGCGTGCCCGCGTACAACCAGTTCATGTCGAATCCCCAGCTCCGGGCCACCGATTACATCAACAATCGGATCCCGGATCTCGATTACAGGTGGCCGGACGGCAAGACCCCCTCGGGCTGGTCCGGGCGCGGGGCGCTGGACGCCGCGCGGCGGGCCGGGTTCGCCACCATGGAGGACACACCCGGCGGCCAGACGACCATCGGGTTCGTCGAGAGCATCGACGGCGCGCCGTGGGACGTGCAGAGGCCCGTGTGGGTGGGCTCCTCGAGGGCGTACATGACCCAGGTCGCCCAGGAGTATGGCACCATCAACCCCAACACGGGCCTCCCGATCACCGGCCCCAACGCGGGCAAGCCCGTGCCCATCTTCATCAGCGAGGCCGCCAACCCCGAGACCGGAATTTATTTCACGGACGAGCAGGCGGTCCTCTTGCAGTGGGGTGTCAACATCCAAGAGATCTACGTCCCGGCTCCCCCGGTCCCCTAGTTTCACGAACGGTCGGTTCCATGCCCTCCCGAGATTTCCAGCGATTCGTCGAGACGTTCTTTGGCACCGGCGCCGAGGCCGCGCGGGAGGGCCCTGACACGGCCGCCCTCGAGCGCCTGCAGGGGAGCGAGCGCGATCAGGCGGAGCAGCTCCTCATGGCGCGGCTCGGGCCGGACGACTCGCGCGCCGCGCTCGGCCTGGGCGTGCTCCGCTCTCAGGCCGCGTCCGATCGCGTCGCCCAGCTGATGCGCAGGGCCGAAGGCACGGAGCGCGAGGTGAGCGCGGAGGCGCTCATCAACACGAGCTACGCGCGGTGGCTGATCGCCTCGGATCCGGCGGCGCTCGCGAACATCGTGAGGGTGCTCGAGGTGTCCCCCTTTGACTCGATCCGCGTGAGCGCGGTGAACACCCTGCGCAGGATCCGCGTGCCCGAGTCCGAGCAGGCGCTGCTGCGAGCGGTCGAGCATGACGAGAGCCCCATCGTGCGCCACAACGCCGCGAAGGCGCTCCTCGGCATGCACGGCCAGCTCCCCGACCCGAGGAAGCCGCCCCAGGTCGCGATCCGGATCATGTTCGCCGTGCCCCACGTGCGACAGGAGGCGCTGCGCGAGCTCCGCGAGCTGCTCGCGCAGCACCCCATGCAGCCGTAGCCGCTACTTCCCCCCGTACCGCTTCCACGCGGCGGCGAGCTTCACGTCGTACGCGTTGTCCCGGTACCGCTCGCCGTTGTACCCGCGCGCGAACGCGGCCCACTGGTGCGCGCGGATGTGCTTGACGAGCCCCTTCGCCTTGCAGAACCCGAGGAAGATCCGCATGTGCTGCGCCTCGGAGTAGAACATGTCGTCCACGAACCGCTCGATGTCGGTCCACCCCCCGTCGCGGTACGACAGGCCCATCACCTGGAACATGCCCCATGAGACGGACATCACCGCCTCCTCGGGCGCGAGCGCGTACGCCTCCCGGAGCAGCTTCCACTGGTCGCCGTGCTTGCCGTGCGTGAGCCGGTACTGCTTCGACCTGTACGCCGCCGAGAGGTGCGGATGGCTCGTGTCGAAGCGCTGCTTCGTGAGCTTCCGGAAGTAATGGTTCTCATAGCGGATCTTGGGCCGCCGGAGCGAGTCGAACCCGGAGCGCCCGCCCGACTCGACGGTGGCCACTGCGCGCACGGCGGCCGCGTCGCACCCCAGCTCGCGCGCGGCCTTCTCGAAGTCCGAGGCCACGAGCTTGAGCGCGTCGCCGCGGTCGGGGATCTGCCACTTCCCCCCCGACATGTCCCTTGCCTTCTCGACGGCCTCCGCGACCGGCGACCCCTTGACGATATCCGTGAGCCCCGCGCCCGGGGTCTCGCCGAGGAGGCCAGGGAGCCCCGCGCCCAGCCCGCCGTCCAGCCCGCGAATCAAGCTCATACGTCGTTCTCCCGCTCCGCCGCGACGGCCTCGCGCACGCGTCTGGCGAGCGCCGGGTCGTCCGCGATGCGATGAAGATACACCCTCTGGACCCGGATGAGAGCGCCCCTCGGCACCCCGAGCGCCTCGGCCGCCGCCTCCTCGTCGCCCCGCTCCCCCGCGACCGCGATCCGGGCGTACTCGCCCGGCCCGATCGGCCCGCGCTCCTCCTCGAGCCGCGCGACGTACGCCTCGTCCCAGGCGGCGAGCAGGGCGCCCTTGCCCTTGGAGGTCTGCTTGCGGATGGCATCCGCCCAGTGTCTGGCGAGGCGGGCCCACACGTCGTCCGAGAGGCGCTCGCCGTCGAGGATGGCCCGGCGATCGGGAGGGCGGCGCTCGAGGGAGGCGCTGATCGCGGCGCAGCGGGGCAGGGGGTAGTCGGCGAGCGGGAGATCGTCGGCGGCGGGCGCGGGCGCGGGAGCGGGCGCGGGCGCGGGCGCGGGCGCGGGCGCGGAAGCGGGCGCGGGCGCGGAAGCGGCAACGGGAACGGAGACGGCCACGGGAGCGGAGACGGCAACGGCCACGGGAGCGGAGACGGCAACGGCCACGGGAGCGGAGACGGCAACGGCCACGGGAGCGGAGACGGAAGCGGGGGAGGGGAACCATTGCGGCGCCGGTGCCGGAGAGAATGGAACGGCCGGGGCCGCCGGCGCGGGCGAGAACGGGAGCGCTGCCGCCTGCGGCGCGGGGGCGGGGGAAGAAAATGAAAGGGTCGGGGCCGCTGGCGCGGGTGAGAATGGCAATCCCGACGCCGCGGGCTCCGGCGCGGGTGAGAATGGCAATCCCGACGCCGCGGGCTCCGGCGCGGGTGAGAATG
>CAYQYG010000242.1:0-1625 GCA_964421485.1 uncultured Polyangiaceae bacterium | reverse complement strand
GAGAATGGCAATCCCGACGCCGCGGGCTCCGGCGCGGGTGAGAATGGCAATCCCGGCGTCGCGGGCTCCGGCGCGGGTGAGAATGGCAGTACGGGGGCGGCCGGCTCGGGCGCGGGCGCGAACGGCAGCGCCGCCGCGGGGGAGGAGAAGGGCAGCGCGCCGGACGAGGACGGGCGGGCCGGCGCGGGCGCGAACGGCGCCTGCGGGACCCGCGGCGGCAGGGTGCCCGTGAACGTGTCCTCGTCGGTCATCGTCTCGGAGTCGAGATCGTCGACGGCGGCCGGCGCGGAGGGCGCGGAGGGCGCGGGGAGCGCGGGGGGCGGCACATCGGACGCGCGGGTCGTCCTCGCCGCGCCGAGGGTGCTCGCGCCGAGCCGGAAGGGCTGCGCCGGCGTGACCATCGGCGGCGGGGGCGGCTCGAATGGCAGCTTCGGCGCCGCGTCGCCGGGCTCGACATCCACGAGCGTCGGCTGGAGCGGCCGCGGCGGCTCGCTCGGCGGGCGCGGCGGCGGCTTCGGCTCCGGCTCCGGCGGAGGCGGCTCGGGGGGTTCGGGCCATGACGGCGCCGGAGCGCCCCGGTGCAGGGGCGCCATGGTCACCACCACGCGGCCGTCCTCCCACGGGTGCGCGAGCTCCACCACCCCGCGGAACACCAGCGTCGCGCGGGCGCGATCGGTATCGATCGTCAGCGTATCGCAGCGCAGCGAGAGCGGCTCGGGGGCCCGGCCCTCGCGCTCGACGATCGCCTCGGGCGAGACGGCCTCGAGGCTCGTCACGAGGCGCGCGTGCGACGGGTGCAGGTTCTCGAGCAGGATCGGCGCTTCGGCGGCGAGGTGCTCGACCTGCTGATCCTGCGGCGCCACGTTGAAGTAGCCCGCGTCCAGATCGTCGGGCAGCGGCCGCTCGTGCCAGCCGCGGTGGTCCCACCCGGCGGCGAGGTGGCCGAGCTTCATCGCGCGCGCGGGCCACGCGGGCGCGATCGGCCCGTAATTGACGGGCCGGACGAGCGTGCCGCGCGCGGGCGCGTGCCTGCCCGGCGGCAGGAGGTTCGGCACCGGCACGACGCCGCGCGCGTCGGGCGGCGTATCGGGCCGCACGCCCACCGGGTTCGCGGTGCCCGGCCCCCCGCCCGCGCGCTCCCAGCGCAGCGCCATGCGCACGAACGGCGCCGGCTCGCAGAGCGCGCCGCCCTCCGTGAACCCCCGATCCCCGAAGACCTCGATCGATTTATCGACCTCGCCCACCACGAGCCGCGTGGCGAGCGACGGCACGGGCGCCCCGCCGGGCGCGTACGCGTACCCCACGACCACCACGTCCGCGCGCGCCTTGAAGGGCGCGAGGTCGCTGGCCACGTGCAGGCTGCACCGCTCGTCGTCGTTCCAGTGCCCGTCCGCCTCGTTCGGCGGCTCCTGGTCCGCCGCGAGCGGCGACTGCCCCGGCGCGAGCTCGAACGTGGCGGCGCAGACGACCGTCAGCGCATACGCGCCGGACCTGGGCTGCCAGAGGATCGAGGCAACCCGGAGCGGACAGGCCGAGACGACATCCATGCGGGTCCTCTGGTTCTACCGGCCGCGAGTCTATCCGAACGGGGCCGTCGTTGGATACGGCCGCGCGTCGTGGGCCGC
>CAYQYG010000241.1:0-13510 GCA_964421485.1 uncultured Polyangiaceae bacterium | reverse complement strand
CCCTCGGCCTCGCCGGCGCCGCCGCGCCCGCCGGCGACCCCGCCCGCCGCGCCGCCGCCGCGCGCCTCGTCAGCCGCGACGACGGCCCCGAGGGCGACCGCGTCGAGGACGCCCTCGCCGGCCTCACCGCCGAGGGCGCCGCCGTGCTCATCGCCGGCGTCGATCGCGCCCAGGCCACCGCGGTCGCCGCCTTCGCCCGCGCCCGCGAGATCCCGGTCGTCCTGCTCCACCCCCCCGACCCCGAGGCCGTCGCCCCGCCCTTCGTCTTCGTGGCCGGCGAGGACCCCGCCCGCGTCCGCGAGGCCCTCGCCGCCGCCCTCGCCGAGCGCGGCGCCCGCCCCGTCGCCCTGGTCTCCGACGCGATCGATGCACCCACAACCAAGGACCCGTCGATCGCCGTCTCCCTCCCCTGCGATGGCCAGCTCGACTCCCGCGCGCTCCGCTCCGCGGCCGTGCAGGGCCTCGTCGTGAGCGGCGACTCGTTCTGCGCCGAGCGCGCCCTCCTCACCGCGCAGCCGCTGGGGCTCCGGGTCGCCTTCGGCCTCGACGCGACCGCCGCGGCCGCCCCGGGCGCCCTGATCGCGACGGCGGGGCGCTACCCATTCGTTGCCGATGCAACCGACGGGGCGCTGGGCCGGTGGCTGGCCGTCCACCCCGCCCCGCCGAGCTGGTGGGCGGCGCTCGGCCGGGACGCGGGGGTGCTCGCCTGGGAGGGCGTCCGCGGGCTCCCGGCCACGGGGACCGAGGATCCGGCGCAGGTCCGGGCGCGCCGCCGCTCGGTCGCCGCCGCGATCGCCGGCGCCGAGGCCGATCTCTGGACCACCGGCGCGAGGGGCTTCGGCGGCGCCCAGGTCCTCCCGCGCGAGGTCAGCGGCCGCGAGCTGAAGCCGCCCTCGCGGCCGTAGCGGGAGGGCGCCGCCCGTCAGGAGCGTGCTCGCGCCCGCGCATGGGGCTCGTTCTGCCCGGCGCGCCCGCGGTAGCATGTCCGCCGATGCCCCGCCGACTCCCGCCGTGCGCCGCCGCGATCGCCGCCCTGCTGGCCGCGTCGAACGCGCTGGCCGACCGCGTCGCGGTGCTCCCACCCCGAGGCGGAACCGACGACGGCGCCCGGCTCGCCGCCAAGGCCGAGATCCTCCAGGGCCTGACCGCGCTCGGCCACACCGCGGTCCCGGACACCGAGATCGACGAGGCGCTCAAGGCCGCCTGGGACGGCGTTGCCGACACGGCGGAGGAGTACCGCGCCGTCGGCCAGGCGACCCGCGCGGACTGGGTCGTCGTTGGCCTGGTCGAGCCCGCCGTCCAGACCACCCACCTCGAGCTCATCGCCTACCTCGTCCCGAACGGCCGCCTGGAGACCGTGGCCCGGGAGCTCGACCGGGCTCGCTCCTTGCCGCAGACCCAGGAGATGCTCGCCGTCCTCGTCCGACCCGAGGGGATCGGCGCCGGGGAGCTCCCCTGGGAGCGCGCGCCCGCTCCAGGAGCCCCGGCCCCGACCCCACCGTTGCAGCCGCAACCGGCCCAGGTGGCCGCCGCCCCGCCGGTCCAGCCGCCGCCGGCGGCCCCACCCGTTGCACCCGCAACGGACAAGCGGACCGTCGTCATGGACTACCTGTTCGAGCGGCACGACGTGTGGCCTGCGTACTCGGCGGGGAACCGCCTCCTGCTCGCGGTGGAGCAGGGCTTCTCGTACGCGGCCTCCCGCCCGGAGGGCGCGACCGGCAACCCGGCGTCCTACGTGGGGGCCGCGCGGGTCGGCTACGCGCTCGGCGACTTCGGGCTCGAGCCCTTCGCCCAGATCGGCGCGAACCTCGCCGGCCCGAGCGCGGTGTGGATCGATGCAGGCGCGCGCCTGATGCTCTCGCCCGGTGTGAGCGAGGTCGGGGGCCGCCTGTACGGCGTGTCGTTCCACGTCGGCCCCGAGGTCACGCTCGGCGCCTTCATGCGCCCGGGCCCGAGCGGGACCGGGCCGAACGGTGTCACCTACAACGGTGGGCTCCTGACGGACGTCTCGCTCGGAGCGGCGCTGGACGTCGTCTTCGCGGTCACGCCCACGTTCCAGATCGACGCCCGGGTGGGCAACCTCCGGTGGATCCCGGCCGACGGCGGGGCGCTGCTCCTGCTCGGCGGGACCCTGGGCGCGGGGCTCCGGTTCTGACGCGTGCGGATCGAGCTGCCCACCCGGCGCGCCACCATCCACCTCGCCCGCGCGCTCGCGCCCAGGCTGGAGGGAGGCGACCTCGTCGTGCTCGCCGGCGACCTCGGCGCGGGCAAGACCTTCTTCGCGCGCGCGCTCTGCCGCGCGCTCGGTGTGCCCCCGGAGATCCCCGTCACGAGCCCCACGTTCACGCTGGTGCACGAGCACGAGGGGCGCGTCCCGATCGCGCACGCCGACCTCTACCGGCTCGATCCGGACGCGACCGAGGACGCGGCCGGCGAGCTCGCCCAGCTCGGGCTGCGCGACCGGCGGGCCGAGGGCGCGGTCCTGCTGGTCGAGTGGGGTGAGCCCTTCATCGCCGCGCTCGGCGGCGACGCGCTCGTGGTCCGGCTGCTCGCCGGAGGCACGTCCGTCGAGCCTCTGGGCCGCGCCGCCGAGCTCGCGGCCACCGGACCTCGCGGCGAGGCCGTTCTGGCGGCGCTTTCCGGCGACATCCGGCGAGGTTTCGGCCTCGTCGCGCGCCCGTGATAGAACGGCGTCAACGTGGCATCGGGCGAGGAGACCGGCCGGGACAAGATGCTCGCCAGGGTGCTCGAGCCGATCCTTTACTGGCTCGACAACATCGGCAACATCGTCTCGCTCACGTTCCAGACGGTCATCTGGCTGTTCCGTCCGCCGTACCGGATCAGCCAGTTCCTTGCGGCGATGGACTTCATGGGCGTCCAGTCGCTGTTCATCGTCGGCCTCACCGGCGTCTTCAGCGGCATGGTCGTCACGCTGCAGACGACCTACGCGCTGCGCGCGTTCAGCGCCGAGGGCCGCGTGGGCGGCATCGTCGCCGTCTCGCTCACCCGCGAGCTCGCGCCCGTCTTCTCGGCGATCATGGTGACCGCGCGCGCCGGCAGCGCGATGGCCGCCGAGCTCGGCAACATGCGCGTCACCGAGCAGATCGACGCCATCGCGACCATGGGCGTGAGCCCCGTGCAGTACCTGCTCTCGCCGCGCCTGCTCGCGGCGGTGGTGATGCAGCCGCTGCTCTGCATCCTGTACACGAGCGTCGGCATGTGCGGCTCGTACCTCGTCGCCGTCATCTGGCTCGAGGGCGACGCGGGCATCTTCTTGCAGAGCATCCGCGACACCGCCGTCCCCAAGGACCTCTTCATGGGGATCATCAAGGCGTGCGTGTTCGGGTTCATCATCTCCGCGATCTCGTGCCGCCACGGCTTCTTCGCGAGCGGCGGCGCGCGCGGCGTCGGGCTCGCGACGACCCGGGCCGTCGTCGAGAGCTGCGTCACGATCCTGATCGCGAACTACATCCTCACGCAGGCGCTGATCGACGCGCAGATGTAGCGGCGGATCAGCCCTCGGCCTCCGCGGCCGCGGCGTCGCGCAGCGCGACGACGCCGGGGGAGAGCTCGACGGGGTAGCGCGCCGGCGCCCGCAGGTGCGCGACCGCGGGCGGGAGCGCCTGCCGGGCCGCGATCGAGCGCTCGCGGCCCGCGCGCGCCGGCTCCGGCGCCTCGAGCGCGTGCCCGCCGCGCATCACCGCGCGCGCGAGCGGCGAGAGCTTCGCCGCGCCCAGCGAGCGCGGCGCCCGCATCCGCTCGTGCAGGAGGTGCACGACGTCCGCCACCGCGCGCCCCGCGCCGTCGACGTAGCGCGCGACCATCTTCCGGCCCGGGATGACGTCGCCGCGATCGCTCGCCCCGCGCCGCGGCGCCCACGCGCCGCCCTGCTCGAGCGCGACGAGATCGCACCGCAGCGCGATCCCCGCGGCGCCCTCGTCCAGGAGCCCCGACGCGATCCAGCCGCCCGCGCCGACGCCGCGGCGCCTCGCCTCGACGAGCAGGGCCTCCTCGTCGCGCCCGCCGAGGCCGAAGAGGCGATCCATGGACGGCGGCCCCCACCCCTCGTCGGAGCGCGCCTCGACGGGCGAGAGCGCGCCGAGGTCGATCATCGGCTCGGCGCGGAACGGGACGCCGAGCGCCGCGGCCGCGAGCGCGGACGTCGTCGCGGCCGCGCCGCCGCCGTGCGCCGCGCGCGCGATCGCGAGCGCCTCGGCGGCCGTCGCCGCGCGCGCGGCCGCGCCGTCGATCACGAGGCCGCCCCCGGCCGCCGCGTGCAGCCGCGCCGCCCGCGTCGCCACGGCCGTCCCCCGCCGGATCGCCGGCGCGATCAGCGCCGCGACGAGCACGACCTCCACGAACGGCCCCTCCACCGAGGCGATCGGCGCGCCCGCGAACACGACCGACCCGTCGGGCACCGAGTCCACGTCGACCGTCAGCGCGGCCCGCGCGAGCCGCCGCGCGAGGCCGTCGCCGAAGCCGATCACCCGCCGCGCGATCGACACCGCCTCCTCGTCGAGCCGCGCCCGCGCGATCGCGTCGCGCGCGTCCTCCGCGCCCGCGACCACGAGGAAGCCGGCGTGCGGCGGCAGCTCCGCGAACGAGAGCTCGAGGCTCGCCCGCCGCTCCGCGATCCCCGCGCGGACCAGCCGCTCCGCGTCCAGCAGCGCGATCCCGTCACGGAGCAGCGGGCATGATCCCGGCATGCCTCCACACAATCACGGCGCACGCCGGCGTCAAGCCGGGGCGGACGGCGCGCCGCGTGGAGCGCGACCCGGGGCCCCGAGCGTCGAGCCGCTCACAGCCGCTCGGCCAGGATCCGCGTGCCCGCCGGCGTCGAGGCCTCGTCGAATAGGAACGGCAGGGTCAGGGCGGGCAGCTCGATCTCGCGGTGCAGCCGGATCAGGCTCTCGTGCTGCACCTCCTCGCGCATCGCCCGCCGCGCGCCCGCCACGATCGCGCTCTCCGCCGAGTGCGACGTCAGCGCCGGCGCCTCGATGTCGAGCAGCCTCGCGTCGCGCAGGAGGCCGCGCCGCTCCTCGGCCGAGAACAGCGGCGAGAGGCACCCGTTGATCACCAGCCGGTGCACCGGCAGCCCGAGCTCGCCGCGGATGCCCGCCACGAGCTCGACCGTCTCCGTGGTCGGCATCTCCTCGGGCAGCGTCACCACGACGACGCCCGCCCGCGCGGGGTCCTGGAACATCGCCCACGCGGCCTCCGCGTCGCGCCGCAGCACGCCCGGCGGCGCCACGTCCAGGATGATCCGCGGGACGCGCAGCATCTCCATGCCGTGCCCTGTCGCGGGCGCGTCGAGCAGCACGACGTCGAACCGGTTCCCGCCGCCCTCGAGCAGCTCGGTCGTGTGGAACCACGCCTTCCCGAGCATCGCCCACTCGGAGAGCCCCGGCACCGCCCGGAAGAACGTCTTCGTGTACTTGTTCTCGAAGACCGCGTGCGCGACCGCGCGCACCTTGAGCACGAGCTCGCCGTACTCGCGGAGCGCCTTCTCCGGCGAGATGTTCACGGCCCACACGTTCCGCGCGGCCTGCACGACCTCGTCGCCGATCGGCTCCGACCCGAGGATGGCCGAGAGCCGCTCCTTGGTGTTGCACATGGCGACGAGCACGCGCTTGCCCCGCGCGGCGAACGCGAGCGCGAGCGCGCCCGCCACGGTCGTCTTCCCGACCCCGCCCTTGCCCGTCACGAACAGGAAACGGCGCTCCTCGAGCACGGGGAGCACGGGTAGGTGCTGGTCGAGGCCGCCGGCCTGGGGTGCGGGGTGCGCTCTGGTCATCCGGAGGTGCGGGGTTCGGGGCGTGGGGCGGCTCCACAGGGAGCGCGACCCGGGGCCCCGAGCGTCGAGGGACTTAGGCAAAAGCCCCGGCGAACGCAACCACGAACCGGGCCGCCGCGGCGCCGGGGTCCCCGGAAACGGCTCTCGCGACGAGACGCGACGAGACCGCCTGCTGGTATGCCGCCATACGCGCGGCCGAGCGGGACCGCACGGCCCCGAGGCGTCGCTCCGAGGAGGCGCGCCGCCTGTCGCGCTCTCCGCGGTGCTCGGCGCCGCGCGGGGCTGCATTGTGACGTCGTGGTCATTCCAGGTGTCGTTACCGATTATCTTGCTGTCGGGCCGTTCGGCCGCGCGGGCCACCCGGTCGTCTGGTATCTCGCTTGTTTGCCTCTGCTTCGCGCTGCTTCACCAATCGCGGCCGTCTTGCCCCCCGCGCCCCGCGGCGCTAGCCCGATACTGCGGCGCGTCGCCGCCGCGGGGAGGCACACATGACCACCATGGCGATCATCGGCGCGGGCGCGTGGGGCACCGCGCTCGCGGTGCACGCGGCCCGGCAGGGCCACGCCGTCCGGCTCTGGGCGCGGGAGCCCGAGGTCGTCGAGCAGATCCGGGCGCAGCGCGAGAACAAGCTCTTCCTGCCCGACATCCGCCTGCCCGACGCCATCGCGGCGACCGGCGACCCGGCCGAGGCCGTCGCCGGCGCGGACGTCGCGGTGCTCGTCCCGCCCTCGTCGCACCTGCGCGCCGTCGCGCGCGGCGTCGCGCCGCACCTCCGCCGCGACGCCGTCGTGGTGGTCGCCTCCAAGGGAATCGAGGAGGGCACGCTCGCGCTCACGTCCCAGGTCCTCGAGGGCGAGATCCCCGACCTCGGCCCTGCCCGCGCCGCGTTCCTCTCCGGCCCGAGCTTCGCGCGCGAGGTCGCGAAGGGCCAGCCCACCGACGTGGTCGTCGCGTCCCGCGCCCTGGCCACTGCCCGCGCCGTCCAGCGCCTCCTGCACGCCCCGCTGTTCCGCGTGTACACGAGCGTCGATCCCGTCGGCGTGCAGATCGGCGGCGCGGTGAAGAACGTCATCGCCATCGCGGCCGGCGCGTGCGACGGGATGGAGCTCGGCGCCAATGCCCGCGCCGCGCTGCTCACGCGCGGCCTCGCCGAGATCACCCGCCTCGGCGTCGCGCTCGGCGCCAATCCGCTGACGTTCCTCGGCCTCTCGGGCATGGGCGACCTCCTGCTCACCTGCACCGGCGCGCTCTCGCGCAATCGCGCGCTGGGCCTCAAGGTCGCCGAGGGCGTCCGCCCCCGCGAATACCTCGCCGGCGTCCGCGCCGTGGCCGAGGGCTTCTCCACGGCCGCCGCCGCGCACGCCCTCTCGCGGCGGCTCGGCGTGGACATGCCCATCACCGAGCAGATCTATCACGTCCTCCACGAGGACCGCCCCTTGCTCGAGGCGCTCCGCCTCCTCGTCACCCGCGAGCACAAGGACGAGCTCCTGGGCATCCAGGACGTCGAGCCGGACCATGAAGATCCGGGCCACGAGCGCGAGGGCCCGATGGCCCCCCGGAGCTGATCTCGCCCCCGCGGGCCCCGTCATCGGCCCGGCGGGCCCGCCGGCGGGGGCTCGAGCCGATTCGAGCCCGCCGGCGAGCGGCGATCGCCGGCCACCCTCCCCTGCTCCAGGGCGACGACGCGATCTGCCGCGAGGATGGTCTCGGGCCGATGGGCCACGATGATACGCGTCGGCCGGCATTGCCCGATGGCCGTGTTGACCGCGCGCTCCCGCGCCACGTCGAGGTGGCTCGTCGCCTCGTCCAGCAGAAGGATGCCGGGCTGGCGATACAGGGCGCGGGCTATCAAGACGCGCTGCTTCTGCCCGCCGGAGAGCACGGTGCCCATGTCGCCGATCAGCGTGCCATAACCCATCGGCATGGTCATGATGTCGTCGTGCACCGCGGCCATCCGGGCGCACGCCTCGATCCGCGCCTGGTCCGGCGCGTCGGAGAAGAAGCAGATGTTATCGGCGATCGAGCCGGCGAAGAGCTGATCGTCCTGCATCACGACGCCGATCATGGAGCGATAGCGCTCCAGGCCGACGTGCGAGAGCGGCTGTCCGTCCACCAGGATCTCACCCTGGGACGGGCGCAGGAGGCTCGCGAGCAGCTTGAGCAGCGTGGTCTTGCCGCACCCCGACGGCCCCACGATCGCGACCGACTCGCCTGCTTCGATCCGCAGGTCGACGCCGTCGAGGAGCCACGGGTCGCTCTCGCCGTACCGGAAGCGGACGTTGCGCAGCTCGACGGACGCCGGCCGGCGCTCGCCGGCTTCGAGCTCCGCGGCCGCGTCGCGCGGCTCGGGCGCCGTCAGCGCGATGTCGGCCAGACGCTCGCCGTGGAGCCGGAGCATCTTCAGCTCGAGCGCCTTGTTGATGAGGCTGCTCACGCGATCGAGGAACTGATCCTTGTATGCGATGAAGGCGAGCAGCATGCCGACGGAGAAGCCGCTCTCGAGGACGTGCCTGGCGCCGATGAAGACCACCAGGATCGACAGCCCGGCGACCAGCGCGGCCCTGCTCGAGCGGAACAGGAGCTGCAGCTTCTGGGTGGTCAACTGCCGGTTCACCGTCTCGACCAGCAGGTTGAGCCAGTGGCTGCGGCGGTCGTCCTGCGCGTTGAACAGCTTGATCGTCTTGATGCCCCGCAGCGTCTCGAGAAAGTGGGTATCGCGCCGCGCCGACCAGGCGATCGCCTCGATGGACGCCTGGCGCAGGCGCGTGTAGGACGCCCAGCGCAGCGCGCCGTAGAGTATCGCGCCGGCCAGCACGACCGCCGCCAGCGGGGGGGAGAAGACGAACATCAGGCCGAGCGTGACGCTCGCCAGGAGACCATCGAGCAGGACCTCGACCGCATCGGTCGTGATCGCCTGAAGGATGGTCTCCTGGGAGCCGAAGCGGGACATCACGTCGCCCAGGTGGCGCGCCTCGAAGAAGGACGCCGGGAGGTGGACGAGGTGCGAGAAGAGGTTGGCGCGGCCCTGCACCTTGAGCGATGCGCCGAGCGCGATCAGCATCCAGCCTCGCATCGTGGTGAGCATGACCTTGATGGCCAGGAGCAGCCCGAAGCCGAGCGCGAGGGTCGAGAGCAGGTGATGGTCTGCCGTGACCAGCGCGTCGTCCACGACCCACCGCATGAACAGCGGGCTCGTCGCCGCGAGCACCTCGATCCCGAGCGCGAGCAGGAGCAGCCGGCCGAGCGCGCGCTTCAGGCCGATGACGTGCCCGACGAGGGCGCGCAGGCGAACGCTCGGCGCCCTCTCTTCACGCTCGAAGCCGCCGGCGGGGGCGAGCTCGAGCGCCACGCCGGTGAAATGCCTGGACGCCTCGGACAGCGACAGGTGGCGGACGCCCTCCCCGGGATCGTGAATCACGAGGCTCTTCCGACCCACGCTCCTGAGCACGACGAAATGGTTCAGATCCCAGTGCAGGACGCACGGCGTCGCGAGCCGGGGGAGCTCGTGCAGCTCGAGCCGCAGCGGGCGGGCGGCCAGGCGGAGCGCGTCGGCGGCGCGCACGAGGTCCTTGAGCGTGGCGCCCTTCTGCGACATCCCGAAGCGGCGGCGCAGCTCGGCCAGGCCCACGCCGCTGCCGTGGTAGCCGACGATCATGGCGAGGCAGGCGAGGCCGCACTCCGCCGCCTCGGTCTGCAGCACCATGGGCAGCCGCGCCCGCCAGCCCATCTGGAGCGCGTCGAGGGGGCTCATCGCTTCCAGCCCCCCGCGAGCGTGTGCAGGGGCTCGAGCATCCATTCGACGAGCCGGCGCCTCTCCAGCACCACGTCCGCCTCGAGCAGCATACCGGGGTGCAGGGGCAGGACCTCGCCGTAGGCGTCGATCCCCTGGCTCGCGAGGCCGACGGTCACGCGGTAGACCGGCTCGGCCGCGCCGATGAGGCTGGAGAGGCCGGCGAGCCGCGCCGGCAGCTCGCCGGGGCTCACGGCCGAACGGGAGATGCTGAGCACGCTCCCCTCGTAATGACCGAACTTCTGGTAGGGATATGCCGCGTAGCGCAGCAGGACGCGCTGTCCGACCCGCAAGAAACCGGCGGCGCGGCTCGGGCAGAAGATATGAGCGACGAGCTTCGAGCCGGCGGGCACGATGCTCAGGAGCGGGACCTTGACGTCGGAGAGGCCGCCTCGCTCGGCCTGGAGGGAGCTGACCGAGCCCGCCGCGGGCGCGGGCACGACGAGCTCCCGCTGCGCCTCGACCTCCGCGATCTCCCTCTCTATGGCGGCCACGGCGCGATCGATCCTCGCGAGCTCCGCCTGGTGCCGGAGCGGGAGATCCAGGAGCTCCCCCTGGACGCTCGAGCGCTCGCGCCGCGCGGCGAGCCGGGCGCGCTCGATCTCGTGGAGCCTCGAGCCCTGCTCGAGCCGGCGCTCCTCCGCCGCCTGCACCTGCTCCTCGGAGGCGACGCCAGCCTTCAGCAGCGCGCGCCGGCGCGCGACGGACGCCTGGGCGAGCTCCACCCGTGACCGCTGCAGGGCGATCTCGCCGTCGAGCTTCTCCTGCTCCGCCGCGAGCGCGGAGAGGCGCTCGGAGAGCGAGCGCTCCCGCTGCTCGCGGAGCCGCTCGAGCGCGCGCCGCTCCGCCGCGAGGCTCTCGCGCTGGGACGAGAGGCGGCGGGCGATCTCCACCTGGGTGGCGCCCAGCGCCGCGCTCTGGAGCTCCGCGGAGAGCGCGAAGAGGCGATCCCCCTTCTGCACGACCGCGCCCTCGTCCACGTAGACCTCCGTGACGACGCCGGGCCGGGGCGCGAACACCTGCACGAGCCCGCGCTCGGGCACGAGCCAGCCGCTGACGCGCGCTTTCCGCGGATATTCGCCGAAGAAGAAGAGGCACAGGACGGCGGCAGCCGCCAGGACGGCGCAGGCGGCGGAGACATGATGTGACGGCCGGGGCGTGAGCAGCACCGTGCCGAGCCATCGCGTCTTCCGCTCGGCGAGCACCTCGCTCCGGAAGAGGGTCCGGTTCGTCATATCGCCTGCCGAGCGGGGTCCTCGTCACTCGGAGACGAAGAAATCCCGCACCTCGAAGTTCACCTCGATCATCCGCACCTGCCTGCGGACCCGGAGCGCCTTGCGAATCCTCGGATCGAAGAAGTCCTTCAAGAGCGGCGGCCTCGCGGTCTTGAAGTAAAAATCGGGATCCTGCGCCACGACGCCCTTGGCGGCGAGCTCGAGCTCGTCGCCGCGCGTGACCGTCTGCACGATGCACGGCGCGTGGGTGATCCCCAGCCCTCGCAGCGCGCAGGCGCGGTGATAGCCGTTCTGCAGGACCAGCCGCTCCCCGACGCGGATCGCGTTGAGGAAGTTCGAGCCGAACCCGACGACGAGGCCGACGACGCCCGCGATCGGCCCGAACGACTCGTAGCCGCGGAGCTGCCGGGGCTCGAGGAGCACCGACTCGTGGAATCGAAAATCGGTGGAGTCGCTGCGGAACACGTAGCGCCGCGAGCCGACGCGCTGGATCTGCACGGGCGCCTCCCGCTCGCCGAGCGGCAGCGCGAAGCGAAAGAGCTCCGGCAGGGTGGGGTCCTCGCCGAGGCGCGAGGCGAGGATCTTGACGAAGCTATCCGTCACGGATTTCTGGAAGACGACGAGCCGGTCCAGCTCGACCATGTGGAACGTGGTCGGCAGCTTGTCGAAGGTGCAGCGATAGGAGGCGTGCGCCCTCACCGCCTCGACGAGCGGGGCGAGCGCCGGATCCAGCTCACGACACTCGACCTGATCGGCCAGGCCGGCCTCGCGCTGCTCCAGCTCGTGGTAGTAGTCGTTCGCGCGGCGCCACTCGTCGCAGAGCGCCGCGCGCTCGACGGCGCCGCCGGCGCCCGCGTCCATGACGAAGTCGACGTACTGCCGCAGCGTCGGCTGGCCGAGCAGCCATATTTCGTCGTCGAGGGCGCCGTCCTGCCCCGGCGCGCTCTCCAATGCACTCTCCCCCATGATCTCACTCCCGTCCCGGGCTCTTCGCCCGATCGCCGCCCCGCATCCCGGAGCAATAGGAGCCGAGTGCCCCGGCGCGCGCCGGAGCACTCGGCTCATTCTGTGGCCGGCGCCCCGGCTCGGGGCGCGGTCAGGGGCTGCCCGTCAGGTGCACCCCTTGCTCTTCGACTTGCTCTTGCTCTTCGACTTGCTGCACTTGCTCTTCGACTTGCTCTTGCTCTTCGACTTGCTGCTGTCGCCGCACCCGCAGTGCCCGTCGTGCGAGCGCCTGTAGCTGCCCGCGCCGTACACCTGGATCAGCTCGCCGCTGGTCAATTCACGCATTTCGAATCCTCCCTTCTCGACGGTTTTGGACATCAAGACAAAACAAGACAACAGAGCCCAAAGCTCCGTCGCTTTGGGCCCTCGCTGACTCTGATGCTTCGAGCCGCTCGCGTGTCGCAGAGCGCCCGGAGCGAACCGCTCTACCGCTCGTCGGCGCCCAGATCGGGCGGGCCGGAGGTGTGGGGCTCGCCGTCCATGTCGAGGCCGGCCTCGGGGAGCGGCACGCCCTGATCGATCGCGGCGGCGGCCTCCGAGGAGAGGTGGAAATCGTGGGCCGCGGCGTCCACGAACGTGGCCGCGGGCGGGGACAGCAGGTTCGATTCGACGGTGCCCGACGCGCCGTCGCCGCGGTTCGCGATGTCCGTCGCGATGTTGTTGCGCATGTCGACGATGCTGTTCGGCCAGCGATACTCGATCGAGAACCCCGCCGCGGCGCCGGAGAGGTACACGGTGTTGTGGTAGACACGGGCGCCGATCGCCTGGTCGAAGCTCATCCCGGAGTCCTGCTCGGGCATGTCCGCGTGGACGACGTTGTTGCGCACGATGCCGTCGTAGTTGCCCACGTAGCCCGACTTGTCCGCCGCGTGCGGGTCGTCGGCGTAGGGCCGCTCGACGAAATCGACGCCGTAATAGAGCCCGAGGCCGATGCCGCGGGCGCAGTTCTCCACGGTGTTGTTCTCGATGATCTGGTCGCGGCCCGAGTGCCAGAAATGGATGGCGTGCTCGGCCGGCGAGCCGCCGTCCGTGCAGTAGATGCCCTGGAAGAAGTTCTGGCGCACGACCCAGCCGGCGGCGGCGTGCGCGTCGATGCCGCCCGTGTAGCAGGGGTAGCTCGCGTTGTGCGGGTTCGTCGGCACGTAGGCGCGGCCGGCCTCGCTCATGATGAACGACGAGCAGGAGACGGTCACCCCGTCGACGAACTCGGCAATGGCGAAATCGGCGTTGGCCTCGTTGGCGTTCGATTTCACGAACTGCTGGCCGGCGTCCTCGAGCCGGAGGCCGTGGAGGAGGATGCCGCTCAGGTCCTCCTGGCCGCCGGGGTAGAGGTGGATGAGGTGGTCCTGGGCGTGCTTGATCGTGACGTGGGCGACGGTGACGCCGGAGGCGACGATCTGGATGATCTCGCGGGCCTGGTAGTCGCCGCCGTCGAGGATCACCCTGGAGGCGTCGCGGGACGCGGACATGAGCGTGACGCCCGGCGTGCCGAGGACCATCACGACGTCGCCGGACACCGGGTAGGTGCCGTCCTCCAGCAGAATGGTGTCGCCCGGCTGGGCGCCGGCGGCGATGGCCCCGAGCGAGCCGGCGTCGGCCGGCGTGACGGTGATGGTGTTGCCCGCGGGCGGGGGGAGCGGCGCGCAGCCCGCCGCCGGGGCGCCGCCGCCGCCCCCGCCGGCGCCC
>CAYQYG010000240.1:8109-13514 GCA_964421485.1 uncultured Polyangiaceae bacterium | reverse complement strand
CTCGCTGATCGGAGGGGCGCCTTCGAGGCGCGTGGGGACGTGCGCCGCGGTGGAGGAGAAGCGGCCCGCGACCGGGGAAAGCATTGGCGTCGAGGCCGCGGGCCCCTCGGCTGGCTTGATCGATCTCTCGCTCGGGTGCGGGGAGCGGATGGCCGTGCACCGATTCTCGATGCGCGAGGCCGTGTCGGCGCTGTTCGAGGTCACCGTGCTCGCGCGCTCGGTGGATCCGTGCGTCGATCTCAAGGCAATCGTGGGGCAGGCTGCGGCGCTGCGGGTCGCGGATCTGATCGAGCCGCTCGATCTGCGCAACATCGCGGAGGCGCGGCGGGCCCACCGGAGGGCGCTGCTGAGGCTCTCGGTCCGGCTTCGAGGTGCGGGGGTGACGGCGGACGTGCTGCAGGAGTTTCGATAGACGCCGGGGGGGCGCGCCCGGCGCCCGGCTCACGAGCGCGGCGGGGACTTCGATAGCTTTCGCTGGAGCGAGCGGCGGTGCATCCGGAGGCGGCGGGCGGTCTCGGAGACGTTGCCCTCGCAATCGGCGAGCACGCGCTGGAGGTACTCGTATTCGACGCGGTCGAGCGAGGGGACGTCGTCCGCGCCCTCGGGGGGCCGGCGGCCGAGCAGCGCCTGCTCGCATTGCAATGCGTCGACGGGCTTCGTGAGGTAATCGACGGCGCCGGCGCGGAGCGCGGCGACGGCGTTCGCGATGGTGCCATAACCGGTGAGGACGACGACGCGGGTGCCGTCGTCGATGGCCCGGAGGGCGGCGACCAGGTCGATGCCGCTCCGGCCGGGCATCCGCACGTCGACGAGCGCGTATTCGAAGACCTGGGCGCGGGCCAGGCGCTCGGCCTCGTCCGCGGAGGAGGCGAGGGAGACGGCGAAGCCGCGGCGGTCGAGCGCGGCGCCGAGGGCCGCGCGGAAGGGCTCGTCGTCGTCGACGATGAGGAGCGTGGGGCGGGTGGGGTGGTCGGAGGTCATGCGCTGGCTGGGGCGAGGCGGAGCGCGACGCGGGTGCCGGCAGGGCGGCGAGGGGTGACGTCGAGGCGGCCGCCGAGGGGCTCGATGAGGCTGCGGATCAGGTAGAGGCCGAGACCCATGCCCTCGCCGGGCGCCTTGGTCGAGAGGAAAGGCTCGCCGAGGTGAGGGGCGAGGGCCTCGGGGACGCCGGCGCCCTCGTCCTCGACGCTGAGGACCGGGGCGCCGTGGTCGGCGGTGATCGTGACCACGATGGGGGCGCGGGCGGTGGTGCCGCCCATGGCGTGCAGGGCGTTGTCGAGCAGGGCGTGCAGGGCGGCCTCGATGTCGGCGGGGTCGAGGGCGACGGTGAGGTCGGCGGCGCCGTCGTCGAGCACGCGGACGAGGACCTGGGCGCCGGGGTGGGCGGCGCGCCAGGCGTCGACGCCGCGGAGGGCGGCGGCGGCGACGTCGACGCCGGCGCGGGGGTCGGCAGGGCGGATGCTGGCGCGCATGCGGGCGAGGACGGCGCGGCAGCGCTCGACCTGCTCGGCGATGACGCGGGCGCGGCGGCGGGCCTCGTCGGAGGCGGCAGGGTCGCGGGCGGCCTCGTCGGCGAGCACGGCGATGGTGCCGAGGGGGGTGCCGAGCTCGTGCGCGGTGCCGGCGGCGAGGGCGCCGAGGGCCTGGAAGCGGGAGGCGTCCTCGGCGCGGCGGCGGAGGCGGGCGTTCTCGGCGGCGCCGTCGTCGAGGGCGCGGCGGACGCGGTGAAGGAAGTACGCGGCGAGGCCCGAGCTGAGGACGAAGGCGGCGAGCATGCCGTAAAGGTGCGTGGAGAAGGCGCCGTGGCCGGGGTGGTTGGGGCAGCAGGGCGCAGCAGGGAGCGCGAAGAGGGCGGCGAAGACGCAGCCGGCGAGGGCGGCGAGGCCGATGGTGGCGCGCAGGGGGAGGAGCGCGGCGGCGAGCGCGATGTGCACGAAGAAGAGCGCGCTGAAGGGGTTGCCGGCGCCGCCCGAGGCGGCGAGCACGACGCCGATGGCGACCAGGTCGGCCGCGACGACGAGCGAGACGAGCGGGCCCGCAGAGCTGGAGGGGGCGCGATCGGCCGCGCGGAGGCGGCGGATCAGGAAGAGGTTGACGGCGGCGGCGAGGGCGAGGACCGGGACGGCGGCGGCGTAGTGGACGTGGTAGCCGAAGAGGAGCGCGTCGACGGGCAGGGTGGCGGCGAGCAGCGCGAAGACGGCCCACCGCAGCGCGATGAGCCACCGGAGGACGATGCCGCCGGAGGGATCCGTCGTGGCGTCGGACATGGCGAGGTGACTCTAACGGCTGGGCGGCAGCGCCCGCTGCGACAACTTGACGCGGCGGGGGGCGCTAGGGGCCCTTGGCGGCGCCGAGGGTCGCGAGCGCCTGCTCGGCGTCCTTGCGGTAGACGTTGTCGCGGGGGGCGAGCTCGAGGAAGCGCTGGTAGCTGCGGACGGCCTTCTCGCGGTTGTTCGTGGCGCGCATGGCCTCGGCGAGCAGGAAGTGCGCGTCGAAGAGCCAGGGCGGGGTCGGGCGATCGGGGACCTCGCTGAGAATGACGGCCTTCTCGAGCTCGGTCGCGGACGCGGCGCGGTTGTTGTGGGACGCGTAGATCTTGCCGAGGCGGTAGTGCCACTCGGGGACGTTGTCGTTCTTGGCGATCGCCTTGCGCCAGGCCTCCTCGGCCTCGGCCCAGCTGCCCTGGTCCTGGTAGCAGAGGGCCATCGTGGCGTAGGCCTCGTAGCGCGAGGGGCGCTTCTCGAGCGCGATCTTGAGGTCCTTCAGCGCGTCGAGCGTGGCGCCGCCCTTCTGGAGGCGCACGCCGCGCTGCCAGTAGGCGTCGCCGAGCTCGCGATCGAGCTCGAGCGCGCGGTTCAGGGCGGTCTCGGCGCGGCCCGGCTGGCCGGCCTCGTTCGCGGCCCAGCCGACGTAGAGCTGGTACTCGGCGCGGTTCGGATCGATCTCGGCGGCGCGCTCCAGGAAGCGGAGCGACTCGGCGAGGTTCGTGCCGCGGACGAGCAGCGCGCGGCCGAGGAAGTGGTTGGCCTCGGCGGAGTTCGGGCGGTCCTTCAGGACCTCGCGGAGGATCGGCTCGGCCTGGGTCGCGTAGCCGGCGATGACCTGCGTGGAGCCGACGCGGAGCTTGAGATCGACGTCGTTCGGCGCCTTGCGGAGCGCGTCGGCGTACATCTCGAGCGCGCGCTCGCTCTGGCCGGTCTCCTCGAAGAGCAGGCCGCGCTCGAGCGCGAGGCCGGGGTAGTCCTTGTCGGCCGCGGCGACCTGATCGAAGATCTTCGCGGCGTCGTCGAAGAGGCGCAGGCGGCGGTTGGCGACGCCGAGCTTGAAGCGCGTGCCGAGGTCGTCCTCCTTGGAGAGCGCGAGCTCGAGCTCCCTCTTCGCGTCCTCGAAGCGGCCGGTCTGCATGGCGACCTCGGCCTTCGCCTTGTGCAGCGCGGGGAGGTCGGGGAACTTGGCGGAGGCCTCGGCGAGCCGGGTGGAGGCCTCCTCGTTGCGGCCGAGGCTGCTCAGGAGCGACGCGAGCGCGACGTAGGCGTCGACGATCTCGGGGCGGTTCTCGGGGACCTTGACCGCGTCGAGGTACGCGGCCTCGGCCTCCTTCTTGTTGCCGAGCGCGAGCTCGGTGCGGCCGAGCCAGTAGTTGACGAGCGGGTCGGTGGGCCGCGCCTCGCGGAGCTTCTTGAGGAGGTCCTTGGCCTCCTTCATGCGCTCCTGCGCGAGCCAGGTCTTCGCGGCGCCGACCTTGGCGACGACGCTGTCGGCGTCGGCGCGGACCGCGGCCTCGAAGCGCGCGAGGGCCTCGGAGTAGCGGCCCGATCGGTAGAAGAGCTCGCCGTTGCCGACGAGCGCCGAGACGGCCAGGGGGTCGAGCTTCAGCGCGGCCGCGAAGGCCTGCTCCGCGGAGGACATGCGCGAGCGGGCGAGGTGGATCGTGCCGAGCAGCGTGTACGCGTCGACGAGCTCGGCGTCGCTCGCGGCGCCGCGCACGGCGGCGTCGTCGGTGACCTTGGTGAGCAGGTCGATGGCCTCCTGCTCGCGGTCGATGTCGCGCCAGAGGATCGACGCGAGCAGGGTGCGCGCGCCGACGTGGCTCTGCGAGGCCTCGAGGGTCGCGCGCGCGCTGGCCTCGGCGGCCGCGGCGTCGCCCGCGGCGAGCGAGGCGCGGGCGAGCCCGAAGAGGGTGCGCGCGCTCTTCTGGACCTCCACGGCGCGCTTCCAGGCGGCGACGGCCTTGGCGGGGTCCTTGGCGGCGAGCTCGATCTCGGCCGCGAGCACGGTGACGTCGACGTCGTTCGGGAGGCGGCCGGCGAGCGCCTGCGCGGCCTGGCGCGCGCGCGCGAGCTGGCCCGCCGCGGCGTCCTGCGCGGCGACCGCGAGCGTGACGAGATCGCTCTGCGCCGAGCTCGCGTGGGTGAGCATCTCCTTGCCAAAGGTGTCGTCGATCGTGCGGCGCCCGAAGCGCAGGCCGCGCGCGAACGCGACGTACGCGGCGTACGCGCTCGTGGGGCGGTGCCGCGGGGTGGACTTCTGCGCGGCGCGCGCCTGGTTGATCGCCCCGGACGCGGCGGCCGAGGTGTCCGTCGCGAGCTCGCCCTGCACGCGGGCGCGCAGCTCGGCGAGCGCCGCGTCGTGCGAGGAGGCGTTCAGCCGGTCGCTGATGAAGTTGACGCCGAAGGCGCCGACGTCGGGCACGAGCGCGAGCGCGCCGCCGCCGAGCGCGATCGCCGCCGCGACGGCGACGACGTAGCGCTTGATCTTCGACCGCTTGGGCGCGACCTCGTCGGTCGATGCGGCCTTGTCCTTCTTCTGCTGCTCCGGCTCGGCGGAGAGGTCGCCGATCTCGGTGCCCGCGCCGGTGAGGTCGACCTCGTCGCCGACGGTCGGCCGCGGCTCGCCGAGCTCGATCGAGCCGTCGTCCCCCGCCGCGTCCGAGAAGTTCGCGGAGCGATCCGAGGGGTCGTATGCGGCGGGCGCGGGGCCGGTCGCGATCCGGGGCGGCGCCTCGTCGAGCGCGATCTCGTCGCCGAAGTCCGCGGGCGGTACGGAGGCCTTCGGGGCCGCCGGCGCGCGCGGCGGGGCGGCCGGCGGGGCGGGGGCCATCGGCGGCGGGGCGGAGGCCATCGGCGGCGGGGCGGAGGCCATCGGCGGCGAGGAGGTCCTCGGCGCCTCGGGGGCGACAGGGGGGAGCGGGCGCGGGCCTGGGGCCTGGAACGCGGCGGCGACGCGCGAGTCGTCGTAACCGGGCGGCGCCTCGTCGAAGAGCTCCGCGCCGACGATGGTGCCGGCGCCCGCGGTCTGCGGGGACGACGGCGGCGGCGCCGGCAAGCCGGTGCCGCCCGCGGCGGTGGGGAAGCCGGTGCCGCCCGCGGCGGTGGGGAAGCCGGTGCCGCCCGCGGCGGTGGGGA
>CAYQYG010000240.1:0-8009 GCA_964421485.1 uncultured Polyangiaceae bacterium | reverse complement strand
AGCCGGCGGTGGCGGGTGCGGGGAAGCCGGCGGTGGCGGGCGCGGGGAAGCCGGCGGTGGCGGGCGCGGGGAAGCCGGCGGCCGCGGGCGTGGGGAGCCCTGCTCCGGCGGGCGCCGGGAGCCCTGCCCCAGCGATGGCGGCCGGGAGGCCCGCTCCCGGGGTCGGCGCGGGGAGCTCCAGCTCGCCCTCGTCGTCGGCCTCGCCCTCCAGGGGCAGCTCCAGCTCGCCGAAGCCGAACGACGCGGTCGCGCCGCCGCGACGGCGCGGGGCCGGGAGATTGGTCTCGGGCGCCGGGGCCGGCTCTTCCTCGGCCGGGAAGCCCTCCTCGTCCTCTCCGGCGGAGAGGTCGAGCTGGCCGAACGAGAGCGTGCGGCCGCGCGCCGACGCGACCTTTTCCTTGACCTCCTCCTCGGCGAAATCGAGGTGGCCGAAGGAGAGCGTGCGCGCCCGCGGGGTCGGCGCCTTGGGCTTGGGGCGCTGGGGCGAGGGGAGGTCCGCTTCGGAGCTGCGCGGGGCCGGCGGGGCTGCAGGCGCAGAGGGCGCAGGCGCCGGGCGCGGGGGCACATTGTGCAGGGCGTCCGGCGTCGCGGGCGCTGTGCGGCCTCCCATGCGGCCGGCGGGCGAAGGCGGCCTGGCGGCGCGCGGCGCGGGGAGGCCCGCGGGCTCGGGCGGCGGCGGCTCCGGGATCGCCTCTTCTCCGTCCACGGACGGGAGATCGACCATGAGATCGATCTCACCGAAGCTGCGCCGCTGCGGAGCCGTCTTCTTGTTCCGCGGGTCCGCCACGTCCGGAAGGCCGACGTTCGTGAGGATCTCGGGCGCGGGCGTGGACGCCGGGACGGGCGCAGGGGGCGGCCCGCCTGGCCCGAGCTGCGTCGACTTGCCGCCGCGGCGAGGAGGAGCGATCGCCGGGAACGCGGCCCCCCCGGAGACCACGGCGGGCAGATCGGCGTCCTGTTGCGCCGGCGCCTGCCTGGCGGGAGCCCCGACCGGAGCCCCGGAGGTCAGCCCTGCCGCCTCGGCCGGCGGCTCGGCGCCCGGCTTGCGTACCAGCAGGCTCGTGCCGCACTTCGGGCAGCGCATCTTCAGCCCCGTCGGAGGGATGCGCTTCTCGTCGACCTGGTACGGCGATCCACACCCGTCGCACTCGACCTTGACCATGCTTTCCGACCCAGATACGGGCGCCGCAGGTTTCCCCGCCGGCGCTGCCTCAGCTCGCCCGGCCCGCGCGCGGTGGTAACCCGAAATCCGACTTTGTTACTAGCAGGGTGCGCGCTCCGCGTGACGGATTCCTGCGAGAGGATGGAAGAACCGTAGGATGTCCCTGGCTTGCGGCGTGGCGTGCAGAGCGCCCGGCCCGGATCCCGGGTCCCCCACGCGCCGGGGAGGGGGCGCTCGGGCCCGCAGCGCTCGCCAATCCTTCCCGAACTGTGCTAACGCCGGACCCGCCTATGCAGCGGTGGACGGTGCTCCTCTTCTCGGTCCTCTTCGCCGGCGCCGTCGTCTTCGTCATCGTGGGCGGCGGCGACAAGCGGCGCGGCGGCCCGGAGCCGGTCGCGGCCGGGGCGGACGCGGGCGCGGACGCCGATGCGGAGGGCGGGGCGCCGCGGGACGCCGGCGAGGGCGGCGGGCGCGCCGAGGAGCCGGGCGCCCCGACGGTCGAGAAGGTCGACGCGGGCGGGACGCTCCTGTCGGGCGAGGCGCCGCCCCCGCTCGGGGCCGACGCGCCCAAGCGGGTGCGGTTCGGGGTGATCCTCGTGCAGTACCGCGGGGCACAGGGCGCGCCGCCGACGACGCGGCCGCGCGACGCCGCGCTCACCCTGGCGAAGCAGCTCGCCGAGGAGGCGAAGGCCGACTTCAAGGCCACGGTCGCGAAGGGGGACAAGGGCTCGAGCGAGGATCTGGGCTTCATGCCGCGCGGGATCCTCGAGCCGGCGCCGGAGTTCGAGCTCTTCAACCTCCCCAAGGGGGGCGTGGGCGGTCCGGTCGACACGCCGCGCGGGTTTTGGATCGTGCGCCGGATCGAGTAAGAGGGGCAACGGACGCGGGTCCGCATCGGACGACGAGCGTGGGGCGCCGCGGGCGCGACGACAGAAGCACAGGAGATACGGGAATGGCGACGATCGACATCCGCCGGCAGCACACGTTGAGCAAGGACGACGCGAAGAAGCGGGCCGAGGAGCTGGCGAAGAGCATGCAGGAGAAGCTCGGCATCCGCTGGCAGTGGCAGGGTGACGTCATCGGCTTCGACGCGCCGAGCGGCGCCGCCAAGGGCGCGACGGGCAAGGTGACCGTCGACGGCTCGACCGTGCGGGTCGAGATCGACCTCCCCTTCCTGCTCCGCGCGATGAAGGGCATGATCGAGTCGAAGGTGAACGAGAAGCTCGACGCCCTGCTAGGGAAGGCGTAGCCCCGCCGCGCGCCCCTCGGGCGCGCGCGTTCCCTCCTCGACCTCGCGCCGGGCGCCCCGCGCTCTCCCCTCTCCTCTCCGGTCCGGTGGGGCGTGGGGCGTGAGGCGCGGGCGCGCGCGTCCTCGTGTCCCGCAGGATCGGCGGTGACGCTCACGCGCGCTCACTCCGCGAACCCACGGACATTTTCCCTGCTTGGCGCGCTTTACTCGGCGCGCTCCGTTTCGATACTCTCCGCCCTCGTCATGCGTGGCGCACATCGAGGGTCCCCATTGGAGGCGTGTCGAGCGAAATGACGGTCCAGGCACCCCAGGGTCAGACGGAGAGCATGACGGCCCTGATCGCGCGGCTCCGCGCGGAGCAGGCCGAGCAGCAGGATCGGCAGCTTCAGGCGCTCCTCCTGCACGAGCTGGGCGCGCTGGAGGAGGCGCGCGGCGAGGAGCCGACCGCGGCGAGGGACTTCCTCGCGGCGTTCAACGCGGACCCGCAGTTCCGCGAGCCGCTCGAGGCGCTCGTCCGCATCCTCACGCGGCGCAAGTCGATCAAGAACCTCGGCAAGCTGCTCGACGCGCTCACGCGCGCGGCGTCGACGCCGGAGGAGCGGGCGCGCGCGTTCTGGGAGCGCGCGGCGTACCTGCAGGATCACGAGAAGAACCTGCCGGGCGCGAAGGAGGCGCTCGAGGAGGCGGCGCTCAGCAACCCGGAGGACGCGGCGCCGTGGCTCGAGCTCGAGCTCATCGCGGCGAAGGACGGCGACGTCGCGGGGCGGATGCGGGCCATCGAGGCGCGCGCGGAGCTCGCGAGCGATCCGACCTGGAAGGCGCTGCTCTTCATCGAGCTGGCCGAGCTGTCCGCGGGCAGCGGCAACGTGGAGCGGGCGTACGAGCTGCTCGACGCGGCGGCGGCGCTCGAGGGGCGGGCGCGGTTCCGGTCGCAGCTCGCGCTCGAGGCGATCGCGCGCCGCGAGGACAACGTCGAGGCGATGGCGCGCGCGCTCGAGGGGCAGGCGGAGCTCCTCGCGGAGGCGATCGATGACGAGGCGCGCGGCGACGCGAACGGCGTGCCGCGGTACATGCGCAAGCCGGAGCACGCGGCCGACGCGTGGCTGCGCGCGGCGGAGCTCCAGAAGCGCGCGGGCGCCGGCTACGCGTCGCTGCTCGAGCGCGCGGCCGAGAAGCTGCCCGACTCGCCGGTGCTCGCGCGGGCGCGCATCGCGGCGCTCGAGGCGGCCGGCGAGGCCGAGGCGGCGGCGGCGCTGGCGCGGACGGAGCTCGAGCGGGGCAGCGGCGCCGCGGAGGGCGGCGAAGAGCGGGCGCCGATCACGGGGCCGGGCGCGGCGGCGCTCTGGCTGCGCGTGGCGGAGGCCGCGGCGCTGACCGGTGATCGCGACGGGGCGCTCTCGGCGCTGCGCAGCGCGCTCACCGCGGATCCGCAGTGCATCCCGGCGCGGGCGCTGGAGCTCGATCTGCTCGGCGACGGGCAGGATCCCGCGGCGCTCGCGGGATCGCTCGAGTCGATGGCGCACGCGTTCTCGGACGCGGAGGCCAAGGGGCGCGCGCACCTGCTCGCGGCCTACGTGTGGGCGGCGCGCACCGAGGACGCGGCGGCGGCGAAGGCCGCGCTGGCGAGGGCGGGCGCGGCCGGCGTGGACGCGGCGACGCTGGCGCGGTTCGGCCGATCGTTCGCGGCGCTCCGCGGCGACGCGGGATGGTACGAGGAGGCGACCGAGCGGCTGCTCGCGGCCGGACCGGACGCGGGTGAGGAGGCGAGCCTCTGGCTGGAGATCGGCCGCGGGCGGCTCACGCGCGGCGACGCGGCCGGCGCGGCGGAGGCGTTCGCGAAGCTCGCGGCGGCCGGGCCGACCGCGTGGCTCGGGCGCGCGCTGGGCGCGTACGCGGTGGAGCTCGTCCGCGGTCGGCGCGCCGAGGCGGAGGGCGAGGAGGGCGAGGCCGCGCCGCCGAGACCCGCGCGATCGCCGGATCCGATCGAGGCGCTCGCGGAGGTCGAGCCGGAGGAGAGCGCGCGGGGGCTCTACGTGGTCGCGGCGCTCCGGGCGGCGCGCGCGGGCGATCTGGACCGGGCGCGCGCGCGGCTCAGGTCACTGTTCGAGGCGTCGGCGGCCGACGAGGTCGTCGGCGTGTTCCTCGCCGAGCTCGACCGGCGCGCCGGGCGCACGGCCGACGCGGCCTCGACGCTCGCGGCGTGCGCGGCGGCGATCGACGACGAGGACCTCGCGGCGGCGCTGCACATCGAGGCGGCGATCCTGCTCTGGCGGGTAGGGGACCGGAAGCAGGCGATCCAGGAGCTCGAGGCCGCGCGCGGCAAGGCGCCGCGGGCGGGCGCGATGATGCTCACCTGGGCGCTGCGCGGCGACGAGCCCGACACGCTCGAGGGGCGCCGCCGCGCGCTCGAGGTCGCGGCCGACGCGGGCGCGGATCCGACGGCGCTCGCGCTGGAGCGCTTCGGGCTCGAGCTCGGCGGAGGCGAGGGCGGCGATCACAGCGAGGCGCTCGCGGCGCTGGAGGCGGTCGAGGGGGGCGCGACGGGCGACCTCGCGATCGCGGCGGCGCTGGGGCGGCTCCTGTGGGCGCCGGCCGCGGAGAACCGCGCGCTCGTGGACCAGGCGCTCGATCAGATCGAGGCCCTCGGCGCCGGCGCGGCGGCGATCGCGCGGGCCGAGCGCTTCCGGCTGGCGCGCGTGATCGATCAGGATCGCGCGCTCTCGGTGCAGCGCGCGGCCGCGTGGGTCGACGCGGACCCGGCGCTCCACGCGACGCTCGAGTGGATCGGGGCGGCGCTCGCCGCCGAGGATCGCGAGGCGGAGGTCGCGGCGCGGCGTGCCGCGGCGGCGCACTTCCAGGGCGACGCGCGGGCGGCCATCCAGGCGTCGGCGGCGATCGTCGGGCTGCTCGACCGGCCCAGCCAGCCGCAGCCGTTCGTCGTCGGCGAGCAGCCCGCGGCGCAGCTCGTGAACCTCGAGCTCGCGCTGCCCGGCTGCGATCCGCGGCGCCGCGGGGCCGCGCTGCACGGGCTCGGAGGCGCGCTCGGCCAGGAGGCGCAGCTCGACGCGATCGCGCTCGCCGGCTGGTCGGATCTCGCCGCCGGCGAGACCGAGCGCGCGCTGTCCGCGTTCCGCACCGTCGTCGAGCACCGGCCCGAGGACGTCGCGGCGTGGGAGGGCGTCCGCTCGGCCTCCGAGGCGCTCGGTGATCCCGTGTCGACCGCGCTCGCGTCGGCGCAGCTCGGCGCGCGCTGCAAGGACGACGCGCGCGGCGCACAGTTCTGGGAGAGCGCGGGCGTCATCCTGCTCGAGCAGACCGACGCCCACGACGACGCGGAGATCGCGTTCGATCGCGCGTTCGCGCGCGACGCGGGGCGCAGCGTGGCGTTCGACCGGCTCTTCCGGCGGGTGCGCGCCCGCAACGAGGACGACCGGCTGCTCGACATCATCGAGCGGCGCCTCGGCGTCGCCGAGAACGAGGCGGAGATCTGCAAGCTCTTC
The DNA here is from genome assembly GCA_964421485.1 of uncultured Polyangiaceae bacterium. GTDB lineage: Bacteria > Myxococcota_A > Polyangia > Polyangiales > Polyangiaceae > CAYQYG01. The sequence continues at coordinate 2,098 of CAYQYG010000240.1, read as the reverse complement.
TGGGAGCGCGCCCGCGTGCTCCGCAAGAAGGGCCGCCTCGACGAGGCGCTCACCGCGCTCGAGAACGTCGTGCTGCTCGAGCCGGATCACGTCGGCGCGCTCGCGCTCTCCGCGGACATCGCGAAGGCGAAGGGCGACCTCGGCCAGGCGGCGTCGTTCTACGCCGAGCTGTCGCGCGTGAAGAAGGCGCCCGGCGAGCAGCGGCTCATGTCCGGCATCACCGCGGTCGACACCTTCGAGAAGATCGACGAGCACAGGAGGGCGCTCGACGTGCTGGTCGGGCTCCACAAGGCGGGGCTCTCCACGCTCGTCGTGCGGGAGCGCCTCGTGCGCGTGGCCGTGAAGGTCGGCGCGTGGGAGGAGGCGACGAGCCTGCTCGAGGAGCTCATGAGGGAGCGCGACTCCGCGGCGGGGCGCATCGAGGCGGCGCGGCTCGCGATGGCGATCTACCGCGACAAGATGCAGAAGCCGCTGCGCGCCGAGAGGGCCGTGAACCGGCTGCTCGACGAGTCGCCCGACGACGGCGAGGCGATCGATCTGGTGCTCACGACGAGCTTCGACGCGGCCTTCCGGACGAAGATGCTCGGCCGGGCCAAGTCGACCCTGATCCAGGCGCTCGCGTCGAACCCGTGCGACGCGCCGCGGGTGGGGCTGCTCGCCAAGATCGCGGGCGCGGGGCAGGACGCTGCGCTGCGGCAGGCGACGCTCGGCGCGCTCGTCGCGCTCGGCAAGGGCGACGAGGACATCTCGGCGGAGCTCAAGAAGATCGACACCCGCGTCCCGGCGCGGCCGCAGATCGCGCTCGACGCGAAGGCGATGGCCGAGATCGCGGACCCGCTCGACACCGGCCCGATCGCGGAGCTGTTCGCGATGATGGCCGAGACCGTCAGCATGGCGCTCGGCCCGTCGCTGGTGTCGCTCGGCGTCACCAAGAAGGACCGCATCGACGCGCGCGGCGGGCACCCGCTGCGCGTGGCCGTCGCGGAGTGGATGGGCGCGCTCAGCTTCGAGGGCGACTTCGAGCTCTACGTGGGCGGGAAGGATGGCCGGGCCGTCACCGGCGTGGCGGGCGAGCTGCCCGCGCTCGTGCTGGGCGCGAAGATCACGACGCCGCTCGACGCGGCCGCGCGCTCCGCGATCGCGCGCGAGGCGTTCGCGCTGCGCCGCGGGATCACCTCGCTCCGCACGCGCGACGACAACACGGTCGCGTCCCTGGTGATCGCCGCGAGCAACGAGGCCGGGATCGCGATGCCGCAGCCGCAGTACGCGGTGTACGGCGAGGTCTCCCGCGCGATCCACCGCGAGATCTCGCGCAAGGTCCGCAAGGCGATCCCCGAGGTCTGCCAGCGGATAGCCTCGAGCGGGCAGGACGCGCACCGCTGGGCCAACGCCGCGCGGCGGAGCATCGATCGCATGGCCGTGATCGCGGCCGGTGACGTGTCCCTGGTCCTCTCGGACGTGCTCGGCACGCCCCGCGAGCAGCTCGGCGGCATGGTCGCCGAGAGCGAGCGGGCGCGGCGCCTGCTCGCGTTCGTCCTTTCGCCCAGCTACCTCGAGCTCCGCAAGAAGCTCGGGATGGGGGTCCGGTGAGCAACGATCAATCCAAGAGCCTTGAGGGGGGCGACGACGACGCCCCGCAGGAGCCCACGGGCGAGAAGGCCACGGTGCCGCCGCCGGCGATGTACGGCGCGGCGGTCTCCGAGGCCGACGTCGAGGAGGCCACGCTCCTCGCCAAGATCCCCGACGAGCTCATCGAGTCGATCCGGGAGACCGAGGGTGATCGGCCCAGCGTGGGCGGCTTGAAGCAGATGTTCTCGCGGGATCCGGTGCCGGTGCGCCACACGCCGACCGGGGAGCCGGAGGGCGACGCGCTGCTCGACATGCTCTTCGACGCGCCGCCGGCCGAGGTCGACGACGGGGTCGTGACCTCGGCGCCGAAGCTGCGCGACGAGGGGCGCTCGGCGGCCCGCGTGCCGCCGTCGCTGCCGCGGCGCCCGGCGATCCCGCCGAAGCCGTCCGCGCAGAGCGGCGAGCTCGAGGAGCTCGCGTCGGAGCTGATGGCCAGCGAGCATCCGCCGCCGGTGATCCCGCCGCCGCC